>QZLA01000346.1 GCA_004796375.1 Desulfobacteraceae bacterium
GGTTATCTCCGTGCCATAGGTGTCGGAAATGGACGGTTTGACACTGTCAAAATCCTCATCGTGGAATGCCGGGATCATCAGATCATCAAAATCATGCTGCTTGTGTAATTGGGGCAGGCGTTTGAAGACGGGGGTCAGCCGCATTCTGTTTTTATCGGTCATGCTCACGGAAAGATCGGCGTTGTTTCGGGCAAGGCGCTCAAGCAGCCCGGTTTTCCCTTTAGGTACCTTGGTTAAGAGTCCGTATTCAGGATGGCCCCCCTGTTCGGCAATGAATTCAAGGATATCTTCAATGGTTGGATAGGGCCCGCCAGTCTTCTTTTCATCTGCGGCTTGACCCTCCCAGTCCAGGGGATCAGATGCGCCATACAGGGTGAACTCCTGATTATCATGCCTAAAAAGATGCTTCAGGATCGTCTTGACGGCTGAAAATGAGAAATGACTGCGCACACCCGGCAATGCCCACTCATTGCACCTCCGGCAATAGTGGCTGCAACCCGTGCTCAACTGAAAAGTGACCAGGGTTTGATATACCGCCTGCAGCTGGCTGTCGGACAGGGTCAATCGTGAAAAATAGGTGGCTTCATCCACCCAGCCAGTAGCTTTACGGCCATGTTTTGCCAGTCCGGCCAGGTACTGCCTGAAACAGGTGTGGTAGTTCTCAAAGGTCGATTTGAACGATCCAGACAGCTTTTGATGAAACCGTTTGAGAATGAACAGGATCTGGATCAGCAGTTTTTGCTCGTACTCCGGCAGGACCGATTTTTGGGATGTATACTCGCGGATCGGGGAAAGGACAGCACAGGCCTGTTCAAAATCCTCTGAAATAATGGAGGCCAGCAGGATATCCCGCTGGGTTTCCAGCCAATGATTCATCCCTGTATTCCAGCCCTTTTCTTGGTTTCTCTTGTCCCAAAAAAAACGAAAAGGGATGCACGCAAGACAGCTTGGTGCATCCCTTCAGGTGTTTAAGGTGAGGACTTATCCTCTGACTTCTTCCTTAACGGTGGTGGCCAGCTTGTAAAGGATGGTCAGCACCAGGAATCCGGTTGCCCATACCGCCAGGGCGATCAGGATCTCTTTTCCTGTGGGGGCATATTCTGTCACGTGGTGGAGCGGTGACGGAATAAAACCACCGGCAATCATCCCTAAGGCCTTGTCAATCCATGCACCGATAAAAATCATGGCACAGGTGATGGGCAGCAGGGTGTGATTGTTCCTCAGGTTGGGGATCACCAGGAAAATGGCGCCCAGACCCATCAGGATAAAGGCCGTCCACATCCAGGGCACCATCATGTTGTGGCCGTGGTATCCGAAAAACAGATACTTCAGGTGGCTCAGATGGCTCGGGATGCCGGAGTAAACCGCCACAAACACTTCACACAAGAAGAAGAAGATATTTGCAATGATGGCATAGCATACGATTTTTGACAGGGTCTGAATCGCTTCCCATCCCGGATCAAATTTGGTGAACTTCCTGATAATGTAACACAGGATGATCAGGAACGCCGGTCCGGCTGCAAATGCCGAGGCCAGGAATCGCGGAGCCAGGATGGCGGTCAGCCAGAATCCGCGGCCGGGAAGACCGCAGTATAAGAATGCCGTTACCGTATGGATACTGATGGCAAAGGGGATGGAAAGGTAGACCAGTGGTTTTACCCACCAGTCCGGCTCCACCTGGCTTCTTTCCGCTTCAAGGACTTTCCAGCCCACCACAATGTTCAGGAACAGGTAACCGTTCAGGACGATCATGTCATAAAACAGCATGGAGTGGGGCGTCGGGTAAAGCAGCACGTTCAGCATACGGGTCGGCTGCCCCAGGTCCACAATAATAAACAGCAGGCACATGATCAAAGATGCCACCGCCAGGAATTCACCCAGGATGGTGATACGGTGAAACCGCTCATAATCATGCAGGTAATAAGGGATGACCACCATGACGCCCCCGGCGGCCACACCGACCAGGAAGGTGAAGTTGGCGATGTAAAATCCCCAGGTGACATCCCGGCTCATGCCGGTGATCATAAGACCGTTCATGAACTGGTCGATGTAGGCAATTGTTCCCGCGCCGATCACGGCGAGCAGGAGCAAGATCCATAACCAATAATTTTTACTTCCTTTAATAGCTATATCAAGCATACTCGCCTCTCTTAAACGATATAATATACGCTGGGTTCAGTGCCGTAGGACTGCTTGCGCCGGATGGTGTAATGTTCAGCCAGCAGGTGGCGGATATCAGATTCAGGATCTTCCAGATCACCGACCACTATGGCGCCTTCACTTGCCTCTTCACAATGGGGGCGTTCACCCTTTGCCAGCCGCTCGGCACACAGGTTGCACTTCTCAACCACACCCTTGCTCCGGGTGGGGAAGTCCGGATCGGTCTCCGCGATAAAGGGCCTGGGGTCCCGGTAATTGAAACTCCTGGCGCCAAAGGGGCAGGCCGCCATACAGAACCGGCAGCCAATGCAGCGATGGTAGTCCATCAGGACGATGCCGTCTTTCCTTTTAAAAGTCGCCTGGGTCGGGCACGCCTGGGTGCAGGGCGCCTCTTTGCAGTGGTTGCACAGCACCGGAATCGGCAGGTGATGGAACTTCTCAGCCAGGAATTCATCTTCCTTGTACGGGAAGGCATAATGAAACTTTTCCGGCCAGATCCATTTGATCTCCTGTTTCATATTTACCGGGCGGGTGTTGGGATATTTTTCCTCATCCACCTCATGGTTGAAATCAGGCACATTGTGGGCGCTGTGGCAGGCTTCGGTCATGGCTTCTGCAATTTCATCCGTCAGCTTATTGGTGTCAATCACCATGCCCCAGCGATGGGCGGTCAGCGCTTCCTCGTTTTTATCTTTAACTGCCTTGGCAGCCCCATGTGAATTAGAGGCAGCAAAGTTCATTGCCGGAGCAGCACCCAACCCAATGGCAGCAATACTTGCTACTTTCAGAAAGCTTCTTCTGCTCTTTTTCATTACTCAATCTCCTTTGGGTTTGTGTGACACTCCCAGCAATAGGGATTCACCGAGGTGTAAACATGGCATGAATCACAGAATTTGGCTTTATCTTCATGGCAGCCCAGACATGAATCTTCCCCGGTGGAAAGGCTCATACCGAATGAGTGGCCGTTGACCGCATCATATCTTCTGTCTGCATCCCTGACCACCGAGTCTCTCCATTCATCCAGGAGAGACATGTGGTTGGCCCTCATGTCATATTTGTCCAGTACACATTTTTTTGCGGTGGCGGCTTTACCGACGAGTTCGGGTTTGGGTACAACATGCTTGTCTCCAAATACCGCCTGTGCCCAGAAAGGGGAAAGTACCGCAATTACAAATATTACGAGTCCTGAGATGATCATGTTTTTACTCATCTTATTCCTCCTCAGAATCAGGTAACGGTTCAAATCTTAGGTCTTCCTCTCTTTCCTTTTCTCCCGGCAGGATCAGTGCATTCCCCACCAGTTCGTGCACACCGGCAACCTCTACATCGGGTACCCAGTATTCACACAGTGTGGTCAATGCCGCCCTGTCGATGGCGCAGATGGTTCCGAGGGTGTTGACACCGAATTTTTCATGGACATACTTGAGTGCGGTAGCTCTCGGCAGTGCACCCGCCATTCTCAGTTCAATGTTTTCACCCGCGTTGAGGCCTGCACCGGAACCGCAGCAGAAGGTCTGCTCACGGATCGTGTTTTCAGGCATATCAAAGAAGTTGTCACAGCAGTTCTGGATGACATATCTGGGTTCATCCAGAAGCCCCATACCCCTTGAGGGGTTGCACGAGTCATGGAAGGTCATGACGCGGTTGGCATTTCTGGATTTATCCAGTTCCAGCTTCCCGTGTTTGATCAGGTCAGCCGTAAACTCGGTGATATGAACCATTTTGGTGGATTTTGCATTTTCAAAGACCGTGCCCGTAATCGGGTTTTTCGGTACTTCAAGGAAATCCGCAGGGCCGTTCATGGTATCCATGTACTGGTGGATCACGCGCCACATGTGGCCGCACTCACCCCCGAGGATCCATTTGACGCCCAGGCGTTTGGCTTCTGCATACATCTTGGCATTGAGCCGTTTCATGGTTTCATGGGAGGTAAAGAACCCGAAGTTACCCCCTTCAGACGCATAGGTCGACCAGGTCACATCCAGACCGTACTTTTCCTTGAGGTACTTGAACAGGATGAGATACCCCTGACAGGTGTAGGTGCCGGGATCGGCAAATACGTCACCGGACGGGGTAATAAAAAGGATATCCGCACCTTTTTTCTGGTACTGCGGGGCACAGTTGACACCGGTGATCTCCTCGATGTCCTCCACAAAGAAATCCAGCATGTCTTTGAATGCATGGGGCTGGATCCCCAGGTGGTTACCGGTCTGGTAACAGTTGGACACCGGTGTGGCGATCCAGTCAATGTTCAGGCCGAGCAGGTTGAAGATTTCTCTGGCCATGATGGTGATCTCCGCCGTATCAATGCCATAGGGGCAGAAAACGGAACATCTCCTGCATTCTGTGCACTGGAAGAAATAGTACCACCATTCCTTGAGCACCTCCAGGGTCATGGGCCTGGATCCGGACAGTTTCTTTCCTCCGGGGATCTTGCTCAGAATTTTGGCAGCCGTGGTAAAATCATTCCGGTAAACGGATCTTAAAAGTTCCGCTCTGAGAACCGGCATGTTTTTCGGGTCGCCCGTGCCCAGAAAGAAGTGACATTTATCTGCACAGGCACCGCAGCGCACGCAGATGTCCATGAATACCTTGAATGTACGGAACCTGTCCAGGCGCTCTTTCAGGCCCTGGTGAATGATCTCTTGCCAGTTGTCCGGCAGCTGCCAGTCATCATCCAGAGGGTTCCATGCCCGGGCGTTGGGAAGTCCCAGTGTCTCAACACTTTTGGGGTTTGACGCATAACAGTACATCCCGGGTCTGATCTGGACCGGCGTATCCATCCAACTACCCCCGCCGGTGGAGTAGTCAATCTTATCTAATAATTCATCCGGTTTAATTTCGTCAGACATTGATTACTCCTTCTTGTCAACTGGAAGCCCAGCTTCAATCATTTTGTCTCTGAAGTGATCCTCATAATGTTCATAGGTATGAGTGTCCACATCATAGTTCCAGGGGTTGATATGCCGTTGGGCCCGGGTGTCATTGGCCATGTTCCGGGTGGGGCTTAAGAAAATACCGCCCATGTGCATCAGCTTGCTTGCCGGAAAATATGCGAAAAGCACACTCACGAGGAAAACATGCGCATAGAACAGACCGCCGACCCCTTCAGGGGGAACGGGGTGCAGGGTAATCAAACCCATGGTAAAGGATTTAATGCCCACAATATCCACCTTGGTGAAATAGCGCATGGCAATTCCGGTTCCCGCAATGGCAATGATCAGGAACAGGGGGAAATAATCAGAAGCCAGTGAAATGTAATTGACTTTCTGATCAAAAAGCCGCCGGGCCAAAAGGAACAATGCGGCTGCCAGAAGGACCACACCGGAGAGAAAAAGGCCGGGGAGACCGAGCTGTACAATACCATCTGCCCATTCCAGCCATTTGATGCAGGAGGGTACCGGAGTCATGAAAAATCTCATATGCCTTAACAGTACGGTTAAGAATGCATAATGGAAGGCCAGTGCCCCCACCCACAGGAAGATTTCCCAGGAATAGCTCAGCCGGTTTTTGTCATTTCTGGCAAACGCGGCTTTGGTGTTTCTGAACAGCGAGCGGAACAGGAAGATTTCAAGAAGCATCCGTATAACAACACCACCCGTGGTGTCCGGATTGTCGATCTTGTTCTGCTTAATCCACGGCAGGGATTTCTGCTGTCCGCAGGTTGTCGGGATTTTGAACGGTACGGCGGATTTGGCCCATCCCAGGACTTTCAATACAAAAAATACCAGGAAGGCAATCAGCGATACATAAGGTACCACAATCCCGAAGAACCATTCAAGTTTTGCTCCCTCAACCCCGACATATGCTGCCAGAAACAGCACAAATACCGTAATCAGGGGGATCAAGTACTTTTGATTCATATGTTAACCACCTCATTATTATATGTACGGACCGTTTTGAAAGGGACGTACATGTTAAGATTTTTTTGAGCCCAGAAGATCCTCTTCATTAAGCTCAGCTACTAAACCTGCCCTTTCAAAAGCCCTGTGAATGCGACGCTTGCTTTCAGTGGCCTTTAAAAGGTATATTTCTTCTTTACATTTTGAATACCGGTTGAATGCAGCCAGGGCAATGGAATCGACCAGCCGGTCAAATTCCCGTATCCGGTCTGCATCAAACAACTCCTCACCGATCCGTTTGAGAGCAAAGACAAAGCTGACGGCTTCGGCAGCGGTAAAGGCTTGTACCGCACGGATACGGACAATGGGGTCGATGGTGGTTTCAAGGGATTCTGCAGTAAACTCCCGGCATAGCAGGTCCACCACGTCCTCAATGGTTTCCCGGGTGGTTGATCCGACAGGATTATCGAATTTATTGCTGTCTTTGCCTAGAATCTTGGCGGTGTTTGCTGGGTATGTCTCGATGGTGGCCTTGAACCACTGGTCAACAATTTTTTTTTTGTTCTTTTTAACTATTTGTTTTAAATCCATATTTTTAAGCTAACGCTTTTGGAAGCATGTAATAAAATAGACGTAAACCCTCTGTTCAATTGTTAGAAGGATATAAACTTCCTTAAATTTTATGTCAAGGGTAAAAGGCGTAAATCCGGCAATTATGCATCTTGATGATTTTAGGGGCTTTCAACTGGTTTTTATGTGATATTTTACTTGAATTTGAGTCTATGGAATTGGTATTGTGGCGCAATGAAAAATCCGATTCACACCCGGGTGAAATTCTTCCTGGAATGTATTGGAAAGTGATCTAAAAAAAATACTGATTTGAAAATGAGGATGAAATAATGAAAAGAGCTGTCCGAATCATTGCTGTCGCAGTTGGCCTGGCATGTGTCCTGATGACGTTTGGTGGTGTTCATGCGCAGGATATGGGAGCCCAACGCCTTGAAAAGAGCGGGTACAGTGTAAACGTGGCCTATGGCCAGGCCAACGATGATATAGACATCTACCGGCTGGGTATCAAGAAAAACTGGTGCCGTTCCCTGTATGACACCGGTTTCGGGTATCTGTCCGGATACTTTGAGGCATCCGTAAATTCCTGGGACCATGACGACGACAGCGTCACTGCCATCGGTCTGTCCCCGGTATTTGCATTTTATTTCGGATCCCCCGACCAGGCAGTCCTTCCTTATGTTGAGGCAGGGATCGGCGCGGCGCTGATTTCCCAGACCATGATCGGCGGCAGGGACATGGCTTCAAAGTTTCAGTTTGAGGACCGGGTCGGGATCGGCCTGAAATATGAGCGGTTTGATATCTGCTTCAGGTATATGCATTATTCCAATGCCGGCATCAGTGAACCCAATGACGGGATAGATATCCTGATGTTCAGCGCAGGATTTGACTTTTAATAAGGAGCATCTCATGAGTGCGTCGCATCTTTACCTGTTATGGACCAATGACAACC
>QZLA01000004.1 GCA_004796375.1 Desulfobacteraceae bacterium
GGTAATATTCATACGCTTCGAGAAGCCAGGCCGTCTCCAGGCTGTTTTCGACCAGGCTGGTTCGGGTCGATTCTAGAGAGACAAAAGAAGACCCATTGCCAAACTCATCGGAGTTCCAATCATTCATGGTGATTGACAGGAGAGCATTGTCAGACGAATACAGGGAGGTCAGTTCAATCAGGCCATCCAGGTATTTGTCCTGGAGGAATGCCGTGACCTCCCGGGTATCGTTGGGCAAGACCTTGATCCCCTTTTCAAAACTGCGGTATTCATTGTCCTCGAAATCATAAAACTTGCCAGAGAAGCCGTAACCGGTTGTGGCTGTATTTCCCAAACCATCACCCGTTGTAATGGCGGATACCGTTTGAATTACCCCCGGCATATTCCCGTTTTCATATTCAGATGACGGCAGGTAGTCGATGGTTGATCGACTGCCCCGGGTGAACGCGATTTCATGCAGAAGATCAGCAGGCGCTGAATCAGGCGATTGAAAAAAAACCGTATTATTGCTTAATTGATGATCCCCAAACATACAGGCACCGGTCTTTCCATCTCCGGTGAAATCCCCTGTCAACACCGGTGTTTCACCCTGGGATTGAAATCCTGGAAAAAGGTCCCATTGACTGCCTGTTACGCCATCCGTGCCTTTGGACAGGATGAAACCATCACCCGTTGACAAAAACAACATATCGGTTTGAAGATTATTCATGGATAAAATGTCACTCCTGCCGTCCCCGTTAAAATCACCGGTCAATACCCTGCTGCTGTTTGCCTTTAATGTATAAAACGGGGTCGGATCAGGCACTTCAACCGGATCAGAGGTAAAACCTGGACCGGTCGAATAATAAATGTAAATCCCTTTGAAATCATGTTCACCAGTCAACTCTGATGCCCGGCCGATGTCTGTCAGGCCGTCCCCATTGAAATCACCTGTTATGATTGGGCTTTTGTTGCTGTCTGAAAAAAGCTGTTCAGGAGAGAAATCCTCAAATTCAGTGTGATATACGAATTGATTGTCCCTGAACTTGACAAACACGGTCCGGTCCTCATGGACCCTGCCGATCTCCATCTGGCCGTCCCCGGTAAAATCACCGATAATATAGGGATACGCCGTATTACTGCCCGCAGGAAACGTACCTGCTGGCGGCTCTCCCAAAGGAAACGTCGACAGATCAATGGTACACAGGTTTTCCGAGAACCCGGTACCATTTGACAGCCAGACCACGGTATCACCGTTCACTCCCTGCTGACCGCCAAAATCGGTTTTCCCGTCACCGTTAAAATCTCCGGTGAATGTCGGCGTAAAATAAAACGAACTGAAATTATGATTGGTAATCACGTCAAACAATACAAACCCGTCATCCCGGGACAGGTAGAATTTAATCCCATCATTCCCCAAACGGCCAATGTCGGTTCTTCCATCTCCATCCCAGTCCCCGGTAAAGATCGGATGGGTATTATTATTCACATAGTCTGCCGGGTTATCACACACCATGGGAATATCATTGGTTTCAGGGTCAGGTTCGCCGTCCGGGTGGCATCCTGACTCAGGTACCGGAAACAGGTCGGTTAACGCGTGGTACTCTTCACAGTAATGGCCGTCATTTTCTGTGGAAATGAAAAACCTGATCCTGTCGTCACAGACCCGTGCGATATCCTGCCGGTTATCCCCATTCCAGTCACCGGTGAGGGTTGGATAGGTAAACTGTTCAGGTGTAAAATCCTCATCAGCCAGAGCATTCAGGCTTGAAGGGATCGAACTGAAATCACCTGATCCTGCATAATAGGTCATTTCCTGCGGCGGTAATGAACTGCCGCCTTCAAGGACATAATCAGGCCCGCTAAGCTGATAATCACTGCCGTATGTGGTGATGCGGGCTAAAAGTGACCGATAGGTACTGGGGCTCTGGGCGTATTCAAAGTGATATGCCCGGATTCTTTCATCACCGCTTCCCTTGGTAACCGCAATACTGAGCAACCGTTTATCTGTTTCCGACTTTACACCGGATACATAACTTAGCCCGGTATCATTGTCAGGCCTGAATTCGTAATAGAATAGGATTGTATAATAGTATTCTTCACCCGGTACCTGAAGATAGCTGGCATACTCTATTTTTTCCAGATAAACCTGGTTATTCGCTTCGTCATACAGGTAGGAATAGTGGATTCTGTTCCCGTTTGAGTCCTCACTCAGGTAAAGGTGCCAGTCAAACACCCCGTATCCGTTGACGGTTTCAAGGTTTAGCGTCTCTGCTATTCTCTGGTCCCGGTAATAGTGTTTTGTACCGTTTTTAAGGGTGACCTTCCATTCTCCTGTGGACAGATACTCTATCAGTGAGAACTCTTTTTCCTTTTCAGGCCGGTACCTGCCGAACCCATTGGCATCCACACTGACCGGCACCAGGTCCTGGCCGTTATGGACAAAGTCATTGCAGGAATAACACACCCCGTATTTGGTGGATCTTTGAATCGTATCTACATTGAGATCCCACCCTGTCCCTGCAATACCGGTTTTCCTGGAGGAATTATAGCTCAGGTTGACGGTAGGCGTCATGCCGTTGGGACCGGGCGGCACTTCAATCGTGTAAACAGATCCGATGGATCCCATATTCAGGGACACTTCCGGCGGGCTGGCATGGGCCGGTGTCGATACGACCAGCTCCTCTTCAGGCGGATCATCTTCTACCGGGGGATCGACCGGGTCTTCATCATCGTCATCATCTCCCCCGTCATCTATTATCGGGATGTCGCCCTCAACAGTCTCAGATGATTCAAATTCACTGTGGGTCAATTCCGCAGCCGACTCAGCAACCAATTCTGCAGTGGGCTCGACGTGACCGGTATCACCACGTAACGGACAGGGAACAGCAACCATCAGGATAAGAAAAAGTGATACAAGATATGCCAATATAGATGTCTGATTCATGTCCGCCTCCTAATCACCAATGGTTTCTTCTATACGGATAATCATGAGCATTCGTCCCAAATCGTCATACAGGTAGTGCGTCCCCGGCCCCGGTGTACTGTCGGGATCATCAGGATCGGTTCCTTTAAGGTCCTCTATCCAGTCTTTGATATGATCCCCGTCAGAGTCCACATTATTTGAACGGTCGATGGTCACGGTCGATCTTGCCTCGGCCCCGCCGGCCTGGGCAACAATATCGATGATGGTGGACTTGTACGGCGCTGTAAAATTACCCCCCTGATCAATCGTTCCGTAAAACCCGTCAACCGCCCAGGTGATGGGAACATTATCCAGCTCGTTTCCGTACTGGTCATAACAGGTTGCCGTAAAACGGGTTTGTTCGGCATATCCAAGCTGCAGTCCCTGCTCATTGATCACAAGCCGGCCTATAAATGACATCCCGTTAACCACAAGGGTGCCCACGTTGCTGGTCAGGGTCAATGATTTACCCTCCAACACCCGGCTCACCCTGCACCGGTACTGGCCGGCGTGCAGCGGCAATACCGAATTAATCAAATAAGATGCAACCCTGTCCCCTTCCGGTATGGTGCCGGACGCCCCGCTGATATCCTGCCAGGTTCCGGTATCATCTCTCTTCTGCCACTGGTATGCCACACCCGCCAAATTGGTTTTTATGGACAGGACAATGGGTGATCGTTCATCCACAACAGCGGTCTGGTTGAGTTCGTCATGTAACGGATGCTCTAAAATGGTGAGATACTCGCTTCCAAAGTATTCAAATGCACCAAGATCAAGATAGTCCGGCAGCCCGGACCCGGTATTGACCACAGTCTGAACATCATACCGCTCATACCCCTCAATGTCGACGGAACCCTCTTCTGCTGATGTGCCTGAATCAATGAACAGGGAGGTATGATCCTCCAGAATAGATTGGCCGCTCAGCGCATACCTGTAGTAAGGGTCATCCCCGCCGATAAATCCAGGGTCCTGATTCATTTGGGAATGGTCAATACTGACCTCCGGATCAGTGCCATTGATCCGGTTTTCTGACGGCACATTCCCATAGACAATAGAGTTGACCAGAACGATGCCGGTGCCGGCAACAGGGGATTCAGGCCCGCATATCCCGCCGAACGAGCTCATGGTACTCCTGTTTTCCGCGATGGTGCAGTTGGTAAAAGAAAGCCGCGAGGCCTGGTAAAAAACACCGCCCCCCAGTTGTGTAGATGCCTCATTTTCACTGATCAGGCAGTTGGTGAATACCGCACTGTAATTCTTGTCCGCATATATCCCGCCCCCGCTCGGGGCTGAGTTGCCATGAATGAAACATCCAAAAAATTGTTCACTGGCATCCTGGGTTGAATTGCCGTGGAGAAACACCCCCCCGCCAAGGAACCCCGTATTGGAAGATATCTCCGTTTGCTTAACAGCTGCCTCAGAGGCGCTGCCATATATTCCGCCGCCATTGGCTGCACCATTATCTTCAATCCAGCAGTCTTCTATAGTTGCGGTACTGCCTGATTCAAAGAAAAATCCGCCGCCCTGCCCGGCCCGGTTCAGATCCAATCGGCATTGAAAAAACTCCGGGGATGAACCCTGATCGCAGTATACGCCGCCGCCCAACCCTTTCCACCCGTATGGGCCTGCCGGCCCCCAGTTGTCAGTAATCCGGCAGTCCGTAATCAGGGGGGATGCATCCTGACCGATATATACCCCAATACCGTAATAGACCTCCGGGATGCCCGGGAATGGCTGGTTGGAATTATTTTTAATGATACAGTTTTTAATGACGGGTGAGCAGTTCTGGCCAATAAAGACACCTCCGCCCCTGATCTCGGCAATTGCCAGGCTGCCATCCACAGCGCCCTTGGCCAGGGTGAACCCGGATAGAACCGTATCCCTGCCCTCCCCGTTATAAAACAACACCACCCGGCCCTGAAACTGCGCATCAATGATACAGTTTTCAGGGCCGTTCCTGGATTGCAGGGTAATGGCCTTGCCCTGAAAATTGATATTCCGGTTTTTCTCCCCGATATAAGTGCCGTCTTCCACCACTATGGTGTCACCGTCCTGTGCATCATTCACGGCGTCCTGAATATAGAGGTATCCCAGTTCCGGATCCGTGGGATGCACCACCAGTGTTCTTGCCCCGACGGCCTGGCCAAAATCATTGGCCAGTGCTTCCAACCCGGCCATATCTTTATTGTTGATGTCCCAATCCAGTGCGAATTTTGCCAGGTCTTCCCCATCCACGTACCCATTGCGGTCATAATCATAGGGGTTTTCTGCCTGGGCATTGCCTGAAACCTTCTTGGCTGAAGCATCAGCATAGACAGGCAGGATCAAAGCAGCACACAGTAAAATCAACATCATTGCTCTTTTCATAGAAAGCTCCTGTTACTCGGATAAAAGCAGTAATATGATGGGTGAAACAGGGGTTTGAGGCGGGTTGGCCGGTGAGAAGATCTCTATGGTACCGAAGGCCACCGACCCATCATCCAGGCGTTCGATATTCCCGGCGTTAATCCTCACAAAATTATTGTAGTTTGAGTGGTTCCGGCCAAAATTGATGCTCAGGCCGGCGGTTTGAAGGCTTTCATCACTTTGCCCCGGTGCCGGCCGAAATTTTGCCATGCCCAGGAATATTTTTTGACCCGGGGTGATCCCGGCTTGGGGATCATCCGGATCAAATCTCCCGCCGACAAGCCGGATTTCGCCGGTTTTATGCGCTGCATCCGGCAGGTACCTGAAAGGGGAATCCGGGTTACCGATAATCCATTTGGCCGTGTTGCCGGTATGAGAATTTGACACCGCCTCTTTTGATTTCACCGCACTTTCAAATGTCAACTGGCTTGGGTCATACCCGAGCCTGACGCCATAACTCATCAGCCCTGCCTCACCCGTATCCAGAAAAAGAAATACATTGAGCTTGCCCTGCCTGATATATCCCTCCCCATAAACCGATACTTGCGCGGCTTCATTTGGCAAAGCATCAATCGCGATGGCCGGAAGTATGATCCACACCCCGAAACACAGAACAGTCAGCAAGACGCGTAGAATTTTCATAACATCCTCTCAATATTCATCAAATCTCAATAGGGTTCTCCCAATAATTGCGATAATTATTCGCGACTTAACATAACAACTAAGATAAAATGAAATATATTAGCTATAAATTAAAATTGTCAAGGATTTTTTTATAAATAAAAATAAGTAAAGTTGAATTGAGATTTTTTACTGCCCGAGTAAACTACTAAATGAGACAAAATGACTCAGACAGATACAAATATCCTGCTGAGATGAATCAGAAA
>QZLA01000252.1 GCA_004796375.1 Desulfobacteraceae bacterium
CTGCTCATGCTGGTCAGCGGACTAATTGTGTTCTCCATTTTGGGTAAAAGCCCGGTGACTGCATTTCATGCCTTTTTCATTGAACCGGTCAATGATTTCTACGGTATCGGCGAACTTGTCATCAAAGCCTCTCCCCTGATGATCATCGGTGTGGGCCTGGCCATCGGATTCAAGGCCAATATCTGGAATATCGGGGCTGAGGGCCAGTTGACCATGGGCGCGATTTTCGGAGGGGGATTGGCCCTGTATTTCCAGGACAGCAGCAGTTTATGGCTGCTGCCGGGTATGTTCGGCGCCGGTATCATCGGCGGTATGTTCTGGGCGTCCATCCCGGCCATACTGAAAATCCGTTACAATGCCAATGAAATCCTGGTATCCCTGATGCTCAATTATGTGGCCATCCTGTTTTTAAGCCTGCTGATCCACGGCCCGTGGAAAGACCCGCAAGGATATGGCTTTCCACAGTCTGTCCTGTTTGGGGATGCCGCCCTTCTGCCCATCCTCATTGAAGGGACCCGCCTGCACGCCGGTGTGATCATCTCTTTCCTTTTTATCGGCGTGGGTTGGATATTCCTGCTCAGGAGCTTTGTCGGCTACCAGCTGCAGGTATCCGGACTGGCGGGCAAAGCCGCATCATATGCCGGATTTAAATACAAAAGAATGGTATGGATCGGTCTTTTGTCCGGGGGTCTGTGTGCCGGGATTGCCGGTGTGTCTGAAATCTGCGGGCCCATCGGCCAACTGCTGCCCTCGGTCTCTCCGGGGTATGGGTTTGCGGCCATTATCGTGGCCTATGTGGGCCGGCTGCACCCGGGAGGCATTTTCCTGTCCAGCCTGCTGATGGCCCTGCTGTATCTGGGCGGGGAATCCGCACAAATGAACCTGGAGCTGCCCTCTGCCGTCACCGGTGTGTTTCAGGGTATGCTGCTGTTCTATCTTCTGGCGGCTGATTTTCTGATCCATTTTCGGTTCCGGTTCCGTACACCGGCCATATCCCGTCAATCCGAACACACCCTGTCGGGAAAATAAAGGAGCCATCCCATGAATCCGGAAACCCTTATGAATATTCTTATTGCCACCATCGCCGCTGGAACCCCTCTGGTATATGCCGCACTGGGTGAATTGATCGTGGAGAAATCCGGTGTGCTCAACCTTGGCGTGGAAGGGATGATGCTGGTGGGAGCCATCTCCGGCTTCATCACCATGGCCAAAACCGGCAGCCTTTTGCTGGCCGTGTCTGCAGGCATGCTGGCCGGCGCGCTCATGGCCATGGTGTTCGGGGTACTGACCCTCTCGCTCATGGCCAACCAAGTGGCCTCGGGCCTCGCTCTAACGATTTTCGGGGCCGGGCTGAGTGCCTTCATGGGGATCAACTACACCAGTGTCGCCCTGGAAGGGGTACCCGAACTCCACATCCCGCTGCTAAGCCAGCTGCCCGTGATCGGCCCCCTGCTCTTCTCCTACGACATTCTTATTTACTGCTCCTTCCTGCTGCTGGGCGGCGTCCTGTGGTTTCTATACCGCTCCCGGCCCGGGCTGATTCTCAAAGCCATTGGTGAAAATCCCAAGTCCGGGCACGCCCTGGGGTATTCCGTGCTCCGGATCCGATATCTCGCGGTCCTGTTTGGCGGTGCCATGGCCGGTCTTGGCGGGGTATACCTGGCTGTGGCCTATACGCCTATGTGGGTCGAGGGAATGGTGGCCGGGAGGGGATGGGTGTCCCTGGCCCTGGTAGTGTTTGCCACCTGGCGGCCACTGCGGGTGATGATCGGTGCCTATCTGTTTGGCGGTGTCACCATCCTGCAGTTTCATATCCAGGGATTCGGGATTGAAATACCCGCCCAGTTCCTGTCCATGCTGCCCTATCTGGCCACTATCCTGGTCCTGGTGATCATTTCAAGGGACCAACATTTAATCAGGCTCAATTCCCCGGCGTCGCTGGGATTAACATTCCATCCGGAAAAAAACCAATAATAAGGAGATGTTCGATGAAAAACATGTGGATTAAATCAATGCTTGGCCTTTTTACATGGGTATGTGTCATGGCTGGTTTTACATTTTCTGTTCATGCTGCGGATCCGCTCAAGGTCGGATTTGTATATGTCAGTCCCATAGGGGATGCCGGCTGGACCTATCAGCATGACCTGGGACGCCTGGCCATGGAAAAGAACCTGAGCGGGAAAGTCACCTCTAAATTTATTGAAAGTGTGCCTGAGGGTGCCGAAGCCGAGCGGGTGATCCGCGACCTGGCCAAAAGCGGGCATAAGCTCATTTTCACCACCTCTTTCGGTTATATGAATCCAACCATCAAGGTCGCCAAGGTGTTCCCTAAAACCATTTTCGAACATTCCACCGGATATAAACAGTCCCGTAATGTCGGCACCTATATGTGCCGGTTTTATGAAGGCCGTTATCTTACGGGTATCGTTGCCGGTAAAATGACCAAGTCCAATAAACTGGGCTATGTGGCTGCGTTTCCGATCCCGGAAGTGATCCGGGGGATCAACGCGTTCTGCCTGGGCGCCAAAAGCGTGAACCCGGATATCGAGATCAAGGTGATCTGGGTCAACTCCTGGTTTGATCCGGGCAAAGAGCGGGAAGCGTCTGAAGCGCTCATCGACCAGGGCGTGGATGTGCTCACCCACCACACCGATTCCACTGCACCGACCATGACTGCCGAGGAAAAAGGCGTGTACTCCATTGGTTATCATTCTGATATGTCCAAATACGGTGCCAATGCTCACCTCACAGCCACCACCCATGTATGGGACAGCTACTATACACGGATTGCCCAAGAGGTTCTTGCGGGAACCTGGAAATCTGAAGCCGTGTGGGGCGGTATCAATGACGGTATGATCGCGCTGGCCCCGATGAGCAAGAGCATCCCGGCCGACGTGGTCGCCATGGTCAAAGAAAAGGAAAAAGCCATTGCCGACGGCTCATTTCACCCCTTTTCCGGACCCATTCAGAAACAGGACGGCACCGAGGTGATTCCGGCGGGTAAACAGTTGACCGACAAAGACCTTCTGGGCATGAACTACTATGTACAGGGTGTTCTGGGAAGCATTCCCAAATAACCCCAGTGGTCATGGATCCCATTGCCCTCCGCCTGTGCAATCACGGCGGGGGGCAATGAAAAAGGCGAGTATGAAACTTCATGAGCTAACCGTCGGAATCAAGGGAGCCGGTGAACTGGCGTCCGGTATTGCCTGCAGGCTGTTCCATGCCAATATCAGGCATATCTTCATGATGGAGCGTGCCAACCCCTTGGCCGTGCGCCGTCATGTCTCTTTCTGTGAATCCGTGTTCTCCGGCACCCAGACCGTGGAACAAGTGACTGCACAAAAGGTCGAAAGCAGTCGTGACATCCGCCTGGCCTGGGAAAAGAGCCGCATTGCCGTATTGGTGGATCCGGAGTGGCTAACCATCAGGGCAATGACCCCCGATGTGGTGATCGATGCCACCATTGCCAAACGGAACCTGGGCACCTCAAAAGATGAAGCCCCGCTGGTGATTGCTCTGGGGCCCGGGTTTGAGGCGGGGAAGGATGCCCACCTTGTGGTGGAAACCCACCGGGGGCATCACCTGGGCCGGGTGATCCGAAAAGGCCCTGCCCAGGCCAATACCGGTATTCCCGGAAACATTCACGGATTTACCCATGAGCGGGTCCTGCGTGCGCCTGCCGATGGCTTTTTTGAATCAAACCATGATCTGGGCATGATCGTCCAGCAGGATGAAACCGTGGGACACGTGTCCGGCCGGCCCGTAACGGCCAAAATCCCCGGTGTGCTCCGCGGCCTGATCAAACCGGGCACCACCGTTTCCAAAGGCTTGAAGGTCGGAGACATCGACCCCCGGGCGGAACCATCCTTTTGCCGCGCCGTCTCCGACAAATCCAGGGCCCTGGGCGGCGGTGTACTGGAGGCGATCCTGTCTGTCTACAACAGGGATTAAGGAGTCACATGCCGCCTGAACTCCACACCGCACTGAACCTGGACAAAAAAGGCATGGTGTCCATTATCGGGGCCGGCGGTAAAACCAGCCTGATGTTCAGACTCGCCGCCGAGCTGATATCCCTGGATCACACCGTGCTGACCACCACCACCACCAAAATTTTTGTGCCGGATAAGACCCAATCCCCCGTTCTGGTAACGGCAGACACTCTGGATGCACTCAAAGACCTGGCCCGTGACGGACTTGGCCGGTATGCTCACCTGACCATCGGCTGCGGCATCATTCCAGAGCAGAACAAACTGATCGGTATCCCGGCTGGGTGGGCAAAGGATATCCAACAGGACCTTGGGGTTGACTGGCTCATTATCGAAGCGGACGGGGCCCGGCGTAAACCCCTCAAGGCGTCTGCCGATCATGAGCCGGTTGTTCCGGCCCAATCCGACCATATCATTGGCGTAACTGGGCTGGATGCTGTTGGAAAACCCCTGAGTGACGACCATGTTCACCGGTCTCTCATTTTTTCAAGCCGTACCGGCCTGGCATTGGGTGAGCCGATCACGGAAAAGGCCGTGGCAAAAATACTGGGCATCGAAATCCAGCGCCTGAAAAGTGATCATGCAGACACGCTATTCACTGCATTTCTCAACAAAGCAGATGACCCGGAAACACTTGACAAGGGAAAACAGGTGGCCCAATACCTCATGGCCCAACCGGTATTCAACCAGGTGCTCGTGGGCACCCTGCAACCCAGTGCCCGGGTCAAACAAAGGTATACCAAGACCTGATGGACACCCGGACCCCAAAAAATCCTGCCTTTTCAGCTTCTTCCGGCCAGGTCACCGGTATTATCCTGGCAGCCGGTCAAAGCACACGAATGGGAAAAACCAAACAGGTGTTGCCCTACAAAGGGCGAACCATACTGGATCAGGTGATCAATACGGCCCTGGCTTCGGACCTGGATCATGTGCTGCTGATCCTGGGTCATGAGGCGGCACAGATCCGGGCGCAAATCCAACACCGGGACCGCCTGGGGATCGTCATCAACCCCGAGTATGACCGTGGCCAGAACACCTCGGTTCAGGCCGGCATCCGGGCGATGGCGAAGCCCTCTACTGACAGCAGGCTCTCCCCTTTGCCGGAAACGGGTTCACCGCCCGACGGGGCCATGTTCATCCTGGGAGATATGCCCCGGGTCCAGGTCAGCACGATCAACAC
>QZLA01000100.1 GCA_004796375.1 Desulfobacteraceae bacterium
GAAAGGTGCATATGTGACCCAGATGAACCTGGTCTGCACCGTGGGTGAAGAAGAATACGCGTTTACCATGAAAGGGGAGAGCCTGAATGTGACCTCATTGAAAACCCCGGTGGTTCAAAAACCCTCGGGTCGAGATGATATTGAAGGCGCCATTCTTGAGAAAACCTATTTCTACACCAAGGTGTTTCAGGTTATTGACAGCCTGTTTTTAAAATATACCCAACTTCGGACCAATGATGAGTGGAAACGCTCACAACTTGTAGAGATCAGGGAATGGATCAATAGTTGATAAGAATGTTCAAAACGTCACGGTTTTAAACAGGACCTGAAACCGGTCAGGAACCATGGGGATTTCATCGGCGAACAAACAGGGTTTTAAACAATTTAAAAGGTTAAAAAATAAATAGAAATCAAAGGGTTAAAAAATATTTAACATATAAACACCGCTTATTGTTATTATTGTTTTTTAACATATAATATAAAATATAAAAGCGATGTTTCAGGCCAAAGCGGCGCTATAGTTTTGAATTGATAAAACCAGGATTTTAAGATAGAAATGAGGATGCTTAATTCAATATAATATAGAGGATATTTGATGAAGTTTTCATTTGATAAGAAAAAGATGACCGATGTACTTGCCAGAATTCAGGGGTTGACCTCAAGGAAAACCAATCTCAGCATCACCTCGGATATCCTTGTTCATGCCACTGGAAATTCTATTTCCATCACGGCCAACGATCTGGAAACCGTTTTTCACGGCACCTATGATGCCCATGTTGAAAGTGAGGGAATCCTGTCCATCCACTCCAGAAAATTTTTTGAAATCATCAAAGAGTATCCGGACGAAGATGTACTGATCAACGAGGTGGAGAATCGATGGGTGGAGATCGGAAAAGGGGATTCTTTGTTCCATATCGTATCCTCTGACTATGAGAATTTTCCGGAAACCCCTCAAATTACTGACGTTCCGTTTGTAGAGATCAAAGCTGCCGAGCTGAAAAAGATGGTGGATGTCTCTTCTGTGGTCGGGTTTTCCGGTGAGGAAAAGCGGATTTATGTCTTGGGATCCCTGCTGGAAAAAGTGGAAAGAGAAGAATGCCTGTTTTTGAGAATCGTGTCCACAGATTCAAGGCGGCTTCATTGTTATGATGCCCCCTATGAAGGAGACCTGGTTCTCCCCAACGAAAGTATCATCATCCCCAAGAAAGGACTGTCCGAACTCGGGAAATTTATCAGTTTAAATGATGATACCCTTAAGATCGGTATCAAGGACAACCATTTTATCGTTCAAAAAGAGAACGAATCGATGATGATCAAGCTTTTGGAAGGGGAATATCCGGATTACAAACCAGTGATCAACTTTGAGTCCATGGTTCCCATTGAAATGGATAAAACCCTGTTCTCCACGGTGTTGAAGCGGGTATCCATTTTAACTTCCGAAGACTACAAGAGCGTCATCTTCAATTTTAATGAAAACGAACTGCTGGTCACCATCACCAATCCTGAAATCGGTGAATCCAAGGAGAAGGTCATGATCGGATACACTGGTGAGGAGGTCAAAACCGCATTCAATCCCAAGTATTTTGTGGATGCGTTGGGGGTGATCGACAAAGAAAATATAAGTATGTATATCAAGGACAGTAAAAGTCCGTGCATTATCAAACCCTATGATAATGATCAATTAATCTGTGTTATAATGGCGATGCATATCTCATGAAAAACCAAGAAACCAATCCCGAATACAGTGCAGACAGCATAAAAATTCTTAAAGGCCTGGATGCGGTCAGAAAACGGCCCTCCATGTATATCGGCAACGTCGATATCGAAGGCCTGCATCACCTGGTATACGAGGTGGTGGACAACAGTATTGACGAGGCCATGGCCGGTCACTGCGATACGGTTCATGTAACCATCCATACCGATGAAAGCGTCAGTGTGGAAGATAACGGCCGGGGTATCCCTGTTGAAATGCATGAAACAGAAGGCGTTCCGGCCTGTGAAGTGGTCATGACCAAACTCCATGCCGGCGGTAAATTTGACAAAGACTCCTACAAGGTATCCGGCGGTCTTCACGGTGTGGGGATTTCCGTGGTCAATGCCCTTTCTGATTCCCTTGAAATGGAGGTCTATAAAAACGGTCAAATTTATTACCAGACCTATTCAAAGGGACATAAAACCTCTGAACTGACCATCAAGGGCGATACCATCAAACGGGGAACAAAAATCAAGTTCAAACCTGATTTTACCGTGATGAACCCCAATGAATATGATTATGGTATCCTGTGCCGCCGCATGCGGGAACTGGCGTTTCTCAACAAAGGCGTGAGGATCATCATCGAAGATGAGCGTTCGGCTGAAAAAGATGATTTTTTCTATGAAGGCGGTATTGTATCCTTTGTGGAATATCTGAACCGATCCTGCACACCGCTGCATGACCCCATTCATATCGAGGGAGAGAAAAAAGACGTCCAGATTGAAGTATCGATCCAGTACAATGATACCTTCAAGGAGAAACTCTACTCCTTTGCCAATAATATCCGGACCATTGAAGGCGGGTTTCACGTATCCGGATTCAAGGGCGCCCTGACCCGGACCGTCAATAATTATGCCGCCTCCGGCAACCTGCCGAAGAATATGCAGAATATCAAGATCAGCGGTGAGGATATGCGGGAAGGACTGGCGGTGATCATCTCGGTCAAGCTCATGGAACCGCAGTTTGAAGGCCAGACAAAAACCAAGCTGGGCAATAATGAGATCAAAGGGATTGTTGAATCCCTGATCAATGAAAAACTCGCTCATTACCTGGAAGAAAATCCGAATGTGGCCAGGAAAATCCTGTCCAAGGCGGTTGATGCAGCCCGGGCCAGGGATGCGGCCAAACGGGCCCGGGAACTGGCCAGAAAAAAAGGTACCCTGCTGGATTCCTCCCTGCCGGGTAAACTGGCGGAATGCCAGTTTGCCGATCCTGCGGAAAGAGAACTGTTCCTGGTGGAGGGTGATTCTGCGGGCGGGTCGGCCAAAATGGGCAGAGACAGGCGATTCCAGGCGATCCTTCCCTTGAAGGGTAAAATACTGAATGTGGAAAAGGCCCGGTTTGATAAAATTCTTCGAAGTGATGAAATTAAAAATATCATCACTGTTCTGGGAACCGGTGCCGGTAAAGAGGAATACGATATTGAAAAGATCCGCTACCATAAGGTAGTGATCATGACCGATGCCGACGTGGACGGTTCTCATATCCGGACCCTGCTTTTGACCTTCTTTTACCGCCAGATGCCGGATATGATATCAAAAGGGTACCTTTACATTGCCCAACCCCCGCTGTTCAAGGTGGGTAAGGGAAAATCAGGTGCCTATCTGAAGAACGAAGAGGAGTATTCGGATTACCTGGTCAAACGGATCTGCGATAATAAGAATTTGTTTTTAAATGGAAAAGAAGATCCTTTGACCTTTGAAGAGTTTTATGAATTTTCAAACTGCCTGACCGAATATTTTCATGCGGTCAACCGACTTGAGCGGCGGGAGTTTAATACCGGTCTTCTTCAACTGCTGATTGAGCGGGGAGTCAATAACCGCATATTCCTTGAAAACAAAGAAAATCTGGAATCCTTGAGCCGGTTCATTGAAAAAAGAGACTATGTTCCCGACACCATTGAATATGATGACCAAAGAGATATCTACGAGATGAACATTCAGGACGATAAGGGTGATATCATTTTACGGGTGGGCCGGAACATCATCTCCACCTCTGACTACAAGATCATGCGGGACAATACCCAGAAAATGAAAAAGTTCAATTTAGCACCTTTTTCCATGACACCCAAAGAGGGTGATAAAGAGAGTGCCACAGAACTCACAGATCTCAGAGCGCTTTATGAGCATATCATAACAGAGGCCAAAAGAGGCGTTAATGTTCAGCGCTATAAAGGTCTGGGAGAAATGAACGCTGATCAGCTCTGGGAAACCACCATGAATCCGGAAAAACGCATGCTCCTGCAAGTGGGGATTGAGGATGCGGAAAAAGCGGATGAAATATTCACCCTGCTCATGGGTGAGGAGGTCGAACCGAGACGGAACTTCATCCAGACCCATGCGCTTGAGGTGTCATCCCTGGATTTTTAATACCTTTTAAAAACAGGTTTATCCCGAAAAATAGGATTGATCAGGAGAGGTTACCTTCCTGATCAATCTGTGCCAGGGCTTTTTTCATCTGCCGGACAGACTGGCGCAGTCGCTCTTCGTTTTCCACCAGGGCCAGTCTTAAATACCCTTCTCCCTCTTCACTGAATCCGATACCCGGTGCTACTGCCACGTTGGCACGGTTCATCATTTCTATGGCAAACTGCATGGAACCCATTTTGGCATAGGGCTCAGGGATTTTGGCCCAGACAAACATGCCGGCCTTGGGCGGCTTGACATCCCATCCCATGCGCACCAGACCTTCGCACAGGACATCCCGCCGGGCCTGGTAAATCGACGCCAGCTCCGGGATGGTATCATCACAGTCCCTTAAAGCGATAATACCGGCCACCTGGATGGCGGAAAAAATGCCGTAATCAAAATATCCCTTGATCTGACCCAATGCCTTGATGATGTCTTTGTTGCCCACACAATATCCGATTCGCCATCCAGCCATGTTATAAGATTTAGAAAAGGACCCGAATTCAACCCCGACGTCCTTGGCACCGTCCACCTCAAGGAAGCTGGGGGCCTGGTACCCGTCAAACGTGATTTTAGAATAGGCAAAATCGTTGATTACCATAAACTGGTATTTTTTTGCCAGGGCCACGATCTCTTTGAACAAATTCTTGTCAGTCACCACACCGGTCGGGTTGTGGGGGTAATTTACCATCAGTACCTTGGGTTTGGGGTAACAGGATTCGCAGATGGCTACAATGCGGTTCAGAAAATTCTCTTCAGGGTATAGAGGTACCCGCAATACCGTGGCACCGGCAATCACGGCTGCATATATATGGATGGGAAAGGCCGGTGCCGGAACCAGGACGGAATCTCCGGGTCCCATCAGGGCCAGGCACAGATGGGATATGCCCTCTTTTGATCCGATGGTGAAATAGGTTTCCTGGTCATGGTCGAGATTGACATGGTAATGGCGTTCATAATACTTTGCAATTTCCACCTTGAGGTTTTTCATTCCGGAAGACTCGGGATACCGGTGCGCCTTGGGGTCTTTTGCCACTTCAATCAGTTTTTCGATCACGGCATCGGGTGTCGGGTCCATGGGGTTACCCATGCCCAGGTCGATGACATCATCCCCTTTACGGCGTTTTTCCATTTTCATGGCATTGATCATGCCGAATAGATAGGGCGGCAGTTGATCCATCCGGTTAGCCAGTTTGATAATACTCTTGTCTTCCAAAACGACACCTCATGTTCATCTGAATAATTGTTGCGTGGGTTGAATTAAAAAATAAAAAACATACCAGAGTTTTTGACCATAATACAATAAAAATTATAACATGTATTTTTCATATACTCATGAATATAAGGTTTAGGCCGCTATAACTCAGAGTCCTTTTTTAACCGCTTCTAACATTTTGAAAGCCAATTTTTCATTTGTTAATAACAATCCAGTGCTAGGGTAGTGGATTTTAAAGTGCATTTAATAATAATTTAACATGGAGATTAATAATGAAAAGTAGCATGAGAATAGGACAATGGCTTTTGACAGGACTGATTTTTATGGTGTTTTGCGTAGGTTCCGCACTGGCCGGTGTTGAACTTGAACTTCCCAAAAACATCACGGCGGTGGCGGTCAACGGTCAAAACACCAAATTCGAAAAGACAGTCAGCCTGCCGGATGGTGTGAACCAGGTTGTGGTTCAGTTTCAGGGCGAACTCGGGAGAGGGCAGTATGATGACGATGCGGAAATGGGCTATTCTGAAGTATTTGTGGTCAAGTTCACGGCCCGGAATCAGTCTTTGAAAATGGTAACCCCCCGCATAAAAAGCGTCCTTGACCTGGAAGCGTTCAACAGGGACGCGGATATCCGTATCCTGGATAATGCCGGAAGATCCATTGATAGTCAGAAAGCAAAACTGGAAATAGACGGGTTTCAGCTGTTCCGGAATTATGAAAATGAGCTAAAAACGTTTAATCAGACCGATTCACCCGCAGCTGTTTCATTGTACCAACCGGTTTCCTCCAGCCCGGTTTCAAAAGGATCTGAAAGCGCTTCCACTGTAGTGTCGGCTGCTGTACAACCGGCTTCCGGATCAAAACAGACGGGATCGGTTACACAAAAATCTTCGGGGGATATGGCAGAAAAGATGCTTAAATACTGGTATCAACAGGCGGATGAAGCCACCCGGGAAAGATTTAAACGCTGGATCAATCAATAGTTGACACTGCTCAAATCGATTCGTCTACACCATCAGTAGAATATCATCTTTTAACCCACCCAGATTTTCAGTATATAAAAAGGGCGCTTTCACAAAGAAAGCGCCCTTTTTATATCTTATTTACAGGTAAGTGGGGGGATTAGAATTTGATGCGCATACCCACCATGTAACCCATATCTGTTTCTTCACCGTCTGCTCTTTCATAGTCTGAATCAGAGATTTCAGCAAAGATGCTCACGTTCTTGGCAGTCGGGAACTTGTAAGTTGCATTGAGATACCAGCCGGCAACATCTTCTTTCATGTCATCATTGTCCAGGTTCACGTAACCCAGAGCGATGGTCACCGGTTTAACCGGGATGGATACCGCTACGTTCCAGATGCTGGGCTCATAGTCGTTGTCTTCGTATTCAGTTGTAGAGTAGTCTACGCCGAACTCAGCAAAGCCGGCATCATAGGAAGCCTGGATACCATAAGTGGTAATCTCGTCATCACCGTCACCCTGGGGATCAACAACCTGGTAAGCACCACCAAGGGTGAAACCCTCGAAGCTGGCAGCAACGAAAATGTCAAAGAAAGAACCGTTGCCGTCACTTTTTTCACTTTCCGCTTCGATCTCATAGGTTGCATATACTTCAAACATGCCACCGAATTTACCGGACATACCGATCAGGTCGTCACCGCTGACTTCACCGAATTCATCAAAGCAGTCATCTGCAACGATGGTTTCATAAGTGGCAGCAACACCGAACTCGTCACCGGCACTGTCAGTTTTACCAAAGAATACTTTTACATCCTGGATTTTGAAACCCAGAACGGCTTCTTCAAGGTGGGGATCAGCGTCACTGTCAGGCTTGTCAGCAGCATTCTTGAAACCGAAATCCAGCTTACCGAATGCGGTCAGGTTGTCGTTGATTTTGTAGGAAACACTGTTTTTGATCTCAAGGTCATCATACTCAACATCCATGTCCTGGTCAAAGCCAGGATCCTGGCGGAGCTGGATCTGCCAGTCACCACCGATTTTGTAGGTGAATCCACCTTTTTTGAAAACAGTCACTGCCTGGGCAGAGTTGGCTGCCATCATAACTGCGGCAATGATAAAACCGATTAATACCTTTTTCATCTTTTTCTCCTAAAAATAAAAACTTAAAACACCGGTAGCACCCGTCCCTTTATTCGGGTCCAATCCGGTGTGACATTAATTGCTGCCATTGAGCAGCGCTCTTTGGAAAGCCGGGCCATATCCCGTTTCCAGGGTCTGATAAAACAAAAATTCTGTTAGGGGGTGTTGAGGTTTGTTTTATTAATAGATTAAACTTTGTTTACAAACTTGTTAGGTGTATGGTGGGTTAAAATTGGTTTATATTTGCATTAGATGTTTGTTTTTGTGAATGACAGGTACCTGCCGCGCAGGGTGATACACGACAGATACCTGGGAAATGTTTTATTTACGTTCGACGGCGATGGCAACCAATCCGTTCTTTACAGAAACACTCTGCAGGCTGTCTGCATGGTCTGAAAAATCGATTTTTCCGGATTTTACAAGTTTATCCGGAGCGGCCACATCGATAATATCGATCGTTTTTAATTCGCCATTGGTCACGAACAGCTGCTTACCCTTTGAATCATAGGCCAGGATTTCTGCCGCACCTTCATCAAAAGACCCGACATTTAATGAGTCCAGCTTCTTGGCCCGGCCATCATTTGCGAGCTGGTACACGGCAATGGTTCCGCTGAGCTCATTTGCAACGGCAAGATAATGTTTCTTATCCTGAACAAACGCAACCATGCCCTCAGGGGCAAGGTCTCCGCTCCGGGTCGGCAGGGCATCGTATTTAATGTCATTGAAATAATCAACAAAGACCGGAGATTTCGGGTTGGTGATGTCATAGATGAAAAGTCCGCCCTGCTTTTCCAACCCGATATAGGCAAATGTTTTTGAACCGATCTTTGTAAGAGCAAGTGCCTCGGGTTCACAACCTTTTTTCTGGCTTCTGGCATCTACCCCTTCCCAGAAGTAGGCTTTTTTTCCGATGATTTCATAAGGAATATTGTCCTCTTTCAGCTCATCAATGTCTTTTTGCTTTTTTACATCATCGACCCGGGTGTTAAAAACCTTCGCATAATTAGCGGCCAGATAGGTTTCAAAGTCATTGCCGCTGTCATAAACCTGGTTGCCGTCTGCATCCCAGATGGAAAATGAACGGGTTCCGGCCAGGTATAATTGGGTGTAAACCCCATTGGCATCTTTTCCCATATCCTTGAGTATCCGCAGTTTTTTCTTGCCCTTTTGACCCAGGATATCCCGGTCAAGCTGGGGTGAAAATCTGGCACCTTTTTTCTTTTTTAAAGATGCGGCTTTGGCATAATCTTCCCATGCATCATATTCACGATCATCCCCTTCATTGGCGGTGACCACATAGTCGGCACCACCTGTGCGGTATGCAACAATGGTGTCCGGCTGATACAGCCCAAAAACATTTTCCGGTGCTTTAGAAACCTTGGCACCATCTTTTGAGTCGATATCAATGGTGTCAAAATCTTTTGCTCCCAGGGATTTTACCGCCATGATGCTTTTATCCTTCAAATCAACAATGGCCAGTGCATTGTTTTCCTGCAGGGTCACCCAGGCTTTTGAACCGTCCTCATTTACAGCAACATATTCAGGCTCAAGATCAACATCCGGGGTTGAACCCGGTTTGATCCGTACATTATCCGGAACCTTTACACCCTCAAACGTCAGGGTGGTCACATCCTGCACCAGCCCATCGACCTTTTTATTCAAGGTGATGATGGACACAGACCCTTTGGGGTCAACTGAATAGTCGTCTGCCGGTTCCCCTTCATTGGCAGATACAAGACCATTCCCGTCAGGGAGAAAGGTCACCATATCGGGCAGGTGGCCGACATTGGCAGCACCTTTAAAGTCACCTTCAGTGGTATACAGCAGTATTTTCCCACCGCCGATATCGGGGTTATTGATTGGCACCGGGCGATTGCAAATCTGTGAGATGCAGGACGAACAGAGAAAAACTGCACACAACGTGATGCCGGACAAAAGTTTCCGGCAAAGACTTTCTTTCATGGTTGACTCCTTTTCCAATTAAATTCAAAAAACCCAAATTATTCATTTTTCTATTAGATGAGGATTAACGAACCATTCTGAATGGATTAGCGCGGCATTTACAAAGAAACCATCCCATTGCAAAACATCTCATAAAAATGATATGCAGTAGGTGTCTCATAAATCACTGTTCAATATTTATACTGGAATGCAGATGAAACCAAAGGAAATAGAAGACTTAAGCTTTAAAATTATAGAAGATGAAGCCTCAGGCCACGGGTTTGATGACCGTCACTGGCCGATCGTACGTCGAATGATTCATACTTCGGCTGATTTTGAATATATTCAAACGGTCCGGTTTCACACAGGTGCCATAGAAAATGGCGTGGCGGCCATAAAGCGGGGGTGCACCATTTTCACGGACACCCACATGGCCCGGGTAGGTATTCGCAAAACGGAAACCCGTTCTTTTAATATTGATGTCAAATGCTTGATTGCAGATCCCGGGATCGCAGATCAGGCCGTCTCAAAAGGAATTACCCGGGCCCAGGCAGCCGTGGATATGGCTGCACCGGATATGGAAAACGGGATTTATGTGGTGGGCAATGCGCCCACGGCGCTCCTGAGGCTGATCGAACTTATCAAAGCAGGGAAAGCCAGACCTGCTCTGGTCATCGGATTTCCCGTCGGGTTTGTGAATGCTGCCGAATCCAAGGAAGAACTGATCCGGATGAACCATCCCCATATTTCAAATACCGGAAGAAAAGGGGGATCCAATATTGCGGCAAGCATTGTAAATGCCCTGTTAATAATGGCGGATACCGATTAAACCATAAGGAGACCGGCTATGAAGCGATTTTCATTTCACTTGATTCTCGGTTTAACCATGGTCCTGCTGCTGGGCGGGATTGCCCATGCAGGAGAATGGGAGGATATCAAGAAACAGGCCAGAGGTCAGACCGTATACTTTAATGCCTGGGGGGGATCTCAACCGATCAATGATTACATCCAGTGGGCGGCAAATGAGGTAAAAAACGATTACGGTGTAAAGGTGATCCATGTCAAAGCAATAGATATTGCCGGTGTGGTGTCCCGTATCATGGTTGAAAAATCAGCCGGGAAAAATGAGGGCGGCAGTGTGGATCTCATGTGGATCAATGGCGAGAATTTTAAAAATATGAAGAGCAACGCCCTTCTGTACGGCCCGTTTTCACAAAAATTGCCCCATTATGCCCTGGTGGATGTGGAAAACAAGCAGACCACGGTATTTGATTTTACCGTTCCCGTGGACAACATGGAATCCCCCTGGGGCATGGCCCAGCTGGTGTTCATGTATGACAGTCAAAGGCTTGATCATCCGCCGAAGAATATGACGGGTCTTCTGGAATTTGCAAAAAAGAACCCCGGACGGTTCACCTATCCCGGTATTCCCGGGTTTCACGGTACCACCTTTATCAAGCAGGCCATGCTTGAACTGTGCGCTGACCCTGATGCCCTGTCCAGGCCGGTGGATGAACAGGCGTTTGACGATCTGACCCGGCCATTGTGGGATTACCTGGATGCCCTTCACCCCTTGATGTGGCGAAAGGGTAAAGCGTTTCCTGAGAGCGCCTCAAAAATGATCCCCCTTCTCAATGACAATGAAATTTTCATCTCCCTGAGCTTTAACCCCAATGAAGCGGCCAACGCCATTGCCAACAGCGAACTGCCTGAATCGGTCCGGACCTATGTTCATGAATCCGGTACCATTGGGAACTCCCATTTTGTGGCGATCCCGTTTAATGCATCGGCCAAGGCCGGTGCCATGGTATTTGCCAATTTCCTTTTAAGCCCCAACGCCCAGGCCAGGAAATCGGATCCAAAAGTCTGGGGAGATCCAACCGTACTGGGGATGGATAAGTTGTCCCCGGCACAGAAAACCCTGTTTGATGCCATTGAAACACCAGAAGCCACCCTGCCGGCCAAAGCGCTGGCCAAGGTCCTGCCCGAACCCCATGTCAGTTGGGTGACGGCCCTGGAAAAGGCCTGGCTGGATCGGTATCACCAGTAAACTGCGCCTTTCGAGTGAATGACGAATAACCTGAAAAGCGGAAAGTTATCCATTTTTCCGCTTTTTATATGGATCTCATTCGGGATAACCATTCTGGCAGGTGCCGCAGGTGTCATTCTGCCTTCCCTGGATTTTTTTCCGGCAGCCGGGCAAACCCGCCTGTCATTTGATCCCTGGATCACGCTCTTCAAATCACCCGGGCTTGTGCAATCCATTCTGGTCACTCTTTTTACCGGGCTTGCAGCCACCTTTTGCAGCCTCTGCCTGACCCTGCTTTTTGTGTCACTGTTTTACCGATCCCCAGTCTGGCAATGGTTTGAAAAGCTTCTGGCCCCCATCCTGTCGATTCCCCATGCCGCGTTTGCCATTGGATTTTCATTCCTGATCGCCCCGTCCGGCTGGATCATGAGACTCCTGTCACCCCATGTCACCGCCTTTGAAGTGCCGCCGGACTGGGTACTGGTCAATGATCCCTTTGGAATCACCCTGACGCTCGCCATGATCATGAAAGAGTTTCCCTTCCTGATCATGGTGACCCTGTCTGCAGCCAGCCGGCTGCGGATAGAACCCACCCTGCATGTGGGGCAGAGCATGGGATATCAAAAGGAACAGGTCTGGTTCAAGGTCCTGGTGCCAAGGCTTTATCCCCATTTGCGGCTGTCCGTCTATGCCATTATCGCCTATTCCCTGTCTGTCGTGGATATGGCACTGATACTGGGTCCCTCGTCTCCCCCGACATTTGCCGTGTATATCCTGAAATGGTTCAATGACCCTTCCATCTCCTATAAACTGGTCGCTGCAGCCGGATCGACCCTGCTTTTTGCCATGGTGGCGGGCACCATTTTCATGGTGCATATGATTGAAAAACTGGCCGGGTACGCTGCAAGACGCTGGATCGTCAACGGGACCAGGAGATCACCTCTCTCAAGGATCAAGTTCCCCCTGTCCGGCGCAATCATCACTCTGATTGCCTGCACCGGCCTGTCCACACTGATCCTGGTTGTCTGGTCCTTCACATTGAAATGGCGGTTTCCTGAGGCACTTCCAACAGCATGGAGTGCAAAATTCTGGTACCGGGGGTTGGCCGACATGCAGGATCCGCTGGTTATGACCCTGCTGACCGGTGCATGTGCAACCCTGATTTCCATGGTGATGGTCATCGGATGCCTGGAGCATGATGCACTTCAAAAACAAATTCGCCGAATGGATTCGGTTTTTTATACCTTTATATATATTCCGCTGCTGATCCCCCAGATTTCATTCATGGCCGGTGTTCAACTGCTGCTGGTGATCTTTAATCTGGACGGCATGTGGATCAGCCTGGTGTGGTCCCATATCCTGTATATCCTGCCCTATCTTTTTATCACACTCAAAGCCACCTACCTGGATTTTGATCCCCGGGTATACAACCAGGCCGCACTTTTGGGAAAATCCCGTTACCGGGCCTTTTTTGGGGTCAAGCTGCCCATGCTGCTGCGGCCCATCCTGTTTTCCGCCGCCATAGGGTTTTCCGTGAGTGTGGCCCAGTATATCCCCACCATGCTGGTCGGGTCGGGCCGGTTCTTCACCATCACCACTGAGGTAGTGAGCCTGGCCGCGGGATCGGACCGGCGGGCTGTGGCCGTGTATGCATTGATCCAGCAGTGCCTGCCCATGGTGATCTATGGCCTTGCCATTCTCCTTCCCAAGGCGATATATTACAATAAAAAAGGAATGCACTAGGACTATGGCGCTTGAATTGAAGCAGGTGAGCATTAGAAAAGGCAGTGATCCCGTCATCGACCGGGTCAGTCTGCGGATTGAAAACGGTGAGGTGGCCACCGTGATGGGGCCCTCGGGGTGTGGAAAATCCACGCTGCTCTCGGCCATCACCGGAAGCCTGGATCCGGTGTTCACCCTGTCAGGGGATATTCTTCTGGCAGGAAACAGCATCCTGGAGACCGACATGTCCCAGCGGAACGTGGGCATTTTATTCCAGGATGATCTCCTGTTTCCCCATATGGATATTGCAGGTAACCTGGCATTTGCACTGCCGCCATCCATCACCGGATATGACAGAGAAAAGAGGGTCGCCAAGGCTCTTGAGACCGCCGGGCTCAAAGGGTTTGGCAAAAGGGATCCCGCCACCCTGTCCGGCGGGCAGAAAGCACGGGTCAGCCTGCTTCGCAGCCTTATGGCCGATCCGGAAGCCCTGTTGCTGGATGAGCCGTTTTCCAAACTGGACCAGGCCCTCAAAGCCCAGATTCGTTCCTTTGTTTTCCAACAGGTCAAGGCCATGAATATCCCGGCCCTGCTGGTCACCCACGATCCTTTGGACTGCCCTGAAAACAGCCAGGTCCTGGCGCTTGAACTGAAAGGAGACCCGGATGCTTGACCCGTTCATGAACCGGATCCTCAAACCGCCGCTGAATTTTTCGGCCAAAATGCTTGCACGGCTGAACATACTCCCCGACCAGGTCACGGTCATTGGATTTGCCGTCGGGTGTATCGGTTTTTTTATGATATGGGCCCACTGGTATAAAATCGCCCTCTTGTGCATCAGCATTAACCGGATCCTTGATGGCGTTGACGGGGCCCTGGCAAGGCAGACAAAAAAAACAGATGCCGGTGGATTTCTGGATATCTGCCTGGATTTTATTTTCTACTCGCTGACCGTGGCCGGGTTTGCCTTTGCAGATCCCGATGCCAATGCGCTACCCGCCGTGGTCCTGATTCTCTGTTTTGTCGGGACAGGCACCAGTTTTCTCGCCTTTGCCGCCATGGCTGAAAAACGGGGGATTAAAAGCATAGCCTATCCCCATAAATCGATGGTCTATATGGGCGGGCTGACAGAGGGTACCGAGACCATCATCTTTATGGTTCTTTTTTGCATTTTTCCAAACCATTTTCCCCTGCTTGCCGGTATTTTTTCAGTGCTCTGCGCGGTCACCATCGTGATGCGGATCATTGGCGGATACACCACACTGAAAACCCGGACATCCCAGGCAGATCACCCACCAAAGGAATAACATCATGACCCGAGGGTTTGTCATTGCTGCCACAGGCAGCGGCAGCGGTAAAACCACCGTAAGCCTGGCCATACTGGCCTGGTTGAGTAAAAAGGGCTATCGCGTGGCCCCGTTCAAAGTGGGACCGGATTTTATTGATCCGGGCCACCATACAAGGATAGCCGGCCGGCAAAGCGTCAACCTGGACTCCTGGATGCTTTCAGAGGCATATAACCGGCAACTGTTTCATGACAACGCCAGGGGCACGGATGTGGCGGTCATCGAAGGCGTGATGGGGCTGTTTGACGGGTTTGATGCACAGTCTGAGACCGGATCAACGGCCCAGATGGCCAAGTGGCTGGACCTGCCCGTGATCCTGGTGGTCGATGCCAAGGGCATGGCCAGAAGTGCAGGCGCCATGGTCAAGGGGTTTGAATCCTTTGATCCGGACCTGAACCTGTGCGGCGTGATCTTCACTAGGGTGGGCAGCCAGCGGCACTATGAGTACCTGAAAACAGCGGTTGAGCTGTCATGCCGGACACCCTGCCTCGGGTATATGCCCAAGAACGAAAAGATCGCCCTCAAGGAACGTCACTTGGGCCTGTTCACGGCAGAGGAATTCGTGCTGGACGATCAGTACACGAATGAACTGGTGTCCATGGTGGCGGATCATATCGATATGCAGGGCCTGATCCAATCCCTTGAACCGGTCCGGTTTGCCGACACCCGGGAACCTTCTCACAAGCCCGGGGTCAATGCGCCCGGGCAGACTCAACAGATGAACACGGCCGGGGCGTGCGGATTAAAACCGGTCATCGCCGTGGCCCGTGACAAAGCATTTTGTTTTTATTATCCGGACAACCTCTCTTTTCTGGAGCGGTTCGGGGCTAAAATCGCAGTGTTTTCGCCCTTGACCGATGACCGACTGCCTGAAGGCACCTGCGGCATCTACCTGGGCGGGGGATATCCGGAACTGTATGCCCAAATATTGAGTAAGAACCGATCGCTCCTGGAACAGATCCGGGAGAAATCAAAGGAAAACATGCCCATATATGCGGAATGCGGCGGGTTTATGTTTCTTTGCGACACGATTGCTGATATGGGTCATCAAAACCATTACCCAATGGCCGGCTGTTTCCCTTTCCGGGTGAAAATGGATAACCGGTTACGGGCGCTGGGGTATCGTGAGATCACATTAAAAGCGGATAGTGTTTTGGGGCCTGGGGGGATGGTGTTACGGGGACATGAGTTCCATTATTCATCCCTGGATAAACCGGGCGACATGGCAGTCAATGATCCCGCAGACACTGTCCGTGAGATGTTCCGGGTCACAACCCGCAGCGGGCAGGATATTTCCCTGGAAGGGTATCAGGTTCATCAGACGCTGGGTTCCTATTTCCACGTCCATTTCGGCAGCAATCCGGCAAGTGCCCGTCATTTTGTATCCCTGTGCCGTGCCTGGCAGGCTGAAAAAACAGCCGGTCATGAACAGAGCCCCGGAAAGGAGCCTGTATCATGACCCGTCCCGGGCTTAAAAAGGGGTTTACCACTGGGGCTGCGGCCGCTGCCGCGGTTAAGGCTGCCCTCATCCGGGTCCTGACCCAGGCATCCCCTGACCAGGTGGAGATTGCCTTTTTAAACGGCGACTCCCGTCCTATTAAAATTCACAGCGTGACACCGCACTCACCTGTTTCCTGTGAAGCCCGGGTGATCAAGGATGCCGGGGATGACCCGGATATCACACACCGTGCGTGTATCGGTGCCCAGGTGATCCTGGAAAAGGAACACTCATACAGGGTGAGCATACTCGGGGGCCGGGGGGTGGGCACCATAACCAAACCCGGCCTTGAGCTTGAGGTGGGAGAGCCGGCCATCAATCCGGGACCGCGGCAGATGATCCGCAACAGTATTGACCAGGTGTTTCAAATGGTCCAAAAGGAAAAAAAATGCCATGTTCGGGTGGAGATTTTTGTACCCGACGGCGAAGAGCTGGCAAAGAAAACCATGAATGCCAGGTTGGGGATCATAGGCGGAATATCCATTCTGGGAACCACCGGCGTGGTCACGCCGCTCTCCCATGAGGCCTATATCGCCACCATCCGGTCCAGTATCCAGGTGGCCAGGGCCCAGGGAATTCAAACCCTGGTGTTTACCACCGGACGCCGGAGTGAACGCTTTGCCATGGACCTTTTTACCGGATTGGCAGAGGAATCATTTATCCAGACCGGCGATTTTTTCAAAGCATCCATTGATGAGGCCTGTCAGGCCGGCATTAAAACAATTATTTTTACCGTGTTTTTCGGAAAGGCCTGCAAAATGGCCATGGGATTTGAACACACCCATGCGGCAAAATCGGAACTCACCGTCAAAACCCTGGGATCCTGGGCCAAAGAGATCATCCATGACCCCAAAATCCTTGACTGCATTGATCAGGCCAATAC
>QZLA01000226.1 GCA_004796375.1 Desulfobacteraceae bacterium
CTCCTGTGGGGCAAGAGTTTACGCATATGCTTGCCCTGGCACAGTTCGCACTTGTGGATGCTTTTTCAAAAATCCGTTACCGTTGCAGCGTCCGCAAGCCATTGTTCTCTACCACTCTAGGGACGATAAAATAATACATATTACGTACTATGTAAATGGTTATTTTTTGTTGGGTGTTAAATTTTAAATAGTACTACCATTTATAAAGAAATTTTATCAAATTTTGGGATAAAAAGTACATAATTGCAACTGTGAATTAATGGTATTGTGACCTAAGGCGTTGAAAATTATCCATATAATTCTAATATATAAAATATTTTGGTTTTTGTATTGACACAGGGGGTGAGATTTTGTATTGATTTTTTGAATGGTACGATCATTTAACCCGTAACAATGGTTTTCAAATGAGCAGTGACCCCAAATTCACGCCGGTCAAGGGCACTAATATCAGTCAAAAGGTGGCGGATCAGATAGAATCCGCTATCCTCAACGGCGGTATCCAGCCGGGAAATCGATTGTCAAGCGAAAGAGATCTCCAGACCCAGTTTGAAGTGGGGCGGGGTGCGATTCGAGAGGCACTGCAGGCCCTCAAACAAAAGGGGATTATTGAGATCCGAAAAGGGGTTAAGGGCGGCGCCTATGTCAAGAAAATGGAGATCGGCAACGCCAGTGAATCCCTGTCCCTGCTCCTCAAGCAGAATAAAGTCCCTATAGATGATCTTGTCGAGTTCAGGGATGCCGTTGACCAGACCGAAGTCATCCTGGCCTCCATTCGCGGGGACAGGCAGGAAAAGCAGAGGCTGGTTGAAATGGCCATGAAGCTCTCGGAACTGAGCACCCGGTCCGATGATCCCGATGTTGATGCGATCAAGGCCATTGACCGCGAGATGAACATGCTCCTGGCCCAGATGACTAAAAATTCCGTGTTCGAGTGGATTAAGAATACCATCCAGATGAGTATCGGGTCATACGACTCTTTGCTGTACGAAAGCGCAAATTACCGGGATAAAACCATTGATAACTGGATTAAAACCGCAAAAGAAATTGCTGCGGGCGAACCCCTGAAAGCCCTTTCACGGTGCTCCTATCACTATGTGCTCCTCCAGAGCTGTATAAAAGACCAGGAACTTGGCAAAACCGAATCGAATGACGTTAAGGAGAAATAGACATGCTGAAACTCTCGAATGTGACCAAGCGGTTTGGCGCACTCATTGCGGTCAACAACCTGAGCTTTGAAGTCAGCCAGGGGCAGGTGTTCGGGATTGCCGGGCCAAACGGAGCCGGCAAGTCAACCGTGTACAACCTGATTACGGGATTTTACGACTTTGAAGGGTCCATCCGGTTTGACGGCAAGGAAATATCCGGCATGAAGCCTCATCAGATTGCCCAGCTGGGCATTTCGCGTACCTTCCAGATACCGCAGACATTTCCCAGCCTGACCGTCGAACAGAGCCTGGAAGTCGGTAACCGGTTCGGCAACCGTGCCAAACACGATGCCAGACGGATTGAAAGAATCATCGATTTTGTTGAGCTCCAGAGTGAACGTCATGAGTTCACCGGGACCTTGAACCTGCTGGGAAAGAAAAAGCTGATGATCGGGGCCGCACTGGCCACTGATCCCAAGATATTGATGCTGGATGAGCCCATGGCCGGATCCAATGCCCACGAAATCAAGGCGTTGATGGAACTGATACAGCGCATGAATCAGGAGCTGGGGATCACCATCATCATTATCGAGCACTTTATGAAAGTGCTCACCGAACTTACCGAAACATTATTAATCATAGAGACCGGCACTGAAATCTGTTGTGGCGACCCCGAGGTGGTTACCAGTGATCCCCGGGTGATCGAGTGCTATCTGGGAGGCGATGATGATTAAGGTTTCCAACTTGAATGCCTATTACGGCCAGTTCCATGTCCTGAAGGATGTCAATATCACTGTTGAGGAAAAGGGAGTGGTGGTGATTCTCGGTCCCAACGGTCATGGTAAAAGCACCCTGCTCAAATCGATCTGCGGCCTGGCCGAGAGGATCACCGGGGATATCTCCCTGAACGGTACCCCCATCAGCCAGCTGCCCACAGAAAAAATTGTCGATCTGGGTGTGGTGTATATTGCGGAGACCCGGGAACTGTTCCCCAACATGACCGTGCTGGAGAACCTGAAACTCGGGGCCTATTCCAAGCATGCCAGGCCCTTTGAGGCGCAGAATCTTGAAAAGGTCCTGGATCTGTTCCCCAGGCTCGCTGACCGACGGGGCCAGATGGCCTCTACCATGAGCGGTGGCGAGGCCAAAATGCTCGCCATTGCCAGGGGCCTGATGTCCAATGCCACTTTCCTGGCCGTTGATGAACCCTCGTTGGGGCTGCAGCCCAATCTGAGAACAGAGGTGTTCAACACCATTCAAACCATCAATGAACAAGGGATGACCATCCTGCTGGTTGAGCAGAACATTCCCCAGATCGCCCAGCTGGCAAGTAAAATCTATGTTCTTGAGGAGGGCCAGATCACCTTTGAAGGTAGCAAGGATGAGGCGGTCAGTGATGATCACCTCAAGGAAATATTCCTGGGGATGTAACCCATGGCCGTTTTAATGAAGACCCTTAACATTTTATTGAAAAGAAAACACCATGTTTAATGAAGACACCATCTTACTGCTGTATGAGATCACCGATGTCATCATCGCAGGGCTCTCCAATGGTTCGGTTTACGCATTAATGGCCATTGGGATGACCCTGGTTTACGGTGTGACAAAAGCCTTCAACTTTGCCTATGGCGACTTTTTCAATATGGGCGGGTACTTTGCCTGGATCCTGATTGTCGGTCTCGGCCTACAGTTCGGCGGCTATATCACCGTTTTGATCATTGTTCTGCCGCTATTATTCCTGGTTGGATACGGGCTGGAAAAATTTATGGTGGCACCTCTGAGGAAACGGGCAGACTGGGAGAACCGGGTGATGATGCTGACCCTGGGGCTGGCGTTGTTCCTGAGCAATTTGTACATGGTCCTGTTCGGTACAAAGCTGAAATCCCTTCCCCCTATCATGGACGGGATTCTGGAGATCGGGCAGATTGTTTTCTCCTATCAGGATATCATGATCTTTGTCCTGTCTCTGGGCGGTATCCTGACCTTTGGCTGGCTTTTGAACAATACCCGGACCGGCATGGCGGTCCGGGCCGTTGCCCAGAACCCGGAAGGGGCAAAAATCGTCGGGATCAACATCAAGCGGATCTTTGCGTCCACCTTTGCCATATCCACGGTGATGGTCGGGTTTGGCGGCATTCTGCTGAGCCAGAAACTGTTTATCAATCCAACCTCAGGCGGTTCGATTATGGTCAAGGCCTGGGTGGTGACGGCATTCGGCGGCATGGGATCCATCAGGGGGGGGCTGTATGCCGCGTTCATTATCGGCATGATGGAAGCGTTTGTGGGCTGGATATTCGGCATGAGCTACACCATCATCGCTCTTTTTGTTCTTCTTCTGGCAACACTGGTCATCAGACCGCAAGGATTAATGGGAAAGGGTGCATAGATCATGAAATTAAAACAGATGGCAGCGATCATCGTTATTGCATACGGGGTTCTGGCGGTTTTGCCCATGTTCGTGGGAGACATCCCCTATATCATGAATATATTGATCATGTGCCTGATCTGGGCGGTGGTGGCCTCAAGCTGGGATGTGATCATGGGGTTTGCAGGTATCTTTTCATTCGGACAGGTGGCCTTTTTTGTCATGGGGGCCTACTGCTCGGCCATCCTGGCCATTAATTTTCATATCCCACCGGTGTTCACAATCATTATTGCCGGCTTCTTTACTGCCGGCATGGGGGTACTGGTCGGCCTGCCCTGTCTTAAGCTGGCCGGTCCATATGTGGCCCTTGTGACCTTCGGGGTACACATGGCCCTGCAGCCGCTGCTCAAAGGCCAGATCGGTATCGCGCTGGGTTCCGGCGGGGCGCTGGGGCTTCTGGCGATTCCCCCGATCAGCATTTTTGGCTACACCTTTGGTACGGATAATATCGTCCCCACCTTTTACCTGATCCTGGTCATCTCCATGGCCTGTGCACTCACCATCATGGCCATGGTCAAATCCTACTGGGGGCTGGCATTTCTTGCTCTGAAAGATTCACAGCCTTTTGCCACCAGCCTGGGCATCAGCGCATTCAAGTATAAGTTGATGGTGTTTGCCGTGACCTCGTTTTTAACCGGGATCATCGGCGGGGTTTACGGTCATTTTTACGGGGTGCTGTCGGTCCGGATGCTGGATCTGGACCTGTTCAGTATCCTCATGGTCATGATCCTGGCAGGCGGCCTGGGGCATTTCCCCGGTGCGATCATCGGGTCCTTTTTAGTGGTTGCCGCTTCAGAGCTTATGGCACCCCTGGGTGTCTACCGGGCGGTGACCATGGGGGCGATCGTTGTGGTCCTGGTGCTGGCACTGCCGGACGGCGTAATGGGAGTCTTCTCAAAACGGCTCAACAATCATGCGCAAAAAGCATGAGCGTTGCCCGGACAACGTTGGGGAGACCTGAACATATCACCGGTTTTTGATAGGTGGGTTTTCGTTTATAACAAAGGAGGAGGGTTTTATGAAAAGATTCAAAGTATTGCCGTTAATTTTGATTATCTGCTGTTTTATGATCAAGGGAGCATTTGCCGCCGATACCATTCCCATTGGCGTACCCATCCCCATGACCGGATGGGCCGCCGGTTCCGGTACCGATTATTTTCACGGGATTAAGATGGCCATTGATGAAATCAATGAGAGCGGCGGCCTTTTAGGCAAGCAGATCGATATCATCCGGTTTGACTCCAAGGGGTTTGAACCCGAGATCGTCATGCAGGCCGCGGATTACCTGTGCGGCCAGAAAAACGTGGCTGCGGTCCATGCCGGATGGGCCGGATGGGGACAGGATGTTCGCGCTTATGGTAAATATGACGCACCGTTTTTTGCGGATGACGGTTCTGAAGCAGCCGTTAATGTATTCAGGGAAGACCCTGCAAAATACTACAATATCTACCAGCTGACCCCCACGGGACCGGACCAGGCCGGCTCCATGTTCCGTGCGTTGACCAGCCTGCCGTATGAGTATCCCAACAAAAAGATCGTCATCATTAATACGGATGACTCCTGGGGACTTGAAATCGGTGATACCATCCAGAAAAATTTTGAAAAAATCGGATGGAAAGTGGCCAAACGGGAAACGGTTCCATATGGGACGACGGAATGGGGTGTGATCCTGTCCCAGATCCGCCGGATCAAACCGGCTCTGATCCATTTTGAGATTGCCAGCGGCCAGGAAAACATCTCCTTTTTTCAGCAGTTCCTGAAACGGCCCACCAACTCCATCGTCAGCCTGGGTTGGGGAATCACGCCCCGTGAGGTGATCAACGTTCTGGGTACCAAGGCAGACGGTCTTGTGGGCGAGATGCCTTCTGGTCTGCCTGCCCCTAAAGCGCCTAACGCGGAAGGCCAGGCCTGGCTTGAAAAATGGTATACACTTTACAAGCATCAGGTGCCTGCGGGTGCATGGATCTCCTATACTGCGGTCAAGGCATGGGCCAACGCCGTAACTCAGGTGGGTGATGCCTATGATTTTAAAGCGGTCAATAAATACCTGAAAGAAAACGGGTATGACGGGATCCAGGGCAAGATCATGTGGGATAAGGACAATGTGCTGCGCCTCCAGAAAGGGTCTCCTGTGGTCCATTACCAGGTCCAGGGTGGTGAACTCCAGGCGATCTTCACGGATCCGGACATGACACCCTATCCGGGTTCCAAGTTTATCAAACCGCGCTGGATAAAGTAAATATCAACAGATCTGCCTAGTATGGGAAAGCGCTGTGCTGGCGGCGCTTTCCCTTCCGGGCAGAAAAGAAACACAGAACCAGGAGACAGATATCAAATCCCTTATTCACATAAATTTTGATAAATGCACGGGATGCAGTCTGTGCCAGCTTGAATGCAGCATGGATCTCACCGGCGGATACAATCCCCGGCGGGCACGGCTGGCCATAGAGCACCGGCGTGAAAATCTGTACCATTTTCCCGTTGTCTGCAATCAATGTGATAATGCCTACTGTATGAATGTCTGTCCCAGCAAGGCGATCAGTCGGACAGATCAGGGCATTGTCTGTATCGATGCAGAGCGGTGTATCGGTTGCGGGCTGTGTGTGGAGTACTGCCCCATTGACATGGTGGCCATCCATCCGGGTACGGGAAAGGCGGCGAAATGCGAGATGTGCCAGGGTCACCCCCTGTGCATTGAGGTGTGTCCGACCGGTGCGCTTGAAATGGTTACACTTGGGGGGGAACAGGAATGAATGCATATACCGGCAAGTTGCTCATCATTGACCTGACTGACAGATCCAGTGACATTTTTCCTGTTCCGGATGCAATGAAACAGGCATTTATCGGCGGTAAAGGGTATGGCGCACGGCTGCTATGCGACTGGGTGCCGCCGGGAACAGATCCCTTGGGCCCTGAAAACCCGATCATGTTTCTGACCGGTCCCTTGACCGGTACCCTGGCTCCGGCCATGCGGGGCTGCATCATCACCCGGTCACCCTTGACCGGCTTGTTTCTGGATTCCTACTTCGGCGGCAGTTTCAGTCCTGAAATCAAATATGCCGGGTATGACGGCATTGTCATTAAAGGCCGGGCCGATGCACCATCATACATCTGGATCGATGATGAGACGGTCGAAATAAGGGATGCCCGCCACCTTTGGGGGACCGATGCCCTTACCGCCAACCAGCGGATCAAGGAAGACCTTGGAGATGATACCGTCAGGATTGCCAGTATCGGGCAGGCCGGTGAAAACCAGGTCCTGTTTTCCCTGGTCAGCTGTGAGTTTAACCGACAGGCCGGCCGCGGCGGCGCCGGTGCGGTCATGGGGGCCAAAAACCTGAAAGCGATCGCCGTCAGGGGCGGCAATTCGGTTAAAGTCCATGATCCCCAAGGGTTTTCACAGGCCTGTAAAAATGCGTTTGAAGAACTTAGGAAAAGCCCGGATGTAGAGGCGTTGAGAGTGGCCGGGACAGCCTCTGCGGTTGAATTTGCCAACGAAACCGGGCTTCTGCCGAATAAAAATTATAAAAACGGGACCTTTGCCAAGGCGTCCAAAATTGCCGATAAAGGGCAATCCAAACACCTGTGGCTGGGCAGTTCCGCCTGCCTGGGGTGTCCCATCCGCTGCAGCAAGATCGGTGCGGTCAGAACCGGGAAATTCAAAGGATTTGTCACCGATATCATTGAATATGAATCAGCCGCCCTTCTGGGGGCCAACCTGGATATTTCCGATATCCGGGCCGTGGCCCACCTGACGAAATTGTGTGACCTCTACGGCATGGATTCCATGTCTTCGGGCAACCTGATCGGGTTTGCCATGGAAGCGTGTGAAACAGGCCTGATAAAAACACCCAAAGGAATCGATCTCACCTTTGGGAATGTAGAGGCCGCTGAATACCTGATTCATGACATGGCCGGACAGAAAAGCGAACTGGGAAGACTGTTGTCCAAAGGTGTAAAGCAGGCTGCAAAAGAGATCGGTGATCCCGCTGAAGCCTTTGCCGTTCACACCAAGGGGCTTGAAACCCCGGCATGGGGCCCGAGAGGCGTATCCGGAATGGGGCTGGCCTACATGACAACCGACAGGGGCGGGTGCCACCAGAGAGGGTTTACCGTGTCCTATGAACTCGGCGGCGAGTACAACGGGGTGCCCATGGATCCGCTCACCACTGAGAACAAGGCCCGTATGGTCGTAGAACTTCAGAATTACTCAGCCGGAACAGATACATTGGTCAAATGTGATTTCGGCAGTTTCGGTATTTCTGATACCACCTATGCGCAATTGCTCACAGCGGCTGTCGGAGGTGATGTCCAACCCGGTGCGTTTTATGAAACCGGGGAACGTATTTGGAATCTTGTGAGGATGTTCAACCTGGCAAACGGAACCGATGAAAGCCAGGACACGCTTCCTGCAAGGTTTGTTAAAGAGGCCCTTCCTGACGGCCCTGCCAAAGGCCACCTGATTTCCGAAAGGGACATGGCCCGGATGAAACAGGAGTATTATGACTTAAGGGGGTGGGATAAAAGCGGCACCCCCTTGAAAGAGACCCTGGCCCGACTGGGGCTGGAAGATGAAAATACCAATCAATAGTAACGTGAACGTTGTATGGGAGAGGAATGGTGAGGATTAAAGAGAAATATGATTATATTATTGTCGGTGGCGGATCAGCCGGGTGTGTTCTGGCAAACAGACTGAGTGAGGATCCCTCGAACAAGGTACTGGTGCTGGAGGCTGGCCGTCCGGATTATATCTGGGATGTATTTATCCACATGCCTGCAGGACTGACCATTCCCATTGGAAATAAGAATTATGACTGGTGCTATGAATCTGAACCGGAACCGTTCATGCACCAGAGAAAGGTGTTCCATGCCCGAGGAAAAATCCTGGGCGGTTCATCCAGTATTAACGGGATGATCTATATCCGGGGCAATGCCATGGACTATGAAAAATGGGCCAGGGATGAGGGCATGGGACACTGGGATTATGCGCACAACCTTCCCTATTTTATCAAAGCGGAAAACCGTCTCAAAGGTCCGGATAACTATCACGGGACCAACGGACCGCTGATTCTCGAGACCGGTCCCTGTAAAAACCCCTTGTTCGGCGCATTCCTTGAAGCGGTCCAGCAGGCCGGCTACCCATTGACCGATGATGTGAACGGGTATCAGCAGGAGGGCTTCAGCCCCTTTGACAGGAACATTCATCGCGGCAGGCGTTTGAGTGCGGCCAGGGCCTATCTCCACCCGGTCATGAAACAAAGAAAAAACCTGGATGTCATCTGCCGGGCCTTCACCACGCGGATCCTGTTTGAAGGGAAGCGTGCCGTGGGGGTCGAGTTTGTCAAAGGTAAAAATACGCAGCAGGCCTATGGCGGAGAGGTGATCAGCTGCGGCGGCGCCATCAATTCGCCCCAGCTGCTTCAGTTGTCCGGTATCGGAAATGAAGAGGAACTCAAATCCCTTGGGGTCAATGTGATCCATGATCTTCCCGGTGTCGGCGAGAACATGCAGGATCACCTCGAGGTGTATGTCCAATACAAAAGCAAGAAGCCGGTGTCCATGAACCCGGCACTGAAGTGGTGGAAAAAGCCGTTTATCGGGTATCAGTGGCTGTTCCACAGAAGTGGCGCTGCCGCCACCAATCATTTTGAAGCCGGCGGATTCATCCGGACCAATGACGATGTTGAATATCCCAATGTCCAGTTTCATTTCCTGCCACTGGCCATCCGGTACGACGGCAGCCAGCCCAGCAGTGACCATGGTTACCAGGTCCATATCGGCCCCAACAACTCCGATGCCGTGGGATCCATCAAGATCAAATCCACGGATCCACGGGTGCACCCGGCCCTGAAATTCAACTACCTGTCCACGGACCAGGACCGGCGGGAATGGGTGGAGGCGATCCGGTGTGCCAGAAAGATATTGAACCAGCCGGCGTTTCAGGAGTTCAACGGGGGTGAGATTTCACCGGGTATGCATATTCAGACGGACGAGGATATCCTGGACTGGGTGGCCAAGGACGGTGAAACCGCATTGCATCCCTCGTGTACCTGTAAGATGGGTAAAGATGATATGGCTGTGGTGGATCCGGATTCCATGAAAGTCCACGGCATTGAGAATCTGCGGGTGGTGGATGCCTCGGTCATGCCCTATGTCACCAACGGGAATATTTACTCCCCAGTGATGATGATCGCGGAAAAAGCCAGTGACATGATTTTGGGCAATACCCTGGAACCCCCGTCAACTGCGGGATTTTACCGCCACTCTGCCTGAAGTGCATTACACGGGATAGCTGAATAGCAACCGGTCAGGCATGGATCAATGACCTCCCTGACCGGTTCACTTTATCCAAAAAGGATCGTATAAAAGATTCTAAAACCGGATAAACCGGGCCGCTCCAAATCCGCCGGCAAATCCAAGAACCAGGGCCAGAACGATTTTCGCCGCAATTTTATTGGCAGCGGGTGTTTTCTTTACCCTGGCCGGTTTGGGGATTTTGGGGTCGTTGATGGTATCTTTCAGGCTTCGTTTAACAGAGGGCATGGTCACACCTTATGCAGTTGTCTTCACAGGGTTATAGGATTTCATTCATCACTGCCTTGAATTCTTTTGCAGATTTTGATCCGGGCGCATATTCAAAAATGGTCTGGCCCGATATCATGGCCTCCACAGCCGCTATTTTCTGAGTCACTTCGGTTTTGAATACAGTAAACGGATACTCAGCGAGTGCATCTTTGGCTTCCCTGCCGATCCGGGTGCCCGGGATTTTCCGGTATACCAGGATGCGGGCGGACAGTTTTCTGTTTTTTTTCATCATCCGCTGAATCAAGGCCACGGTTTCATTGGCAGACCAGATATCCAGGGGAGAGGGCGAAATGGGAACAATGGTCAGGTCACTGACGGCCAGATTTTTAACGGTTGTGTTTTCAAGGGCAGGGGGAGAGTCAATGACCACGGCATCAAACTCTTTCTTCACTGCCTGGGCCTGTCGGGATGTCAGTGGCCGAACCTGGTGCCGGACCTGAAAGGGTGGATCAGGATTTACGGCCTGCCATTGAACCATACTGCCCTGGGGATCGGTATCCAGGAGCAACACGCTCTTTTTCAATGTGTTTAATGCACCGGCCAGATTCACGGCAAGTGTTGTCTTTCCAACGCCGCCCTTCTGATTGACGATACTGATAATCATGGCCAGGGAATTATTTTTTTCTCGTGCTCAGATAATGGTGCCAGATGGAAAATCCCACCATGGTGATTCCTGCCCATGGGTGAAGCAGGCGGATCATCCTGGCTCCTGCAAATCCGGAGTAAACAGCCGCACCCATGGATACGATCATGCCGGCCTTTGCCAGCTCCCTGGAGGTATCCAGCTTGTCGGTGTTGACGCTCGCTTTCAATGAGAACTCCTTTAGTTTTTGGTGAGCGGGTTGTTAGTTAGACCTACCATACCGATTTTATGTTTGCAAATATTTAATTCCGGCAAATTCCCTTGACCGGGTGCCTGCAGTTTTGCATAGTGTTGCCAGGCCGGTTTTGGAATACACAGAATCCATGGATGGGAGGCTTGTGTGAGAAAAACGTTTTATCTTTACGGCCGGAGTAAACAATTACCCAAACCGGTGAAAAAGGGGGTGAAACAGGCGTCGGGATATCGTTACCGCTGCTGGTCCGGGAAGAGCTCCCCTTTTTCTCTGACCCCCCAAGACGGACGGAACCCGGCACTCCGGGTAAACTGTTCAAGAAGATCCTGCCGAAGAATCTGGGCAGTGCCCTGTTTGATATCACCCCGCCCGTGGGGTGGCGCCTTGACATCGATGCTTCGGTATATGATCAGCACCCGGTGCTGTATTTGTCTGGTGCGTTATTCACCATTGATATCCAGCGCTGGTAGATCACCCGGCTGACTTCGCTGCTAAAAGGTCAACCGCTTTTTTATCATCATGGGTTCATACCCGAATATCGCATTCAGGTGATGCAGCAGGGCATGCTGGCCCTCATTGTGCCAGAGATGTGTAATGGCGCTCTCAGCGTTTCCATAACGTTCCAGCATCGCGGGGATATCAAGGCCGTCAACAGGTTGATCGGCCAGTGCTTCATCAATCAATCCCAGCCACAGTGCGCTGACCCCCATGATATAGGCGGGCCAGTGTCTCTGCATGGCAGGGCTCCAGGAACGGTCACTGGTATCTTCAATCCGCGGGTTCCGCGACCTGGACGGTTTGTCCATGATTACCTTTTCGATCAATCCGTGATTCAGGGCCGAATCAAGCACCGGGTGCTTTTCCAGGTCTGACATCACGCTTTGGGCGGTGCGTTCATCCGTATAAACCATGAAGCTGAACTGGTGACCTGACCGGTCCCGGGCAGCCCGGCGGTGGAACCGCCACAATTGGATATCCCTGGAATGGTCTGTCAGGAGCGGTTTGATGATGGCATGGGCGATCAGCAGATCAGCGGTAAAATTGATCCGGGTATTTTCGGGCCAGTGGATTTTGAACCGGCATTTGAACCAGCCCATGGCCATATTTGTTTCTGTCGTCTCTTGAGTTGAAATGTTCAGTCCCGGGCGGATTGGAGAAGGAGGTTCAGGTGCACAGGCGCTTAACAGCACCAGGAAAATAAACATATAAAGATATAAGGTTTTTCTTGCCATGGCCGTCACCAGGTGGATATGGGTATAAAGATACCCGGAACTCTAACATGTTTTTACCGGTTAAAGAAGTCTTGAGCGACATTGCAGTCAAACCGGTATGCATCGTTTTTTAACCTCCTGTACTCAGTGTTTAATCTCTTTACAGATAAATGTTATATTGCTAAGGAGCATGAAGCGATGCCGTTTGTCTGTCATAGTAAATAAGCGCTTTTAATGTTACTCCGTGTGAATTGAGAGATATTGGGATGAAAATACTCAGAACTGATATGGAACTTGAAGTTCCGCTTGTAGACAAAACGCTAAAGAATTGGGGACATCAATTACGGCTTGTTCCGGATCACATCAGTGAAGATGAACTTTGTCATGTGGTGGCTGACTGTGAACTGGTGCTCATGTGCTACACCCCCATTACGGCCAAGGTGATAAAATCCGCCTCAAGGCTGAAGGGCATTGTCAAATATGGTGTGGGGATTGATGCAATTGATATTCAGGCAGCACATGCAAAGGGTATCACTGTAGTAAATATTCCGGAATATGCAGAGGAAACAGTTGCTGAAGGCGCCTTTGCCATGCTTCTGTCTCTGGCCAAAAGGATGCCGGAAATTCAAAGCACCATGAAACACCATTCGTGGGCCTGGCCTGAATCCAGGTGGCTGGGGAGTGATATCAATGGGAAAACCGTGGGCCTTGTCGGGTGCGGAAAGATCGGCTCGAGTATGGCGCGTATGGCAGGCCAGGGATTTCGTGCCCGGGTCGTCGGTTATGACCCTTTCCTGACGGCGGAAGATATGCGTGGAAAAGGTATCGAAAAATTCAACAGTTTACAGAAAATGCTTTCCATCTGCGACTTTGTTTCCATTCATGCCGTATTGAACCCCGAGACCCTGCACCTCATGGGCAGGGATGAACTCAAGTCGATGAAGCCGACAGCATTCCTGGTTAATTCCGCCCGTGGTGCACTGGTTGATGAGACAGCCCTGCTCGGAGCGCTCAAAGACGGGCGCATTGCCGGTGCAGGATTGGATGTTTACAGCATGGAACCACTGAATAAAAAGGATCATCCATTGCGTGAGCTGTACCAAATGGAAAATGTTATCCTGTTTCCACACCTCACCTTTTATACCCGGGAAGCGATGCAGCGGCTGGAGGAGGAAACCCTTGAACGATGCCTTGAAATCATTGAGGGCCGGCCGGTTACCATCAAATCGACAGATCCCCGTTTGAATAGAGACGCGCGTTCTTGAATGGCGATTGATCCTAAACGTAACATGAATCTTAAATGATCAGGGGGTTCAGTATGAATGTTTTATCACTTTTTGGCGGTCCCCGTAAAAAAGGGAACACCGCAACCGTCCTGGGTTGGGTTGAAAATGAACTGCAGGCGCTTGGTCACCAGACCGAACGTATCTTTCTTGGAAGCAAGACAGTGAACGGGTGTCTGGGGTGCATGACATGTAAGGACAACGCGGATGAGCCCGGGTGCATCCAGAAAGACGACGGCGCAGAGATTATCCGGAAAATCACGGCAAGCGATGCGGTTCTCTTTGTATCCCCACTGTATTTCTGGGGATTCAGTGCACAGATGAAAGCCTTGGTGGACAGGTGTTTCTGTCTTCATAGAGGGGTGTGCGGATCCAGCGGGCACACCTCTTTTGTTGAAGGCCAGCGGCAGGCCCTGATCGTTACGGCGGCTGATCCTTTTGAAAACAATGCCGAACAACTGCTGACCAGTTTTCAGCGAATGCTGGTATACAGCAAAGCGTCATGCGCCGGAGAATTCCTGGTCCACAACTGTAAGGAACCTGATCAGCTCGGCAGCGACATCAAAAAGGATGCAACCCGGTTTGCACGCCAGATGTTCAATGATCGAGAGGCACCATATGCCATTCTGATTCCGGGAGGCGCACCCCATTGGGTGCCCAAGGCGGATTAAGGCAATGGAGCTGTTCCTGAGAACCGAATACTGGGATGATCAGAAGGCCCGGGAAGGGTTTAAGGTATTTATCAAACAGATCCACAATCTTGACTTTACGGCTTGGGAATCTGCCGGGTACTGGGATGACTGCTATACGCCCTTTTCTTTTTTCAAGGGAGGTCAGGTGGTTTCCAGTGTGTGCATCTATCTTCTTGATGCAGTGATCCATGGGGCACACACACCGATTGCCCAGATATCCGGCGTGGGTACAGATCCCTATTTGAGGCGCCAGGGCCTGAACCGGACACTCACGGAGCAGGCACTGGCATGGGCAGAGGATAAAACCCGTAACGGTTTTTTTCTGTTTGCAGACAGGGGGGCGGTTCCCTATTACAAGGCCTTGGGGTTCTATCCGGTCACAGCGTATGTGGAACAGGTGAACGCCTTCAGGGTTAAGCCTGCCAGCGGGATGGTAAAGCTTGATCCGGCCCGGCCCCAAGACCTTCAGAAGATAGATACCTATGCAGCAAACAGGGCGCCTGTCTCAGATATATTCAGTATAATGAATAAAAAACTGCTCATGTTTCATGTGCTTTATTCATTCCGGGATCATCTCTTTGAAATTCCGGCATTGGAATGCCTGGTCTCTATCGAGCACAAAGGGGACACTCTCAATGTTTATGAGATCATCGGAGCACGGATCCCGACCTTAGAAGAACTCTATCCCTATATCACCAGCACTCGGGAAAGCGTTGTCACGTTTCATTTTCATACAGACAAACTCGGGGTTAAGAAGGCAGTCCCAACACCGGTTGCCAGCAGCAACGGGTTTGCAAAGGGGCCGTTTCCTTTTGAGCGGCCGGTATTTCCATTTACGTCACATGCATAGGACTTGACAGCGAATTGAACAGGATAAAGACATCATGAACCCCACACTCTACTCGCTTAAAAAAGATCTTGACCAGCTGAAATCAGATTTTTCAAAACGGGCGTATGAACTGGAGCGACGGATCCGGCTGTTGGAAAGGGAGCAGGATCATAAAAAACGGCCTGAACCGCCGCTGGATCCGCCACCTCTGGAACCGGATCATATTGACCCGGATTTAGAGGGCTCAATCACTGAAAAATGGGTGACCGTGCCGGTTGCCCCGACAGAACAGCCGGCAGATGCTCAGACCGTTTTACAGCTTGAAGAAAACCAGGGCACCGGGCCTGTGACGCCCGTGGACCAAAAGGAGGCCGGGAAAACCATATTAACCGGTTTGTTTGAACATCTCCTGCCTGTTTTGGGGCCGTTTACGGGCCTACTGGGAAAATTGGTCAAGGCTTACCGGCATTATCATTCCCAGGGCAAGGCACCGGTCTTCTTCATGACCATTGCCGGTATTCTGGCCCTGGTCACGGGCATGGGATATCTTCTGCAGTATTCATTTTCAGCGTTCCTCGGTCCTGTCGGAAAAGTGTCCTTTGGTTTTATTAGTGCCGTACTGATTATCATGTGTGGAATCATTATCAGCAGGAAACGACCGGAGATGGATGACTATGCCTCCAGCCTGATCGGGCTTGGGGTGATTATTTCCTACCTGTGCGCATATTTTACCGGACCGTTTTACCACCTGTTGCCGGATATCGGTACATTTGGTTTGCTGGTGATATTGACCGGTGCAGCCTATGGACTGGCCGTGGCTTTCCAGACCCGTGTCGTGGCAGTGATCAGTCTTTTAGGCGGGGCACTTGCCCCTTTGCTCATGGCCGGTGCAGTCCAGTCTCCCCAGGTCTATCTGGCTTATATCCTGATCCTTGCGGCGGCCATGCTGGTCCTTTCTCATCAAATTCAATGGTCCACGCTGGCTCACCTGAACATGGCCGTCAGTTTTATCGTGATTGAATCAACCGTCATGGCCTTGCCGTCCTTTGGTCCGACACCGGTTATCCTGCTGTTGATCTTTCACCTGTTTTACTACCTGTTTTTCGGGTTCACCGGACTCCAGGTGTTACACCAGGCATCATTGACCCGGGTGAGTGCGGTCCTGTTCAGTTCCAACCTGTTCTTTTTCCTGATCCTGGTCCCCCAGGTGGTTTTCAGGGGCAAGGTTATCGGCGGCATTTATCTCTTGAATGCAGTGTTGGCAGCTTTGATATTCCCCATCATCCCTGCGCTAATGAAAAGAGCAGGTTCTGAGCAGAAGTCCAGAGAAATTCTTCAAATGATTTGTATCCTCTCTGCCGGGCTGTTTACCGGTCTGGGTATCCTTTCCCTGACCATGCCGGAACTGTTGGGCCTGGTCTGGGGCGTTGAGGCATTGCTGCTGATGTATCTTGCCAACCGTTACCGGATGTTTCAGGTAAGGGTTGAGTCCTATGTGATCCTGGTGCTCTCTTTGTTCTTTTCATTATATTACGGAGTGTCGTGGGTTCTGGATTCCATGGCCCCGGTGCCTCAAATCATTCAACTCAGTTGGGATCACGGGTGGATCAACCTGGTATTTGCCAGTGCTGTTTTAGGGGCGTTTGTCTTTCTGATGGAGAGATCAAAATCAATGTTGCGCCCGGTGGAGGAAAAGGGAATGATTTTGGGCAATGAAATGCTGTCCGTTATTCTGTCCCTTGTTTTTCTGACAACGGTGGGGCTGTTCTGGACCGCCGGGATATGGCTGCTTGCCGTGGTTCCCATGATCGCTCTTGTCTACCGGTCCAAAGTCTGTAAACTTTGGTTCACGGAATATTTCGCACACGCCCACTTGATCCTGCTTTTTATTCCCATGGTGATCAGCGCCATGACCGTGGAGAGCCTGTACTTTTCAGAACAGGTCCTGATCGGAAAAATCGCCCGGGCAGAAGCGTTTTTTTGCCTGCTGCTGATCGCGGAATTTTATCGTCGGCTTCACCCGGACAGCCGGCTGAGAGCATTCACAGAAGGGTTGCGGCACACCTTTTATCTCCTGATTCCCCTGTCCCTGCTTCCGTGGGTCTGGCACTGGCATGTCAAGTTTTTTCCCATGGCAGTATGGGGGGCTGCCGGTATCTGTCTGGTCTTATACCGGATATTTCAATACAAGTCCCTCTGCGTGGAGCTTTACGGATTGGTTATCAGTGCCAGCCTGGTTTCGATCCTGGCTTGCGCATGGGTGGAGTTTTTCAGATGGGACGGGTATGCGTTTCAAGGCCTGACTGCCGGGCTGGTGTTTTATGCGGCAGTGATGTTTTTGTGGAAGGGGTGGGAAAAGACACCTGCTGGCACGCCACCCTTTATACAGATCCGGGGTGCCTTATCCCGGGTTTTTACCCTGGCCTTTTATTACCTGGGCATTTTCTGTTTTATCCTGGCCTATGCCGTAAATGGATCGGCAGCCCTGGCCCTGGTGCTGATGACCGGCTATTTTTTATTGATCTATACACTCGCGCCCGGGGTTGGGCCGCTGGTACAAAATCACCGGGTGCTGTTTTCAATCATTGCCCTGTGTGCTGCAGGACTGATCACCACTCACCTGGCCGGGGTGTTGGGCCTGCATTATATGTCAGCAAAAGGGTTTACATGGCTTCACCGGCTCGGGCTGTATAATATACTGATCCTGGGCATGTACGGCATGATCCTCTTCCAGAAAAGACCCCACTTCAGGGAAGCCATGGAGAAACTCGGTGGGGGGTATCTCCATTTCTGGGTTTTTCACATACTGGCAGGATTCACCTATGTCATCACGCTCGGCCGGGTATTCAACCAGGGTTTTGGGCCGGCATTGTCTGTGGGCCTGGTGCTTCATGCCACCGTGGTCTTGTTTTTGACCCTGAAAGAGCGGTTTCAAAAATTGATCTATCTTGCGGTGATTCTTTACGGGACTGCAGCCTTAAAAGTCATCCTGTTTGATCTTAACGACTTTTCCCTGGTCCAGAAGATGATCGCGTTTATCATCATCGGTGTCCTGCTGCTGGCCGGTGCGTACCAGTACCAGAGAATGAAAGGGCGGATCCTTAATCCGGGCTAACTGTGGAACGTCGTTTCCGTCATTCGGTTGCTTAAGGGTCATTGACTTGGCATCTTGAAAACAGATAGAATGGTCCTGAACTGGCCGGAAACAATAAAATCGGTACCTTAATGGATACAACCTTGAATCTTAAAACACTGGGGCGTTACCAGATTCTTTCCAAGATCGGTGAAGGCGGGATGGGGGTTGTTTACAAGGCCGTGGACCCGGTTCTGGAGCGGCATGTTGCCTTGAAGGTGGGCAAGCTTGTCCAAGGGAAACAGGCAGACGCAAAGGGGCGTTTCATCAAGGAGGCACGCCTGGCTGCCCGGTTTATCCATCCCAATATAGCGATTATCCATGATGCCGGTTTTGAGGAGGAACTGTGTTACATGGCCATCGAGCTTGTGGAGGGAGACGGCCTTGAAAAACACACTGCCGCGGAAAATCTTCTGCCCCGGATCACTGTTCTGGAGATTATCTATACCATCTGCCATGCACTGGCATATATCCACGAAAAGGGATATATCCATCTGGATATCAAACCTTCGAATATCATGCGGACCCGCATGGGAGAGGTCAAGCTCATGGATTTCGGTATTGCACGGTTTCTCAAAGAGAAACGGCAGGTGACCGAGGAGGTGGCCGGATCATTCAACTACATGTCTCCGGAACAGGCGGATACCGGCGGCAGGCTTTCTCCGCAATCCGATGTTTTTTCCCTTGGCGTGGTCCTGTATGAACTGTTGAGTGGTAAACGTCCCTTTTATGGGGACAATCTTTTTCAGATTCTCCACAAGATGCATAATGAAGCACCGATACCGTTGGAAAAACATATCCCTGATATTTCGCCTGATCTTGCAGCTGTGGTGAAAAAAAGCATTTCAGTTGACTGCGGTCACAGGTTCGCTTCGGCAAAGGAACTTGCCGACGCCCTTCTGCCCCTGATCAAGGGAGAGGATACCCAGGCCCTTGGCAGGGAAGACAAAAAGAAGATGGCATTTCTCAAAAAGGTATTGTTTTTCAGGCACTTCGAGTATTCCGATCTGGTTGATGTGCTCAAGCTTTCCTCCTGGAGTATCCATAAGGCCAAGGACTGTGTCCTTGAAGCAGATAATAATGACAGTAATATCTATTTTATTGTTCACGGAAAGGCGTCCATCTGCATTAACCATGCTACCAAGGGGTTTGAAAGGGGGGATTGCTTTGGTGAATCCGCCGTCCTGTACAATCTGCCCAGGCAGGGGCGGGTCATGGCGGAAACCGACTGTGTGGTCATGGCCATTAATGCGAACCTGCTTAACCAGGCCAGGGACTCGCTGCAGGTAAAATTCCTAAAGGAGTTTTACAAGGGAAAGCTCCAGCAGCTGGTGGATACCAACCTGAAACTGATCCAGTCGCAGAGCAGGGAGCCCCATTCCACACCGACCCATGGATCGTTAAAGTATACTGAAAGTGATACCGGCCTGCTCTTGACCCACCTGTCTCAAAGAGAGGGGTGACACCATCGGCAGGATTTGAGCATTGCCTGCTGACAGTCGAGGTTTATTTACGAAAGAAACTTTCTGAATCCACTCTTGAGCCTGTTTGACAGACGTTTCAGCCTGTTCGGTGACGTGAGCTCGAGAACAATCACAGTGATATTATCATCTCCGCCCCTGTGGTTGGCGATATCAACAAGGTGACGGCAAGACATCGAAGGCGGGTGTTTTAAAACCATCTCCCTGATCTCGAAAGGTTCAACCTTTTCACTGAGCCCGTCCGAGCAGATCACAACCCGATCTCCCTCTAAATATTGAATCTCCCTGATATCCGCCCGGTGGTCCCGGTCTCCGCCCATGGCACGTGTCAGCATATGCCGGAAGATTTCCCTGGAGGGTTTTGTCCCTTCTTTTGAGAGCTTTTCGTACTCTGCCCTCACCGTGTGGAGTACTGAAATCATCTCTATGCGGTCTTCACGGACAAGATAAATGGGGCTGTCACCCACATTGGCCGCCACAAAGGTGTGTTCGCCTGAAAAAAAAACGGCTGATACCGTGGCCCCCATCCCCTTGTACATGGTGTTTTGCGCCTCTTTTTCATTGATCATCATATGGGCATTATGAATTCCTGCAAGCAGGCGGCCTGCATCGGGTGACAGGGCCTTTCTTGAATTCTCCAATGCGTTATCGGAGGGGCTTGCTGCCATGAAAGTATGGAGGGCGTCAACCACGATGCGGCTGGCCACCTCTCCTGCCCGGTGACCTCCCATCCCGTCGGACACCACATACAGTCCAAGGGTGTCGTCAATTAAACATGCATCTTCGTTGACTGCTCTTTTTCTTCCTATGTCGGTAAGGCTTGCCGAACTGATTATTGGCATACCGGCTCCCCTGGATCAGGCAGTTCAATGAAAAGGAACAACACGTGAGAGTGGTAATATCCCATGTCAGCCGCTCCTGTTGCGGGCCTTTTTTTTTGCCACGGCATCGTCAATGAGCCTGCCGAGTTTCCTTAAATGGGCGGCCATATCTTTGGCCTTGGGGTACCGGTCAGCCGGCTCCTTTTCCAGTGCCTTGTTGATGATGGCACTCAAGGGTTTGTATATTCGGGGATTGATCTTTCTCGGATCCGGGTGGGGGTCGTTGAGGATCTTGTGCATCAGTGCCACGGGATTGTCGTCTGAAAACGGACGCTCTCCGGTGAGGCACTGAAAAAGCATGACACCCAGGGAAAAAATGTCGGATCTGCCGTCCACCTTTTGTCCGGTAATCTGTTCCGGGGACATGCATAGCGGGGTTCCCTTTATTATCCCGGTCCTGGTCTGGGAAGTGGCGGTGATCCTGGCAATGCCGAAATCGGTAATTTTTACGGTACCGTTCCTGAGCAGCATGATGTTGGCCGGCTTGATATCCCGGTGAACAATACCCTTTTCATGGGCGAAATCAAGGGCATCGGCAATGTCCGCAGCGGCATCGATCACCTTTCGCATGGGAAGGAGCGCGTCCTTACGGGTATACTTTGTCAGTTCCTCGCCCTCAAGGTATTCCATGGCAATATAGGCCAGGCCCTGATCCTCACCCGCATCGTAGATGGTAACGATATTGGGGTGGGAAAGGGTGCCCGCGCTTTCGGCTTCCCTGAAAAAGGCTGCTTTGGCCGTTTTTGCCTCCCCTGGATCGTATTCCTGGTCAAAGCGGACGGTTTTGATGGCTGTAATCCGGTTGATTCGGGGATCTTTGCCCTGGTATACGACACCCATGGCACCTCTGCCAAGCTCCTTGAGAATTTCGTAACGACCGAGAACGGTGGGTGCATCCTCTGGGAAATATGCAGTATCGGCGCCGGTGTCAACGGTTTTGGCAAATGTGTCCTCCTGATCCGCTTCATCAGCGGTCCTTTCAGGTTTGAGGATCATTTTTTCGGAGCTGTGGATATGGTTTTGAAGGGCTGACCGGTCAGACGCCCCCTGCAGGTATCGAATCCAGGTCAACCCGATAAACCCGGCTGTAAGCTGGAGTGAAGGAAGCATTAAGGGCATGTGCAATCCGCTAACCAAGATACAGACCGCAGAGCTCCCCAGGAAGCAAAAAAGAAAACACCCCGTAAAGGTAAAGGCAAGTCCCGGGCGCAGCCGGGGGAGGAGCAGGACCAGCAATACGCCCGTAACCAATATCAGGCCTGCGCGGATCCAGGGTGCCCAGGCAGGATGCTGGATCTGTGTGCCGTCGATGATTGAGGCCACTGCATGGGCAGTAAGCTCGCCGGGTGACATGATGGGGTGAACCGGTGTCGAGATATAGTCGGTTGTCCCGGGCACGACCGGTGTAACCAAAACGATCCGGTTCTTGAAAAGGGACGCGGGAATTTTTTTGGCGATCACATCCGTCCAGGCGCATCGTGAAAAACCGTGGGGCGATTTTCTGAACCGGATCCCGATCCTTCCAACTCTGTCAGCTGCAACCCGGAGTGACCCGACCCGGATCCCGGATGATTGGCGTGCCGTAATCTGTCCGGGGGATATCCCCTCAAAGGCAGCGGCCAATCTCAAGGCATAGGACGGGACATGGGTATTGTGAAAGGGATAGATCAGCCTTTCCATCCTGACCCTTGCGTCAAAATCATATGCCACACCTGTATGCCCTGTTCCCAGGGCAGCATTTAAAAGCACTCGGGAAGGAAGAACGATCCCTTTTGCCGGAGAGCCCGATTCCAGGTTAACACTGCTGACGCGGTGCACTTCCGGCAGGGCGAGCCCTTTCGGGGAGATGACCGCCTGATCTCTAAGACGTATGGGAAGGATGACGTTGCCGCCTTTTTTAACAATCTCGGAAAGTGCTCTTGTTCCGTTCTCATGCCGGAGAACATCCGGCATGATGCCAAGGCCGATCACCTTTGGGCCGGCATCGTGGATCATATCAAGTCCTTTTGCAAGCGCCGGCCCGGACCATGGCAGGCCGTCTATGGTTGCCATGGACCCTTCGTCGATCTCAACGATCACGATTTTTTCGTGGGGAGGCTTTTTGGCGGACAGATTTATGACAATATCGTAAAACCCGAACTCTATGCGGTCTGTAAGGGTGTTGGGATAAAGAGAAAGAAAAAGAAAAAGGGCGGTGGCACAAACTCCCAAGAGAATTTCGGGATACTTTTTCACAACGCCTCACATTTCAGGTTAATTCAAGGGATTGTTCCCGCCACCAATGCTTTAACGAATCATTATCAATTATCTTGCATATTAGCGGTTTTCAAAATTTTGATCAATGATCTTCAATGATCTGCATCAGATCTTCGTCATATATTAGACTTGCTGTATCAGGGCGGAGTACGTTATAATTTTATGATTCTGATTTAATCAAAGCAAAGATACGGGAGGAGAAACACATGGCCACCATTTCAAGGATTGTTCTGCTGCTTCTTTTTATTCCGTTCATTTGTTCTCCATTTGCGGTTGCTCAAACCGCTTCAGACAAGACCACTATGCCGGAGGTTTTGGTATCTGATTCTTCGCATCAACCAACCATGGCAAAACAGATGGACAATGTTCTTGATTTTGCCCTCCATGTCACCAAGATGGGAAAGACGGACCCTCATTTTGCCGCCGGTTCACAGGACAGAACCTTTGCCGATCTGGTTTTCAATGGCCTTCTTCGCTATGTGCCCGGAGGGGCACCGAAAATTGAATCGGATCTTGCCGTTGGAATGCCCGTATTAAGCACTGTCAATGGAAAACAGACCTGGACAGTCACGCTTCGTAAAGGGGTCATGTTTCATTCCGGTCCCATGACCGCTTCATACGAGCTGACTGCCGATGATGTGGTGTTTTCTTTTTCTAAGGCCGCAGACCCGGGTCAATCCGCGTATGCAGGAGACTATGACGGCATGACCGTAAAAAAGCGGGATCAATACACGGTCGAATTTGTCATGGAGAAGCCGATTTCATCGATCCTGTTTTTCCCCAAGATCACAAATTATAATGGTGGGTTCATTGTCAGTAAAAAAGCCGTCGAAAAAATGGGGTATGACTCGTATCTTAAACATCCGGTGGGGACGGGTCCGTTTATGTTTAAGGAACACATTCCGGGTGTCAGGCTGAGCCTTGGTGCACATACGGGTTACTTCAGGGGGAAGCCTGCTCTGGATGGCGTGGCACTGCATTTTGTCCCTGATACTGAAAAGCGGCGTGCTGGACTTTTGGACCATACATTTGATGTGATCATCGGAAGTGGGAATCAAGGATTTGCAGAGACGCTCTTAAAAAATCCCGGCATAGCGATTAATCCGCATGGACCTGGTGAGGTGACCACCGTTTATTTGAATACAAGCATCCCGCCCATGGATGACATCCGTGTCAGAAAGGCCGTGACCCTTGCGCTGAACCGGGACGATTTTTTACAAGTTTACGATGAGAATAGTGCTGGACCGGTTTTTTCGCCCGTACCTGCTGACTTTCTTCCAGGGGGGCTCACCCGAGACGAGGTGGTGAAGTTGGGGATCAATTTTGAAACAAATCTTGTAAAGGCCAGGTCTTTGTTATCGGAAGCGGGATACCCCAAAGGATTTAAACTGGCACTGGTCGGATCTGAAAAACGGGTTTACCGGGCGTGTTATAGAATTCTACAGGAGCAGCTCTCCAGAATTGGTATTGAGTGCGAGGTTAAGATCCTCCCGCATTCAGAAATGCATAAAACCATACGGAAAAACCCCAGGCCGATCGTTATATATACGGCATGGCGGCCCAATGCCGATGTTTTTCTGACCCGGTTTTTTCATTCAAATTCCATTCTGCTGACAGGTGAGAAACCGGATACGAATTTTTCAAACTATGGGTTAATTGATCAACTGATTGAAGGTGCCCGTTTTGAAATTGACCCTGAAAAACAGGTCTCATTATGGCAGCAGGCACAGATTAAACTATTGAGTGATCATGCGGCTTATCCGGTCATGTACGCGATAATGAATACCCCGCGTCAAAGCTATGTGGATTACGGTCATCCGCTGAAGGCGTCAATGGCGCTCTATCCCCAGTTTACCGAAAGAACACGGCTCTTAAAGGAAAACGCTATAAATGAATAGACCGGAATAGGGGTTATTCTTTGCCGGCGTGCGGGGTTTTTTTAAACCACATTTTATCACCGTATAAATCCTCAAGGCACTCGGGGCACATGCCATGGCTGAAAAATGCGTCAGAGTGTTCTTCAATATATGCTTCAAGGTTGTTCCAATATCCTTTATCATCCCTGATCTTTTTACACTTTGCACAGATGGGGATAATTCCCTCAAGGGTTTTGATCTTGTTTAAAGCATGTTTGAGTTCATTGATTAATTTTTCCCTCTCTTTTTCCACCTCTTCCTTTTGTTCTATTTCATTTTCGAGTTCATTGCGCGACACAGTAAGTTTCTGAAGATTATGGGCCATCTCATTGAACTCGTTGGATAAAATGCTGAATTCATCATTTGAATGGATGGAAATCCGGGTGTGAAGGTCTCCCTTTCCAAGCTGGTTTGCGCCTTGGGTGAGTAAATGCAGAGGTGTCATCAGCCGGCGGACCAGAAGAATGATAATCATGGCGATACTGATTGAACCCAAGATCCCTATGGTCAGAAGATAGGGTTTTATCCTGTTGGCCGGCCCATAGTAATCTTCAACAGGGTCAGCAGCAAAAACATACCAGTCCCACGGTCGGAAATATCCGGAAATGGCAAGGTGGGTGTTGCCGTCAGACATGAAGGTTGTTTTCTTTTCACCGCTTACTATAGCCTTAAACCACTCCTGCTCCATGATATTTGAATCAACTTCATCCGGATCCGGATGAATTTTAACGGTTCCTGTGGAATTCACCGCAAAGAGATACCCACGGTCCCCCATATCCATGGACTTGAAGAGTGCTGCCGCATCGATCTGGGCCTTGATTTTGCTGCCCAATATATTTTCCAGTCCATATTTGCGAAGATTGTTCTCCTGCTCAGTGAGAACCCCCATCGCCTCTGTCAGTTTTCCTGACAGCCAGGTGTCTGCTAATTTGTTGAGTGCTTTGACCGATAAATGGTAATTGATGCCGCCCATGGCCAAAATAAATAGGACCACAGGTGGAAATAAAAAGGATAAAAATTTCGTCAGAATCTTCATAACCAGGGTGATTGTATGTTTACCGGTTCATTGCAACCCTATTCATCCGGGGTGCTCATTTATCGAGAATGGTTATATCTGTATCACACCAAAAGATCAACTCAGATGTTAACCAAGGGCCGGTGGTATAAATATTTAAGGAGATCCTGCAAAATATTGACGCCCAGGTGAAAGGTATCATGTTATACGGGTAGCATAAAGAAACACCCGGTGCATGTCAAGCCGGTGACCGGGTCAACCAGTGAGTTGAAGGTAAAATGTATATGATAAAAGAAACGCTTGAAAGAATTATCTCAGGGTATCTGCCGGGAGCACGATTGGTGTCCACGGCGCTTCCCCAGTGTAAAGAGATATCCCTTTGTCTGTTGACCCCGGATTACCCGGAGTCCCGATTGAGCAGAGCACAGAGCGCACGCCTGCTAAAGGAACCCATGTTCTGGGTCTTCTGCTGGGCAAGCGGTCAGGCCCTTGCACGATTCATCATCGACCACCCGCATTGGGTAAAAGGAAAACGTGTACTGGACTTTGGCTGCGGCTCTGGTGTGGCAGCAATTGCAGCTGCAAAATCAGGGGCACAAAAGGTCTGGGCATGCGATTTGGATCCATGTGCCATAGATGCCACCCTTCTGAACAGCCAGGTGAATTCGGTATGGGTTGATGTGATCAGTGACTGGGAAACCCTGACAGAAAAACCAGACATCATTCTGGCGGCAGACGTATTGTATGATAAAAACAATCTGCCGCTGCTCGAAAAATTTACGCTCCGCTCGCCAGAAGTCCTTGTTGCGGACTCCAGGGTGGAGCACTTTAATGTGCCCAACTATAAAAAAATCGCAGAACATCAGAGTTTTACGGTCCCTGATCTGGGAGAAGAGCCTGAATTCGGGCAGGTGAATATCTATTACGCAAAGATCCCGGGTGTCGTTTAAACGGATATCGCAGATTTAGTGTCTTGTATATTTCAATAGGGCTGTCTATGATGGGTCGGCAAACATCAATTATCCGGATGAAGGAGGCCTAAACGCTATGACACAGCAGCAACGTTTTAATGCGCTTGTGGTTGACAAAGCAGGCGATGGACTGAAGGCAGAGGTAAAACAGTTGACGGTCGCGGACCTGCCGCCGGAGGATGTACTGATCCGGGTCGACTATTCCACCCTGAATTACAAGGAGGGGCTGGGATTTGCAAACCTGAACAGGATATTCCGTATCTTTCCCATTGTTCCGGGATTGGACCTGGCCGGCACGGTGGTTGAATCCCAATCACCAGACTACAAACCCGGTGACAAGGTTATACTCAACGGCTGGAGCGTGGGGGAGCGATACTGGGGGGGCTACTCGCAGATGGCCAAGATCCGGTCTGATTTCCTGGTCCCCATGCCCAATGGGATGAATTCGAAAAAGGCAATGGAAATCGGTACGGCCGGGTATACGGCCATGCTACAGGTCATGACCCTGGAGGAGGCTGGTGTTACCCCGGACAAGGGGCCGGTATTGGTGACCGGTGCTGCCGGCGGGGTGGGATCCAATGCCGTGGCCATCCTGGCCGGGCTGGGTTATGAGGTGACCGCACTGGTCAAAGAGGGGCAGGAGTCCACCCATGATTATCTCAGTGCCCTGGGTGCGAATGATTTTTCCGGTGGTGACGCGTGGTCAACAGATCCCGCTCCTCTGGAATCACAAAAATGGGCCGGCGCCGTGGATACGGTGGGTACCAAGGTCCTGGCCCGGACGCTTTCCGAGATGAAATACGGGGGATGTGTGGCAGCCTGCGGACTGGCCGGCGGGTTTGATCTGAATACCACGGTGATGCCGTTTATTCTCAGGGGGGTGAGCCTGCGGGGCGTGGATTCGGTCTGGTGCCCCTATCAAAGGCGGGTTGAAGCCTGGGATCGGCTGGTAACAGACATACCTGATTCTGCCCTGGCGGAAATCAATCAGGTGATCCGGCTGGATGAAGTGCCCCATTATGCCAAAGAAATTCTGGAGGGTCAGGTGACCGGTCATATCGTGGTGGATGTCAACGCCTGAGCCCTATCAACTTTTTGAACTATCGATTCACAGGAGAGATCAATTATGGCTCATGTAACAGCAGGTACGAAGATTCCCGGCCGTGTGGCCCGGACCTTGGATAAAGGGGATTTTTCCATCCTCCATCAGCTCACCTGGTTCAATATGGCGGTTCACAGCGACTCTGAGTACGCCAAAGGCACCTGGTTCAAGGAGCGTTCACTGGCCGGACCGCTGATCTTTACCGTGGCCGACGGCCTGATTCACCATGCAGACACCATTGCCGAACTGCTGGCAACGGATGGATATGAGATTTACGCCTATGTGGGTGTGGATAACATGAAGATTACCTCCCCTGTTTTGTTCGGGGACACCCTGAGGGCTGAGGCCGAGGTGGTGGATCTGCGGCCCACAAAAAATCCGGAAAGATTCCTGTTCATGTATAAGAACCGGGCCTATAACCAGCGTGACGAGCAAGTGGTTGAATACCAGACCACCATGATCGTGATCCAAAAGGAATAACCAGGACAGACCATGACAGGCAGGGGCTTTTACAAGCGGTGTTCCGCATCGGCGGAGGATGAATCTATCCCAGAATATCTACAATTTTCTTGGCTGTTTCATCTGCCTTGGCCCGGGCAAATGCCCTGGCTTTCTGCAGGTTGGAGATCCTGTTCAAAATGATGGATTCCTCGGCATAGTCGGTGTCACGGATCACCGACTCGGCGGCGGCAGTGTTGTTTTTTGCCGTGTACAGGTTGTTGATGGTGGAACTGAGCTGGTTCTGGGTAGAGCCTAAACCGGACCGCTGCTCATTGACATAGGCCAGGGCCGTGTCTGCCAACTGAATGGCGGCCTGAGCCCCCTCATCCGTGGTCACATCGATCTCACTCAGGCTGCCCAACGTCTCATGGGTGATCTGGCCCGGGTCAATGGAGCCGATGGACAGGTCAACGGTTTCTCCTGAATTGGCCCCGATCTGGAAGGTTTTATCGGAAAAAGCACCGGACAGGAGTTTCTGCCCGTTATAGGATGTATTCTGCGCAATGTCACTCAGGCTGGACAGGGCCTTGCCGATGTCCGCCTGTATGGCTTGTCTGGATTCCTGGGACTGGGCGCCGCTGGCAGCCTGAAGCGCCTTGACGCGTATATCCTGAAGGATCTGTGTCGCTTGCCCCAACGCACCGTCAGCGGTCTGAACAATGGAGATGGTATCGTTGGCGTTCCGGATCGCCTGGCCAAACCCCAGCCGCTGGCTGGCCAGCTTATCGGCAATGACCATGCCGGCAGCATCATCTGATGCCCGGTTGATGCGGTGTCCCGATGCAATTCGCTCAAGGGACTGTTGAAGACTTTTCTGCCCGTTCTGGAGCTGAAAATTTCCATACAGGCTGTTGGGGGTATTAATCCTGAAACTCATGTGCGGACCTCCTGTGGCTGGCGGCGGGTTCTTACTTTATCCCTCAAGTATACGGATTTATTTCAAAAATGCAAATGAAAAGAGGTGCTTCAACAGCTGTTGGGCAATAACCCGGTGCCCCTCCCCGGTCCAGTGGGCCTCATCAGTAAACAGGAGCGCCTTGCCGCGGGGTTCCGGGTGATACTCGAAAAATTTTTTCGATGTGTTGAAAAAGGTGACGCCGGGTTCTTGGTAGGCTTTTAGGATATGATCAACCTGCCGGACCAGTTCTGAATCAAACCCTGCCAAGCCTTCGCGTTTTTCTGCACGGCCCACCAGGATCACCGGGACTTGGTGTTTTGTACACAATTGAATCATCCTGGCCGTATTCCGGTCAATGGATTGAAGCCATTGTTCCCAGTTGGCAGGATCCTCATTGGCCCTGATCTCTTCTTCTGCATCCCACACCCGGCCCTGATCTTTGAGGGTCATGTAGCCATATATTTTTTTCATCAGAACGATCAGGCGGCTTTGAAACAGGATGCCGTTCAGGCCCTGGTGAAGCTGCCTTTGGTATAAGGCATCCCGTTCATCCTCATACTCGTTGGAGCCGTGTACATGCAGGATCACCAGATCCGGTGACAGGGGCATGATTTTTTGGAGCATCAGCATGATTCGCAAAGACCCTATGCCGTCGGCAGACAGGTTGGTCACGGTCCAGTCGCGTTCAGGATGTTCGGTTTCCAGGGCCTGTTTCAAGAAATAGGAGTAGTTGGTGTCAGCTCCTGATCTTGATACGGAGCTGCCCAGGGTGAATATGCGGAACGCATTGTCCGGCTTTGGATAGGGCAGGGTGTGGCCACGGAAATTCAGGTACTGGGTGGGTACAAATTCAATCCTGTTCCCTGATTTAAACCAGATGGGCTGGGTGGCATCAAAACCATAATCGTAAACAGGACTGAACCGGGTGTACAGCCGTTCCCCGATCACCATGGGATGCCACAGGACCCGAGCGAAGACCTCAAGGACCAGGAACAGGGCGATCATCCATAGGATGCCTGCACCCGGGATATCAGAACTGAAAATAGATGAACTCCTGCCCACCCTGTACACCTCCGATAATGATGGATAATAGAACAATCAGATAGATACCCCCCCGGATCAAAGGCGGCCAGTTCAGAATGGTATATGGATCATTGGTGCGTTCTTTGAACACCTGAACCACGGTCAGCAGCGAGAGGCAGAAAAACAGTTTGATCAGTTGAGGATAGATGGCCGGATCAGGCTTCAAATCTACGAGCATTTGAAACAGGAACGATCGTATCTGACCGAAGCTCTGGGCCCTGAACATGAGCCATCCCAGACAGACCAGGTGGAAAGTGGTGCAGATACAAACGCATTTCCACAGGTAATCGGACAGCTTGGAGCGCAGCGATATCTTTCGCAGAAGCGGCATGGTCATCCGGTGAAGGATGAGCACCATCCCGTGAAATCCTCCCCATAAAATAAAGGTCCAGGCCGCACCATGCCACAGGCCGCCAAGGAGCATGGTGACCATGAGGTTGCGATAGGTGTTCAGGGCGCCCGAACGATTGCCGCCCAGGGAGATGTAGAGGTAGTCTTTGAGCCAGGTGGACAGGCTGATATGCCACCTTTGCCAGAATTCGCGGATATTACCGGCAAAATAGGGTGCACGGAAATTCAGCATCAACTCAAATCCCAGAAGCTTGGATATACCCCTGGCCATATCTGAATACCCTGAAAAATCCCCGTAGATCTGGAAGGAAAAGGCATACACGGCAACCAGGATTTCGGCACCGGATGCGGTGCCGGTTGAGCCAAATACCGGGTCCACGATTTGGGCCAGGTTATCGGCTATATACACCTTTTTAAACAGGCCCCAGAAAAAAAGCCAGCACCCCTGGCTCACCTGTTCCCGGGTAATCACCCGCGGGTTCAGAACCTGCGGCAGTAGGCGCTTTGCCCGCTCAATGGGGCCGGCCACCAGTTGGGGGAAAAATGCGACAAACAGGGCAAAATCAAAGAACCGGCGGGTGGGCTCAATTTTTTTTCGATAGATATCAATGGTATAGCTCATGGTCTGGAAAGTATAAAATGAAATACCCACCGGAAGGACGATATTCAGTGTGAGGGGATCCGCATGCCATCCAAGGGTCTGCATCAGGTCATGAAAGCTTGCGGCAAAAAAGTTGAAATACTTGAAAAAGCCCAGGATCCCCAGATTGGTGCACATACTGATCACCAGGAAGTGGCGGCGCTTTTTAACGTTGTCTGATTCATGGATCTTGAGGCCGCACAGATAGTCTACCCCGGTGGAAATCCATATCAGTCCTAAGAATTTCCAGTTCCAGCTGCCGTAAAAGATATAGCTGGCAATCAGAAGTGACCGGTTCTGCCAGCGATGGCCGGAATACAGGTAAATGCAGTAAACCGCAATGAAAAATACACCGAATTCAAATGAGTTGAACAGAATCATGGCCGTCCCAAAAAGATTAGCGGTTCAGTTCGTTTGATCAGGTGGCAGCGTGGCGCCAGGAACAGTAAGAGCTGCAAAAACAGATATTCACAAGCAGGGTATCAACGTATACCAAAATGATATAGTATGGCGGTCCGGATATTGTCAACCCACATTTCATCCGGCTCTGGAACGGGGTTGACATTCTAATGAGAACAGCATAGAAAAATGGTAAACATTCTTATAATTCTCGGCACCATCCGAAGCTTCAACTATCAGGGGATTTTCGAGCAGTCCGCCTCCCAAGGGACCAGCGGGGGGCACAAGTTGATGAACCTCGCGGTACAGGGCAACTTTGCAGCCGGTGTGCGGCTGAACAGCAGGAACAGCATGGTTAAGGACTGTATCTTTTCCGGGAATGGCAAATCCGGGATTGTGTGCCAGTCCACCACCACCATTACCAACTGCGTGTCATACGATAATGATGATTATGGCATCTGGGCGGGCAACACCTGTTACAGAAATACCGGGTATGGTATTGATCCGGGTGCCAACAGTCTTGTCATTGACAATACCGCAATCAGCAATACGGCCGGGAATATCGATACCTGCCTGCTGTGCAATTCTGACCGGAATGAAGATTCCTGAGAATCAAAATATCGGTTTTCACTTGATTTATCGTTGAGTTTGGTATTAAAATCCCCTCTTCTTTGGTTAAGATCATGGTGATCTGATTCAAATCCGTTCCTGAAAGGCCCAAAGATCATGTTGAAAACCGATATCAAACAGACCGTAGTGTTGTCTGTTCCCATAGTCGTCGGACAGCTCGGACAATTGATGATGTCGGTGACCGACTCGGTCATGGTGGGCCGGGTGGGCACGGATGCCCTGGCTGCGGCCGCCTTGGGAAATGCCGTATTCATGTTGATCATGATCGTGGGCATCGGGCTGTCCATGGCAGTGACCCCGTTGACCGCCATTGCCTATGGTGCGGGGCGGCACGATGAATGCGGGATTGTGTTGAGGCAGGGACTTCTGGTCAATACGGCCGCCGGAATCGTTTTCTGTTTGTTTACCCTGTTCGTATCCCGGTTTCTCCATTTGATGAATCAGCCCTTGCAGATTGTCGGGCCGGCAACGGTTTACCTCAGGGTCCTGGGCTGCTCCATGCTGCCGATCATGTTGTTCCAGAACTACCGCCAGTTTTCTGAAGGGGTGAGTATCCTCAAACCGGCCATGTATATCAATCTGCTTGCCAACATTGTCAATATCCTGGCCAACTGGATCTTTATCTACGGCAACTTAGGCATGCCGGCGCTGGGGTTGACCGGTGCAGGCATTGCCACCTTTTCATCCCGGTCATTCATGGCGGTATGCATGATCCTGGCCGTCACACGGTCAAGTCAGATGAAACCCTTTGATCCCTCATTCAGGTTCCGCAGGATCGATTTTGACATGATGGCCCGACTGCTCAAGGTCGGTCTGCCCATGGGGATCCAGTACTTTTTTGAGGTCAGTGCGTTTGCCGGGGCCTCCATCATCATCGGATGGATGGGTGCCAAGGAACTCGCGGCCCACCAGATCGCCCTGAACCTGGCCTCCATATCCTTTATGGTGGTCCTGGGCATTGCCGCTGCCGGGACCATCCGGGTGGGTAATGCCGTTGGAAAACAGGATGTGGGAGCTGTCCGGCGGGCCGGTTTTACGGCCAGCATACTGTGCGCCTTGTTCATGGCCTGTGCGGCAGTGATCTTTATCAGTCTGAAACGATATTTGCCCACATTGTATGTGTCAGATCCCGAAGTGATTGCCATCACCGCCTCCCTGCTGATCATCGTAGCCGTGTTTCAGGTGTCTGACGGGGTCCAGGCCGCCGGCCTGGGGATCCTGAGAGGGATGACCGACATGAAGATTCCCACCTTGATCACCCTGGCAGCGTACTGGGTGATCGGCCTGCCTTCGGGATACCTGATGGCCTTCAAGCTCAAGTTAGGGGTTTACGGGGTCTGGTACGGTCTGCTGTTGAGTCTGACGGCTTCTGCCGTGCTCATGATGATGCGGTTCAACTCCAAGAGCCGGGATCTGGGCAATACCTTCTAGGCAACCCCCCTGTTTTTAATTGACTCTCCTTATCTAATGCTTAATTTACCGCAAAGTAAGTTGATCCTAACTTTTATGAGGAGGCGGTCTTATGAAATATAAATTCAATACATTGGCCCTTCATGCCGGCATCCAGACGGATGAAACCGGGTCCAGGGGAGTCCCGCTTCACCGCACCAGCGCCTACCTGTTCAAGGATACAGAACATGCTGCCAATCTGTTCGGCCTAAAGGAGCTGGGTAATATTTACTCCCGGATACAGAACCCCACACAGGATGTACTGGAGCAGCGGGTGGCTGCGCTGGAAGGGGGGGCAGCATCCCTGGCCCTGGCATCCGGGACTTCGGCGGTGTTCTATACCATCATCAATGTCTGCGGTTCCGGAGATGAGGTGGTGTCCACTTCAAATCTTTACGGCGGAACCTTTACCATGTTCAGCACCATCCTGCCGGAACTGGGCATCACGGTGAGGATGGTACCGCCGGACAATTCCGATGCCATCCATGCTGCGGTCAACCAGAACACACGGCTGCTGTTCACAGAGACCATCGGCAATCCCTCCCTGGATGTGGCCAATATACGGGCCATGGCCGATATTGCCGATGAACACCACATCCCCCTGGTGGTGGATTCCACCTTTACCACCCCTTACCTGATCCGGCCCATTGAGCATGGTGCCCATATGGTGGTGCATTCCCTGACCAAATGGATGGGTGGGCATGGCACCGGCATCGGCGGCGTTGTCGTGGACAGCGGTACATTTGACTGGACCGATGACAAGTTCAGGCTGTTCAACGAACCGGACCGGTCCTATCATGATTTGAGATATGCCCATGACCTGGGGGATCTCAATCCCCTGGCATTCATCATGCGGATGCGGCTGGTTCCTTTAAGGAATCTCGGGGCCTGCATCAGTCCGGACAATGCATGGATGTTTCTCCAGGGAATTGAAACCCTTGGACTGCGCATGAGAGAGCATTGCAAGAATGCATTTGAAACCGCACGATTTTTAAGCACCCATGATCAGGTCTCCTGGGTCAGGTATCCGGGCCTGGAAAGTGATCCCTCCCACAAAACGGCCCGTGAGCAGTTTGAAAACGGGTATGGCGGGATGGTGGTGTTCGGCCTGAAGGCCGGCCGCAAGGGGGGAGAATGCTTTATCAACAGCCTGCAGCTCCTGTCTCACCTGGCCAATGTGGGTGATGCCAAGAGCCTGGCCATCCATCCGGCCAGCACCACCCACTCCCAGCTTACGGAAGAGGAACTGGAGAGCGCTGGTGTCACGGCCGACATGGTCCGGCTATCCATCGGCATCGAAGATATTGAAGATATCATCAACGACATTGATCACGGGTTGAGCGCCTGCCGACTGATATAATAAAAAAGGGAATTTTCCAAGCACACAGCGTTTCTACGCGCTCGGTGCTATTAAGTAAAGCGTGCGGTGGAAAATTCCCTTGATCTATAGGTCCGCCATTCGGATTCAAGCTTATTTCCAGGAAGCCTGCATGCGGTCCAGTTCTTTGATGACATCCTCCGGCAGGGCAGCCGGTCGGTGTTTCATCTTTTCTATGGTCAGCTCCTGGAGGCGCTGTTCCATTTTCTTGGCCCCCTTGGTTTTCCAGTTTTCATAGACCTCCCGTTCGAACAGGTCGGAATACTTGATTTTCCTAAAGTTTGCCATGGTGTGGGGATCTGCCAGGTAATGGCCGCCCGGGCCGACCCGGTCGATCACATCCAGCGCCAGGGTTTCTGCCGTTACCGGGATTCCCTCCATGTAGTGCTTGACCGATGTGACAATGTCGTTCACCAGGACCATAAACTCAGGCGATACCAAGTTGCCGTGGTCCATCCAGGAGGAGCAGTCATGGACCAGACCTGATCCGATGGCTGCCGAACTCAGGCATTGGAACGCAGCTTCTGCACCTGCCTGGGCATCGCAGAACTTGGCATCCGTGGCCCCGGCCGTACCAAAAAACGGGAGTCCGTAATACTGGGCCATCTGGGCCAAGGCGCCGGTCATCAGGCTCAATTCGCAGGCGCCATAGGAGAATATGGACGTTTTCATATCCATGATGGTGGTGAAGGCACCGTAAATAAACGGGGCACCCGGGTTGGCCAGCTGGTGGATCACCAGCCCGCTCAATGATTCGGCACTGCCCTGTACAATGGCACCGGCAAAGGTTGCCGGCGCTGACCCGCAGGCCTGCGGGGCCGGAAAATTAATCAGTGGGATCTTTTTCTCCGCGCAGAACAGGACCTTGTCCACGGCCGGATCATAATAGACCAGAGGAGAGATGGGCTCAGAATAGTGGACGATATAGGGGGCCGCCTCAAAGTTTTCCTTTCCACCGCACAGCAGCAGGGCCATTTCGTAGATATCGTTGACGCTGTTGGTGTCCTTGCAGCAGAAAACCAGTGGTTTCTCACAGAACTGCATGGTATGTCGCGCCACGATCCGGTCGGCAGTATCGGCAGGAACGTCGTCTGCCATGCCGATGGTCATACACCAGTCAAATCCGGGCAGGGCATCACACAAGGCCGCCGTGGTTTCCACGTGATGGCTTTGGAACCGTCCACGCTCATGGGTGACCGGGTCCATATAATCGATGCAATCCAGGCTGGGGCCGAAATAGGACTTGTCACGTTCCAGCGTCACGGTCCGTTCTCCGGTTCTCTTACCCAATACCAAGCGGTTCGGGGCTTTACGGAGTGCATCTTCCACCAGCCAGGCCGGAATATATACACGGTCGCCGTTCACCCGGGCACCGGCACCGGATAGCAGCTCCAGCGCCTTCGGGTGGGTAAGTTTGATGCCGGTTCTCTCCAGCACCTCCAGCGTGGCCATATGGATCTGGTGGATCTGGTCCTCGTTAATCACCTGGAGCTTTGGTTTAAAATAGAGTTCGTCTGTGTACATTCCCATGGTGTTGGTCTCCTTGTCTGTATGCGTATTGGCTAATTATACATGTCCGTAATAGTCTCTGTGGGCAACCACCGAATAGGCATAATCCAGTATGGTTCCCCATGAAAATACCGGCAGGTCGACCTCCCGTTGGATGGCCCGTGCAAAGGGCTGCATCCCGGTACACTCCAGCATGATGGCACCGATACTCGGGTTGGTTTTACAAAAATCCACGCAGGCATTGACCATCTGCTGCTCCTGAATGTCATAGGCGGCTTCGGGTTTTTCCGGTCTGACCTCCCAGCTCCATAGCTTGTCCAGTTCGGTGCAGCCGTAGTCGTCGCTGGCACCGGCGATAATGTAGTTGGAGTCCGGCACGATCCCCACCTTTTCCAGGTGGGCGGGGGTCAGGAATTGTTTCTGGTAACACAGGATACCCACATCCTTTTTGGGGCCGATCAGCTGCTGGATAAAGGGAACCTGAAGCAGGCTGGACATGAACACCGGGATATCCACGCAGTCAGTAACCTCCGGCTGGAAGTAGGCAAAATACCCGCACTCAGCGGCAATCGCGCGGCATCCCATCCGCTCAAGGCGTTTGGCTGCTTTGAGAATAGGGTCCAGGCAGGGGGATTTGTCCTCGTGCCACAGCAGTTGTTTGATATCGATCCCTTCGACGATATCGTACTGAACAGGAAAGGGGAAGGCGCTGGCATTCCTGACATCGCCGGGAAATCCGGGATAAACGTCATCCAGGATCATGATACCGATCCCCATACCATAACAGGTGTGGTTTTTCCGGGTATAAATGTGTTTTATCCCAAAATCTCTGTTTTGATGCATGATGGTCTTCTCCTTGACTGGTTAATGGTGTGGTTCTTCAGGAAGTAGACTGCAACAGCTGTACCAGAAGGGGGTGGGATACCCAAGACCCTTAAAGGCCATGCTTTCAGGGTGATTCGGCTCAAAAGAGGGGTAGAGAAATAACCCCAATAAATCAAATTTTTTTGATTTATTTTTTTCTCTTTTTTATAAATTTGACAATTTTGATTTGAGCAGCGGTTTAAAATCTGCTGCCTGGATCCCATACTTCTTCAGTTTATAATGCAGAAGCTGGGGGGAAAGCTTCAGCTCCCTGGCCGCCCGGGCCACATTGCCGTGGGTATGGTTCAGGATGTTTCGTATCACCCGGATTTCATGGGATTGACGGCTTTCGGAAAGGGCTTCTCCAGGCTCAGGCAGGGGAGTCTGTTGCGGTATGCCGGTCCGGGCCACAGAGGGAAGATCCCCGATATGAACCGAGAGGTGCCGGGTCAGGATGGTTTGATAATCTTTGACCATGTTCATGGCGCCCTCAATCACATGCTCCAGTTCACGGACATTGCCCTGCCAGGAATAGGATCTGAACAGGTGCATCACCTCCGGAGACACCGAGTGAACGGTTTTGCCCATGATCCGGTTAAACTTGCTGATAAAATGAAACAGCAGGGGGTCCATATCTTCGCTTCGTTCCCTGAGCGGTGGAATCCGGATGAATACGACCCCCAGACGGTATAAAAGATCGGCTCGAAGACTGCCACGGGTAACCGCATCATGGGGATCCTCATTCACCGAGCTGATGATTTTCAGATCCAGCAAGGTTTCTTCCAGCGCCCCGACCCGTCTGATTTTTCGTTCCTGGAGCACCCGAAGCAGCTTTGCCTGAAGCCCCATGGGCATGGAGTTGATCTCATCGAGAAACAGGGTACCGCCGTTGGCTTTTTGAAACAGGCCGGGTTTGTCCGTTGAGCCGGTAAAGGCACCTTTTGCCGTACCAAACAGGATCCCCTCCAGCAGGTTTTCAGGGATGGCGGCGCAGTTCAGCGCCACATAGGGATACTGTCGTCGGCTGCTCTTGTTGTGTATGGACTGGGCAAAAAGCTCCTTACCGGTTCCGGTCTCTCCAAAGAGCATGACCGTGGATGCAGATCCGGAGGCCAGCCTGGAGGCCTCGACCGCATCCAGAAAGCCTGGCGACTGTCCGATAATGTCGTCAAATGTATAGCGCGTGCCATTCCCCAGGTCATTGATACTGGTTTTGAGATGAGAGCGGTCGCTTTCCCTGATGTACTGTATTTTCTCCGGAACCCTGAAGGATTCCATATCCTGTTCCAGCAAGCTGTAGGCCCGGATAAAACACACGGTGCCGATCAGTTTTCCGCGGGCATGGAGGGGAACCACATTGTGGATGGAGTTGACCACCTTGCCCTTGGAGGTCCGGTAAAAGCAGGGGATGTTATTGACCCGCTTTCCGGTTTTCAGGCATGCCGTGGCCGGGCTTTCATCCGCGTCGACCCGGTATACCTCCCTGACGCTTTTCCCGATCACCTGGGACAGGTTCAGGTCATCCAGCTTTTCCTGCAGGTGATTCATGTACAGGATAACCCCTTGGTCATCGGTCACAATCACCCCTTCATGAAACTGCTCCAGCAGTGGGAAAAAGGTGATCTGGGAAGGATCGATATCCGGGAAGAGCTGCTTGAATTCGGGTGTGGTCATCGGCTCAATTCCTGGTTTCTCTTATTCTCACCGGCTCCTGCTTATATTCAAGCGGTTCGTGCGTTACGGCAGCCGGTGGGGAAGGTCCATAAATCCATTTAAATACCCGGATGACATCTTCAAGGATCATATAGAGGCAAGGCACCATGACCAGGGTGATAAAGGTGGCAAAAAGGATACCGAATCCCAGGGAGATGGCCATGGGGATGAGGAACTTTGCCTGGCGGGAGGTTTCCAGGATAATGGGCGCCAGGCCGCCGCAGGTGGTCAGCGTTGTCAGCAGAATGGGCCTGAATCGCTGAACACCGGCCATGCGGACCGCATCCTTGAGCAGCATACCCTCCCGACGCCGGCGATTGGCAAAATCGATCAGGACGAGCGAGTCGTTGATCACCACACCGGTCATGGCCACCAAACCGAACAGGCTCATCACGGACAGGGAGTATCCCATGATCAGGTGACCGGCCACTGCGCCGACCATGCCGAAGGGGATACAGAACATGATGATCAAGGGCTGAAAATAGCTCTTAAACGGAATGGCCAGGAGCGCAAAAATACACACCAGGGCTATCAGCAGCCCTTTCATGAGCACCTTGATGCTGTCCCGGATACTGGCCTGGTGTCCCCGGAAGGTATAAGAGAGCCCCGGATACATACTGACCAGTTCCGGCAGGATCTGCTTTTTCATATCTGAAATCACGTTTTCCGCCTCACTGGGCGGCCTGACATTGGCGGTGACCGAGGTGATCCGTTTTCCATCCACCCGCCGGATGGAGGTAAATGCCCTGTCGATTTCGATTCTGACCGCATCCCTGAGCATGATCTCTCCCTGGGGGCTTTTCAGTACCAGGTTTTCCAGGGATATCAAAGCGTTGCGTTCTGCTTCGGGCAGCCGGACCCGGACCGTAATCTCATTGCGGTCCCGCTGGTTCCTGACGGCATTAAATCCCTGGAATGCTCCGCGGATCTGCAGTGCGACTTCCCGGGATGTCAAACCCATACGTTTTCCGGCATCGTTCAGGGAGAAGTTATACTGCAGTTTGCCTTTTGCAGATCCGTCATCAATATCATGAACAATGGTATAGGATGACAGCTTTTCTGCCAATAGGGTGCCGGCCTTCTCCAGAAGGTCATTGTCCCGGTGGCTCAAAGATACGGTCAGGTTTTTACCTGATCCCGGTCCGCCCCGGTTGGATTGGAATGATATGGATTCGATCCCCATTGGCCGGCCCACACGATCCTGCCACAGGCGGGTGACGTTTGACGTACTCTTCGGCCGGATTTCCGGCGGAACCAGGAACACCCTTACCCGTACCCGGTTGTTCCTGACTTCGGAAAAGATACCGGTGGAGAGGGATTCGGAACCGTTTTCCTCAACAACCGCCTTGGCATGGTTGACCAGTTCCTGCTCGATGCGGATCACTTCCGAAATTGGTGCACCAAACGGCAGGTTCGCCTCAACAAAGGCGTAGTCAGACTCAATTCTGGGGAACAGGACCATACCCATACGCCCGGAGGAGACATAACCGGCGGTGATCATGAGCAGGGCCATTCCAAAGGCGATGACGGCATATCTATAAGAGATGGTCAGGGACAGGAACGGGCCGTAAACCTTTTTTACAAAGGCGATGAATTTTTTCGAAAACCATGCCTGTCCCTGCTCAAGATAGTTCAGGGGCCAGAAAAGCGGCCTGCCTTTCTGGTGGCCCAGGTGGGCCGGCAGGATAAACAGGCTTTCAATGAGGGACACGCCGAAAACTGCAATCACCACGTAGGGGATGGTATGGAACACCTTACCGATGATGCCCGGAACAAACAGCAGGGGAATAAAGGTGATCATATTGGTGATGACGGAGAATACCACGGGCATGGCGATTTCCCGGGTACCTTCGATGGCCGAACGAAGCATCGGCACCCCCTCCTTTCGACGGGCATAGATGTTCTCGCCCACCACGACCGCATCATCGACCACGATTCCCAGAGTGACGATAAAGGCAAACATGCTGACCATGTTGATAGAAAAAGAAGTGGGGGACAAAAACAGGAAGGATCCCAGAAAGGAGATGGGAATCCCCAGGCTGACCCAGAAGGCCAGACGGATCTCAAGGAACAGGGCCAGGAAGATAAACACCAGGCTCAGCCCGATATAGGCGTTCCTTAACAGAAGGTCTGCCCTTTGGTTGAAGATATTGGACAGGTCTCGGATCTGGTCCAGGTGAATACCCGGAGGGAGGTCGGCATTGATCTCCTCGATCGCTTTCTTGCCTGCCCCGGCAACCTGGATGGGGGTCTGGTCACCCACCCGGTAGATTTCGATCAGTACCGCCCGTTTTCCGTTATAGGATGCCCAGGCATCTGTATCCTCGAATCCCTCTTTGACCAGTGCGATGTCCTCGAGCAGGATTTTAGACCCGTCAGCCAGGGAGATGATGGGAAGCTGGGCATATTCGGTGGCATAATCCTTCCGGTCATTGATGCGCAGCAGGATATCCCCGCCCCGGGTTTTGATGCTTCCCCCGGCAGAGTCGACCGATGCCCGGGCAAGCGCCTGGGCCACATCCTGGAGGGTGAGGTTATAACGCCGCAGGGCAGCCTGGTCGACTTCCACATGAATCTCCTGGTCCCGGATGCCCTCCAGCTCCACCTGGGTGATCTCTTCAATGGCCAGGAACCGGTCCCGAACCTGGTCGGCCAGGCGCCGCATGGTGATTTCATCCGTATCCCCGAAAAGGGCCAGCCGGAGGACTTCGCGCTTGCGCACGGCAATGGATACCTGGGGGTCTTCCGCATTTTCAGGAAGGGTTGAGATGCGATCCACTTCGCTTTTGATCTCCTGCCACAGGCGGTTGATATCCGTATCCTCCAAAGCCAGGACACTGATACTGGCATGGCCTTCGCTGGCCGTGGAAGAGATCTCATCGATGCCTTCAAGGTCCTGGATCGCCTCTTCGATGGACAGGATGATTCCGCTCTCCACCTCTTCCGGGCTGGCGCCCGGGTAGGATACGGAAACAGAGATCCTGTCCAGGTCAAATTCAGGGAACACCTCCTGCTTGATCTGGAACCCCATAAACAGCCCGCCGATAAGGAGAATGAACATCAGCAGGTTGGCCGCTACGGAGTTGCCGGCCATCCAGGAGATGGCGCCGCGTGTGCGCAGCCCTTCAGGGGTCAACTCTTTTGGGGATGGCGTCATGACTGCTCCCCTGGTCGCCGAAGTGCCATCCCGGATACCGGTATGGGCAGATCCGTGATCACAATCTCATCTCCGGGGTTCAAGCCTGTGGAGACATAGAGGGTCTGTTTTTCCTTGAACCGGATACTGACATTCCGGATATCCAGAAGGCCATTCTGGTATACCCATACGGTGTCCCCCTCTCTTAAGGCCAACCGGGGAAGGGCATATACATCCTTAAGGGAACGGCCAAATATATCGACATGGACGTAATCATTGAGCATGAGCGGGTGGTCAGCGCCGTTGAGCAGGTTCAGCGGATCATTGACCTTGATGATCATACCGGCCATGCGGCTCTTTTCATTGATTTTCCCGGTGCTCCCATGAACCAGGCCTTCCCAGGTATTGGTACCGGATTGGGACCTGATCAGTGCGCGGCAGCAGGAATCGGTTTCAAGATCAATCGCATTGAGCAGGTCCAGGGGGACCAGTGCTTCCACCTTGAAGCGGTCATAATCCACCAGGGTGGCCAGGGTTTCCTGGGTGGAGACCCTTGAAGACACAGAGAGATTTTCCTCCAGGACCAGTGCATTGAATGGTGAGAAGACCCGTGTGCGATCCTGGTTGAGTCTGGCCTGCTCCAGGTCGGCGCGGGCATTGTCCACAGCCGCCTGTGCAGCCATGAGCTGTGGTTTTCTCAGGCTTAAATCCGTGGCCTGGATATTTTCGTTGGCTGCTTCATTGATCATTCTCAATGCTTCCCTGGCAATGGATTGGTTGCCCTGCTCGATGGCAAGATCTGCCAGGGCTTTGTCCAGGGCACTTTGTGCCTTCTTGCGGGCAATCTTGTAATCCGTGGGATCAATGGTCAGCAGAAGATCCCCTTTTTTGAGCAGTCCTCCCTGTTCGAGTTTCGGCGAGATCCAGATGACTTCACCGGCGACCCTGGATTTCAGGGAAAGGGTTTGATCCGGTTTAACGGTTCCCATGACCTGGATCACCTGCTGGTGGTGCTTTGGGAAAACCTTGACCGTTTCTACAACAGGGGGGCGGGGTTTGGGTCGCTTTTTTTTCATCTTAGGAGCGGACTGTTTGAAATGGGTCCATCCGGCTGCTCCGGCAGCTATAAAAAGGAGGGGAAGTAAAATTCTTATCAGCAGTTTCAATGTCCGAAACGAGTTGGTTCGGGGTAGTGGTTTGTCTTGTTCATCCATGATGACGTCCTGTTTGCAAACTATTTACGGGTCAATGTCAGCCTCAGCTTCATATCCGGTGTATTCCATCCCAAAGCCCGGTAAAGTTCAATTTTTTCTTTGACCATCAGGGCTCTTTCCGAGATGAGCTGAACTTCAAGCCGTTGAATCCCCCCCCAAGCCGTAAGATAGGACAGATAGCTGCTCTTACCGTTCTGGTATTGAATCCGGGCATCCTTGAGCGTGATCCTGGAAGCGGCAAGCTGCTCTTCCAGAAGATGGATATACTCCGCCTGTGTGTCAAGAGTGACCAGGCTGTCTTCCACCTCTTTAATGGCCTGAACGACCGCTTTTTTATAAGATTGAGCCTTTTCACGGCCAACTTCAATGGTCCGGTTCAGTTCCGCCTGCCGTTTACCGCCGTCAAACAGCGGCCCGGCAAGCGAAGCCGCAAGGGTCAATGCCCAGTTTTCAAGCAATAGATCCAGTTTTCCACTGGAAAACAGGGCATTGGCAGAGATGGTCAGGGAGGGCATCAGGTCCGCTTTAGCCACGTGAACCTGTTGGCCTGCGGCCCGGAAACGCATCTGGGCGGCCCGAATATCCGGGCGGTTGGACAACAGATCCGCCGGTATCCCGGACGTTGGTATATCGATATTAAAAAAGACCGGATCGATGTCAACGGGACCTGACCGGTCAACCCCGCCCAAAAGCACATCCAGGGTGTTTAATAAAATGCGCTCCTGTCTTTTTAACGGGGGAATCTGAGCCTTTGCCGCTGCCAGGGTCTCCTGTTGCTGGGATACCTCCAGTGCGCTGGATTTTCCATTGATAAACCGCAGTTTCTGAAGCTCCAGAAGCGCTTCATTGGTGACAATCTGGGAGTTGAGAATATCGACTTTCTGCCGGGCCGCAATAATATCTACAACCGTGGCAGCAATATCCGTAGTTAATTGAGCCGCAGTTTCATTCAGATCTTCAATGGCTGCCTGATGTGTCAGCACATCCGCTTTTTGCTCTGCTTCAAGACTGCCCCAGATGTCCGGGTCATAGGATCCGTTGAGCCCAGCGGACCAGGTCTGGCTGTCAGATGATCCGGCCTTGGATGTATGGGAGAGTCTGCTATGGGAGATCTGTTCCGATGCATGGGTGGTCCAGCCCAGATAGGGGAGTAAATCCGCATTGGTTTTTTCCACGGCAGCGGCAGCCTGACGGACCTTTGCTTCCTGGATCAGGATGCTGGGATTTCGGTTCAGGGCTGACTGGATCAGGCGGGTTACACTCCGGTTTTCGGGTGCTTCCCACCATGGGTTGGCAGGGGGCACCCCTGTCATTTCAAGGGTATAGGTATCCGGGACAGGCAGATCCGGTTCAGACACTTGTGGTGTTGATAACTGGCAACCTGAAATCAGCAGACCGGAGATGATCACCAGAATCGGTATATTCAATGATGTGTTCATGGGTCAATCGCTTTGGGTTAATGATGATACCATTTCTAATGAAATTCCTCAGGATAGTCAAGCAAAGAGCATACCATATTATGGACAGGTATCATATTGTTCCGGTAGTAAAATGTGTCGAATCAGCTATCGGGTTGTTTCAGGTTGGAAAGGGTATCCATCAGTCTTTCGATGCTCAGGGGCTTGGAAAGATAGGATACCATTCCCACGGTTTGGCACTGCTGTTTGATTTCATCCGTGGTATTGGCAGTCAGGGCGACAATGGCAGGTTTGGTTTTGACATCATCTGACGCGAGTATGGTCTGGGTGGCCTCAATCCCGTCCATCTCGGGCATCTGGATATCCATCAGAACCAGGTCATAGGCTTTTTCTTTGCAGGCATCCACGGCCTGGAGCCCGTCCGGTACCACATCCGGTTGATAGCCCAGCCGGGTCAGCACCTTCTTGACCAGCAGCTGATTGACCATATTATCCTCTGCCACCAGGATATCCAAAGGCGTTTTCTTGGCAAAGGAGGGGTCGATTTTATATGGGGCAGGCCGTTTTTTCCTCGCGGAGAATGATTTTGGAACGACAACGGTGATCTCATCCAGTTCGCTGTGCGTTTCCGTTTCAAGGCCATTTTCCAAATCCACTTCCTGGATCTGCAATGTGTTCTGATCGATGCTGAACGTGGCCATGGTTCCTTTTTTCAGGGTGCTTTTGATCTGGATATTTCCCCCGAGTTTCTGGGTCAGTTTCTGGGTGATGGCCAGCCCCAGCCCGGTGCCCTCAAACCGGCGGTGCAGCGAATCATCTGCCTGGGAAAAGGGTTGAAACAGTGCGTGCATTTTTTCATTGGAGATACCGATACCGGTGTCCTTGACAGTGAATAGGAGGTTCTGGGACACTGTATTTGAGGCAGAACAGGTCAGGTTGATCTGCACATGTCCCTCATGGGTGAATTTAATGGCATTGTCGACGAGAAAACCGATGATCCGTTTGATCTTTGCGGCATCACCGTAGACCGGGATACATGCCTCTTGCGACATCTCCTGTTTTAAGATAATTCCTTTGGCTTTGGCGGCCGGTGAAAATGTGTTGATGATGTCTTCAAGGATCACCTTTGGAGAATAGAGGTTGGAGGTGATAATTACTTCGTCGGATTCAAGAAGATTATAGAACAGAATATTCTGGATTTTATCCAGGAGGATCTTCCCGCTCTGAATAATGGACTGGGTGTACTCTTTCTGGCTGTTGGAAAGCGGTGTGGTATCCAGCAGGGAAGACATGCCAAGAATACCGTTTAACGGGGTTTTCAATTCATGACTCATCACGGACAGAAACCTCGACTTGGCCTTTGCCGTGGCTTCTGCATGTTCCTTGGCCTTGATCAGCGCCTGCTGGGACTGCTTTGCCCGGGTATGGTTCCGGAACACCACCACGGATCCCTCAAGCTGATCCCCTGTATCTGATCTGAGGCGGCTGCTGATGGCCTGGAGCCACACCCCTTCATCAAGGGCCGGGTTTTCCACGTAAATCTCGTCGGCATCCACCAGGATACCCCGGTCCGCTTTGTTCATTGGCAGATCCCAGCTGTCCAGGATGGTCCTCTGGTCGGGTTCATACAGTCCAAGCCGATCCGGCCATTCAATATAGTTTTTGGGAATCTCCACCCCGCCGACAAGTTCCCTAAAGGCCTGGTTGACGTGGACAGGCTGGCCAGATGCGTCTGTGACCACCACCCCGTCTGACATGGAACCCAGGACAGATTGTAAAATAACGGACTTGTGGGCCAGTTCCTTTTTTTTCAGATGGAGTTCGGCGCTGGTTTCCTGGAAGCCGACCACTTTTTTAGTGGTCTGGGACAGGCGTTCAGTGAGGATGTCTGAAAATATCTTGTACCAGATACTCTGGACTTCTGCGTTTCCCGAGTCATTGATGGTTCCCGAGGGGATCGCCAGTAATGCGGTCTGGTGGTCTGCCACCACGGTGGCGGATGCATGGGTGCCGGTGATGACGCTCATTTCACCGATCATGCTTCCTGGTGCATCCATGGTTAAGATCAGTTCATCCTTGACCAGCACCCTGATCTGGCCCCCAAGGAGGATATAGAGCTTGTCATTGGGGGTCTCCTCCTTGAGGATTACTTCATCCTTCAAGCAGTGCTGGATATGGGAAAACGAAATCAGGCTCTGGATCTGGTCGTCTTTGAACTGTTCAAAAAACCGGGATGATTTCAGGATACTCAGGATTTTATCAGATTTAAAATCATGTCCCATAAGAGGCATGGTATGCCTAATCAAACCGTAAGTCAATTATAAAGTGGTTATCAACCGGTTACGATGAAATGCATGTTGACACAAACCGGTTTTGGTGCACATATGGGCATACATAAAAAATAACAGGGAGAAGATCATGGAAAATATAGAATTAATCAAGCACCTTTCCAACGCTGCCGGGGTATCCGGGTTTGAAGATGATGTGATTGCGGTTGCCAGAAACTACCTGGGTGATGAGGCCGTCGTGCAGGAGGACCGGGTAAGGAATTTGTTCATTCGGTCCGGTACGCCTGGAAAAGATCTGCCATGTGTGATGCTGGACGCCCACTCGGATGAAGTGGGATTCATGATCCAGTCCATCAACACCTCCGGAACCATGAAATTCCTTCCCCTGGGCGGATGGAATGCCCAGACGGTCAGTGCACAGGCCGTTCGTATAAAAAACAGCAACGGCCTGTGGGTGAAGGGTGTTGTGGCATCAAAGCCATCTCATTTCATGGGACCAGGTGAGGCAAAGGCACCTATGGATATCAGCAACCTGGTCATTGATGTGGGTGCCTCATCCGGCCAGGAGGTGATGGAAAAGTTCCATATCCGCATCGGCGCCCCGGTGGTGCCTGATGTCGCATTCCATCATGATCCGGAAAACGGGCTGATGTTCGGCAAAGCCTTTGATGACCGCCTGGGCTGCGCCGGCGTACTGGAGGTGTTAAAGCACCATATATCGGATATCCAGCACCTGAATGTGACCGGCGTGCTCTCCTCCCAGGAGGAACTCGGCTTGAGAGGGGTGAGTGTGGCGGCAAGGGAAGCGGCGCCGGATGTTGCCATTGTACTGGAAGGTACACCGGCAGACGATACCTTTAACAGCAGCGATTTTATCCAGGCCGGAATGAAGCGGGGGCCCCAGATCCGGCATATGGATCGTTCCGTACTGTGCAATCCCCGGTTTGTCCGGTTTGCCATTGAGGTGGCCAGAGAGCATGACATCCCCTTCCAGGAGGCGGTCCGGTCCGGCGGGGGGAATAACGCCAGCGTGATCACGCTGCATGACAGGGGGATTCCGACCATTACCCTCGGGGTGCCGGTCAGGTATATCCATTCCCACCACTGTATTGCTGCGGTTGAGGATTATGAAAACACCGTGGAATGGTGCGTAAAGATATTGAATCAACTGACCCCGGACATCATTGAAGGATTTTAAGGCAAGGGGCAGTTGTGAGAAATTTTGATGATCTGGCCCCAAAGTTTGCCCGTAAAGTATACGGTGGTCTCAAGGGAAAAATTCGTCTCTCAGTTATTGAACGGGACCTGAAAGAACATTGTGCCCGGGCGGTCCAGGCGGCCGGAAAAGATCAGATGGTGATCCTGGATGCCGGGTGCGGCCATGGCCCGGTATCTCTCAAGATGGCCCGGCATGGGCATCACATAGACCTGTGCGACATTTCACAGAATATGCTGGACCTTGCCGGAAAAACGGTTGAAGCCCAAGGCCTTGATGAGCGGGTCACATTCATTCATGGGGATGTCCATTCCCTTGACCCTTCGGCATACGGGCCCTATGATCTGATCCTGTGTCATGCGGTTCTTGACTGGGTGCCGGACCCGCCGGATATGCTCCGGCATCTGTCAGGCCTGATCAAGCCGGGGGGGATCCTGTCCCTGACCTTTTACAACCTGGACGGGTTTATCTTTAAAAACCTGCTCAGGGCCAATTATAAAAAAATTAAAAAAGAGGATTTCAAAGGGTTCAGGGGCAGCCTGACCCCGACCTTCCCGAGAAGATCAGAGGACGTGTATGGATGGTTGTCTGGTCTGCCCGTGGACATTCTCTGCCACAGCGGCATCCGGGTATTCCATGATTATATCCTGGACCCCGGGTTTCAAAACCAGGACCCGGATTCGGTGGTTGAACTGGAACTCAAGTTTTCAAGGCAGCCCCCATTCAGGGACATGGGAAGATACCAGCATATCATGGCCCGGTTCAAACCGTGAGCAGCCGAGTCTTTTAGGGGATAATCCGGTTGTATTTTTTTAATAGGTTTGATTTAATAATCAGATACCTTAAGATAACAACGTATTGAGCAGCCGGGTGACCGGTGGGTCAGATCAGGTTAAATATGATGTAAAAAAGGATGTATCATGGATTTCACCGTAAAGGATATTCTCCATCTTGAAGTGGCACCGGCTTTGGGCTGTACCGAGCCTGTGGCCATCGCCCTTGGATCGGCGGCATGCCGGGTACTGGCAAAGGAAAAGCCGGTGAGCCGGCTTGAAGTATGGGTCAGCTCCAATATCTATAAAAACGGGCTGGCCGTTTCCATTCCAGGTACCCAAGGGCTTTCGGGTATTGACCTGTCAGCAGCCATCGGTGCATTTGGCGGCGACCCCCAAAGACGGCTGGAAGTCCTGGACGGGCTTGAACCAGAGGCGGTCGAACAGGCCGTTCAGTTTGTCAAGGCCGGTCATACCAAGATCCATATCCAGGAGGAGAAGACCGGGGTCTATATCAAAACCGTCCTGACAGCCGGGGAAGACCGGTATGAATCGGTCATTGAAACCCTGCATGATAACATCACCTATTTGTCCGTCAATGGCCAGGCTGTTGAGCATGACGACCTTCTGGGGAATACCGGGGATGGCGGCAGCAAGGGAGAGCAGCTTGGAAAACTCGAAGAGTGGCTCAAGAATTTGTCCCTGGCAGAGCTTCTGGATCTTGTGGATGATTTTGATGAGGAAGACCTTGAGTTCATCCAGACCGGTGTGACATACAATACGCGCCTGGCCGAGTACGGCCTGAAACACGGCGTGGGCTTGGGGATCGGAAAGGCCATGCAGCGGTTGCTGCGGCAGAAGCTGTTGAGCAACGACATGGTGCTGGCGGCCCGGACCCTGACCTCTGCAGCGGCAGATGCAAGAATGTCCGGCGTGAAAATGCCGGCCATGAGTTCAGCCGGCAGCGGGAATCACGGGTTGACGGCAATCTTGCCCATCTGGGCCATCCGTGAGTTTATTGATGTGGCAAATGAGGAGGTTCTCCGGGCCATCGGTTTCAGCCATATCATTACCGGATATGTCAAGGCATTCACCGGGAGGCTGTCTGCGGTGTGCGGGTGTTCCGTGGCTGCCGGCGCCGGTGCCACCGCCGGTGTAACATACCTGCTTGGCGGGGATCTGAACCATATTTCAGGGGCCATTAAAAACCTGACCACCGACCTTGCCGGGGTGATCTGCGACGGGGCCAAATCCGGTTGTGCACTCAAGCTGGTAACGGCTGCCGGAACAGCCGTTCAAGCCTCTCTTTTTTCACTCCAGGGGGTGGTGGTGGAAGCCACGGACGGGATTATCTCCCACTCACCTGAACAGACCATGCAGAATATCGGCATCCTGAGCACCCAGGGCATGATCGATACGGACCGGACCATTCTGAAAATCATGCTGGACAAACAGTTTTCCTAAAGTCCGGGTGCCTCAAGGATCAGAGGACCAGGCATTTCGATGCCATGCTGGCAATGGTATCCACGGCCACATTCAGCTTGAAATGGGCGGATATCTCCCCGAGCTGACGGTGGCATGACAGGCAGGGCGCTGCCACATGTGTGACGCCTGCAGCCGTGATCTGGTCTGCTTTGGCTTTTCCCGTCAGCATCCGTTTGGGTTTGCTGCTGCTGTCCTGGAGCATCCCGCCCCCGCCCCCGCAGCAGATACCGTTCTCACGGTTGGGGGACAGTTCCACCACCTCTTCGCAGCAATGGGCCAGGAGTTTTCTGGGCGGATCATACAGGTCAGATTTACGCGCCAGGTTGCAGGGGTCATGGTAGGCCACCTTGAACGGATGGATGGCGGGGTCCAGTTTAATCACCCCATTGTCCACATAATTCATCACAAATTCAGGAATGCTGATCACATCAAATCCGGGTTTACGGCCGATCAGTTTCTCCGTCAGCGTTTTCAGAACATGGTATCCATGGCCGCATTCCGACAGGACAAGGGTTTCGATACCCAGTTCCTCTGCCGGTTCTACAACCATGAGGGCCATCTTACGGGCCACCTCTTCATCGTTGATAAAGTACCCCCAGTTGGTGACATCGGTGTGGCGGCTGGACAGGGTCCAGGTTTCTTTTGACGCATAAAACAGTTTGGCCATGGCGGTCAGGTGCAGCAGATTGATGCCCAGTTCCCTGGGGTTGGGCAGGTACAGGAATTTCGATCCTTCCTGGTCGTAAGGGATGGTGGCCTGTGGGTCATCCATCTCATCAACGAATTCTTCAGCCAGCCACTCCACGGTTTCCACAAACTCTTCCTTGGTCAGGCCATTAACATCTCCGACTTCAAGACGGGTCTTTACCCCTTTTTGAATATCCTCGGGGATCTGGTCCCGGGCATCGGGATGGGAGCGGCCCTGGCCGATGATCTGTGACATGGTGATCCCCATGGGGCAGTTCTGGGTGCAGCGGTTGCACAGCAGACAGTCCCACAGGGCACCGCTTTGAACGATCAGGTCATCCAGTCCCATGAGGGCTGCGCGCATGATCAGTCTCGGTACCGGACCGCCCTCCTGGTCAAACCAGGAGCAGGCCGATGTGCACGCCCCGCAGGAGAGACACTCAAGAAGGTTCTCACCCCTCTGGTCTGCATCCAGGCGGGTAATGATATATGGGTTTTCAACTTGGCTCAGCAGTGTCATGATTCTTCCTTCATTGGTTAGGATGGTTGGATGATGTTCAACAGTTGCCCGCCCTCATTGGCTGCGGCAGATGTCCAGAAAACCGATTGATTTTCCCTGATACCGGGCAGGCTGTTTACGAAACGGGCAACGTCCTGGGCTTCGCTGCTCCCTTTATGGGACTGACAGTTGCCCTCATGGCATCCGGCCAGGATGACTTTTTCAGGGCCCCGGGCCAGGGATTTGAGGACCAGGCCGGTACTGATGCGGCAGGCACAGGGTACTTCGATCACCTGGCAGTCCTGATCACCCAGGGTTCCATTTTCAAACACGGTTTTGGCGGCCAGGGCGGCGGAGCGTTGACAGGCAAACACCACACACTGCCCCTTTTGAATGGCGGCGATCATCTCATCATCGGAATGGTCGGTCTTTTCAATGGCCAGGGCCGGGCAGTTGGCCACACACAGGCCGCATGCATAACAGGCCTCCGGGACGATAGCCGGTTTAACCCCGTTGTTGATCCGTATGGCTGAATGGGGGCAGACCCTCAGGCAGGTCAGGCATTTGGCACATTTTTTTTCATTGATCACCACCCCGGGATCTGCCGGGTCTTGGGGATGCTTTAGCTCCCAGAGCCGGGCACAGATGTTGAGCAGTTCCGCCTGAACATCATCCGGTGTCACATCATCGTGACCGGTGCCGGTATAGAAGACACCTTTTCTGAACGATCCGGTCAGCCGGTGGCGGATATTGGGAGATTGGAGTCCCCCTTCTCGATCCAGGGGTTCATTGACAAGATCGGCCAATGCATCAAAGTAAACATCAGGAACAGACCGGTCCGGTAGGATCAGCCACTGGCTTTCCACAGAAACCGCCATCCCTTTCAAGGATACTTCCTTGACGGTGAATTGAATGATATCGGACTGATCTGCGGCCTGGATATCATCCGGTGTGTTGATCCTTAAAAACTTAACACCGTTCTTTCTGGCTTCATCATACAGGCGCTGGCCGTCCATTCCATGAACCAGCATCTTTTCCATGAATACCGTAACGGTTTTTTTCAGTTTGGCTGCCCGGGTTGCCAAAAGGAGCAACTGCCGGGAAGATTGTTTGGATTCCGGACCGGAAAAGTCCTGCCAGAACGCCAGTTTATCAGGGATCATTTCAGGATCCGTATCCAGTGTGCTTGCAAACCCTTCCAGGGAGAGGATCTTGTCGGATTTGATTCCAAGATCGTTACCCGCGGGCAGGAATTGGTCTTCCCCGGCAAGGATGATGGCCCGGCATGACAGTGAAAATGATTTTTTCTTTTCCTCGTCGCCTGCAGTGTAGGTCAGGAGATATTGGTTGGCATACCCGGTCACCGAAACGACCCGGGAATCGGGGATATAGTTGTTCAGAGTGGCCGGCAGATCCCTTCTATGGCCCTGGCCGAAGACCCAGGGGTCAAATCCTAGGGCAGACAGGGTGTGTGCCGTCTCGATTCCGGCATGACCGTCACCCATGACCGCCACAGGGAACGGATCGGACGGTTGGGAAGCCTCAGCGGCCGATTGGATGATCCTATGGGCGCAATTTTCGCCTTCCACGACAGAGGTGATAATATCCTTGGGCCCGTCGGCACATCCTGCAACCAGGATTCCCGGATCAGAGGATTGACCGCTGCTTCCAGGGATGCCGTTGGTCAGGAATCCCCAGTCATTGACCGGCAGATCAAGACCTTGAACCATCCCGGCCGTTCCCGGCTGGGCATGAAGTCCCACGGACAAAACCACCAGGTCGAAATGCGATGCAGCCCTGGCCATGGAGTCAGGATTTTCGTGGATCAGGGTTAATGGATTGTCCGGGTTACCTTTTAGGATCTCCGCTGGAACGCCCTGGACCAGGCGGATATTGTCTTTGAGTGCACCAAACTCCGTTCTGGCCTCTTTTCCGATCACCTGGAGGTCCATATAAAACATCGTGACATCCGCACCCGGAATCATGTGAAGGATCTTATTGATATGCCTCAAGGAAATTTTGCAGCAGACCTGCGAGCAAAAATCCCGCTTCTTTTCCCGGTTCCTTGAACCGACACATTGCAGGAATGCGATTCGGGGAGATTCTTTGTCTGTGAGGAACCGGTCAAGGTTCTGGTTGGTCAACAGGTGGTTCAACTGGTTGGTGGTGATGACACCGGGGTGTGCATCACATGCCTGACCCAGAAGTCCATCCGGTCTGAATGCTGAAAATCCGGATGCCAGGATCACATGATCTGCTTTCAGGGGGGGAGAATCCGGATCCAATATGGCAGAGTAGGACCCCTCGTTTTTCTCAATGGCCGTTACCTGTTGGTTGAGGTGAAGAGAGATGCCGTTCTTATTTGCAACGGATTGTGCAAGCTCCTGTGACAGGCAGGCCCCGCAGTTCTGGCAGGTATCCGTGGCCATGCATGCCCAAAGGGATGCATTTCCGCCAAGGGTAGGTGATTTCTCCACAAGATGAACATTGATATGATGTTGGGCCAGGTGACGGGCTGCTGACATTCCGGCGACACCACCGCCGACAACCACAACGGTTTTTTCCTCTAGCGCATGTTTGTTCATAACCGGTATAGCCTCTTGATTAATAGCGATAAAATATTATGTTGAGTTTATGTTTAACAATTTTGTTATCATATAGAGAAGAATCAAAGAAATCAATCTGGATTTCGTATACTGAAAATGAATCCGCCATGGTGAATACTGCCGGGAGAATCCGGCGTACATGATGACGATAATCTGGAGAGCCAATGAAAGTTCTTGTATTAATGGGCAGCCCTCGAAAAAAGGGTAACACAGCCAAAATCACCGGATGGGTGAAAGATGAAATGGTTTTTTTAGGGCATGATGTCGACTATATATACCTGAACGAGAAAAACATCAGCGGCTGTATGTCATGTGCGAGCTGCAAAGACCAGGCACAGCTGACCGCATGTATCCAGAAGGATGAGACCCCTCAGATCCTTCAGAAGATGGCACAGGCCGACCTGATCCTTTTTGCCTCGCCCGTTTATTTCTGGGGATTTACCGCTCAGATGAAAGCATTGATCGACAGAACATTCAGTCTGTACAGCAAATATAATCAACCCGGCCACTCCTCTTTGATCCAGGGAAAGAAAACCGCGCTCCTGGTTACGGGAGGCGGCGCATTCAAAGATAATGCAGAGCCCCTGTTTCTGGCATTTGACCGCATACAGAAGCCCTGGAAAACCATCAAGTCGGGAGAGATGTTTATCGGGCCGTGCACCACACCGGACAAACTTGGGGACAATACCATGGACAAGGCCAGGCAATTTGCCAATAAAATCTGCCAATAAGCGCCACAGATTCTGCTTTTCATTGAAAATCACTGCATATTCGTATAGAACACCAGAAGATATGAACAGATCCGCGGAATATAAATTTTGCCCCGTATGCGGTACGCCATTCATTAAAAGACGGCTGATCAGCCATGAACCCGAGCGCCTGGTATGCCCCTCCTGTGATTTCATACTTTACCTGGATCCCAAGCTGGTGGCCTGCACCATCGCGCGCACCAAAAACGGTATTGTGCTGCAGCAGAGAAACAAGTCACCCAAAAGAGGATACTGGGTTCTGCCGGGTGGATTTGTGGACCGGGGGGAAACCCTTGAGCAGGCTGCCATCAGGGAGTTCTACGAGGAAACCGGCCTGCACACCCGGATTGACAGCCTGATCGGGACCTATTCCTATCCCGGCCAGGCCAATATCATCATCGTATTTAACAGCCGGATCACCGGGGGGATCCTCAGGCCCTGCCATGAATCCATGTCTGTTGCCGAATTCGCAGTCAACCGCATCCCCTGGGATGATCTTGCCTTTGACACCACAAAAAATGCACTCCAAACATACGTAAAAAAATTCTGAATTTATAACCCACTGAAAAAATAAGCATATTTGGTTCCTTTGGGGCGATCTGGGAACTTCCCATGAAAAAATAGGGAAAAACCCCGGGCGAAATGGGCATTCCCCCAATTGTTTTTTGATCCTGGATATTGTTTTCTATTATCACGCCAGGGAATTACAGCCAGAGCCCGGAAATTTGAGGGCACCTCCGCTGGTTGTTTTCCACAGCGGCCGGGCAGGGAAGGTCGGGCCCTGCCCGGTCAACCAAAATACATTAAAGGGGTTTAAAATCCATTGTATTCAAAAAAAGGAGAAAGGGTCATGAAAAAGCTTATCAGTTTAACCATCGTATGTTTACTTTTTGGAACCGCAGCCACTGTATTCGGGGCAGGCGGGCAGGGACGCATGGCAGTCAGGAATGCCTATTTTGACAAGGCCACCGGGCACAAGTATTTCAGGAATACGGACAACACCTACAGCGAGTATTCCAAGAAAGGTGTTTTTTTAAAAAGCGGGATTCCCAGCACCTCTGCGCTGCTGGTATCCGGAAAGCATATTACCCCCATGGGAAATGACACCTACCTGGTTTACCATCGTTACATGAACAACACCAATGATCTCCAGATTCTGCCCTCCAATGCCCCCCATCCTGAGGGCTGGAGAAGTGAAAGCATCCTGTATTCAGGAAAGGCTCTCAATCAGCAGGAAACCGGTCTGGCCTATACCAAGAGCAGCGGCTCCTACCGTCTGGTGGCCAAACGAATCATTGCCGTCGGTCCGGCTTACTTTGATACCGCCACCGGGCACAAGTACCTGAGAAACCAGGACAACACCTATACGGAATTTTCCAGACGGGGCAAAGTGCTGAAAACATCTGTCCCCAATACGCTTCCCCTGCTTGTTTCCGGTAGGAACATCATTGAATTGAATAAAGACAGCTACCTGGTGTACGAAAAAGGGTTCAGCAGCAAAACTGAGCAGCAGGTGCTGCCCTCCTGGGAAAAACATCCGGACAACTGGCAGTGCAAGGATGTGTTGTTTACCGCAGATAATGTTTCCGGCATGAAGGGAAATCCCATTGGATATACACGCACCAACTAACCCGACAACCTGCCGGGTGTTGCCTTTTTACGGAGGAGCAGGCAGCACCCGGTTTTGGGTCCTTTTTCCCGCCTTTTGACAATCCATCCATCACCATAGGCCCGTCCGGGCCGGAAACAGACAGAGATGATAACACCTACTTAAACATCCAGGGATGATATGCCGTGTTTGATGGCAAACTTGGTGAGTGCGGGTATGGTGTGCAGGTCCAGTTTGCCCATGATGTGACGCTTGTGATTGTCCACTGTTTTTTTACTGATGTACAATAGCTTTGAGATCTCTGCGTTATTTTTCCCCTCAGCGACCAGCTGGAGGATCTCCCTTTCCCTGGAGGTGAGGCTTGCGATGGCCTGGGATTCTGCCTCGTCATCCGAGCCGGGGGTAATGGCGGTCTGCACGATGAACTCCGTAATCTGGGCCGACAGAAACACATTGCCCTCCATCACGGTATGGATGGCGGTGACCAGCTCTTCAAACAGGTTGTTTTTCAGGAGATATCCCTTGGCCCCGCTTTTGAGCATGGAGAGTACGTATTGCTTTTCTGCGTGCATGGACAGGGCAATGATGCGGGTTTGAGGGTGGCTTTTTAAAATGATCCGGGTGGCTTCGATCCCATTGAGGTCGGGCATGGAAACATCCATGAGAATCACATCCGGTGAATGAACGGCCATCAGCTCAATGGCCTCCTTACCGGTGCCGGCTTCGGCCACTATCCTGAAATTTTCCTGAGAGGAAAGGGACTGTTTTAATCCATAGCGGACGATATGGTGATCGTCTACAATCATAATGCTGATGGCTGGGTCGGGCATATCGGTTTCTCCTGCGGCTCTCACTGGCTTAGCAAAAGATGTCTATTAGGATTCAAAAAAAAAAGGGTTTTGTCAAGATTCCTTTGAAAAACTTATGGTTAAAATCAGGGATCAATCCGTGGTGTGATTGACAGGGACACGAAGATAAATGGCGCTTCCCTCACCTTTGACAGAGTCGATTTCCATGTCACCTTCAAGTATATTGATCCGTTCCGAAATACTGAACAACCCGAACCCGTCTCCTTTGCTGACCCGGCTGCGGTCAAACCCCATTCCATTGTCTTTGACGCAGACCGTTAGCCGGCCCTGGTTCAGGGACAGGGTCATGGATGCTTTATCTGCACGGGCATGCTTGATGATATTGATGATCAGCTCCCGGGACATCCGGTACAGGCTGACCTTCTGGGTATCATTCAGGGTCAGGGTCGGGGTGATGAAATTTTTGAATTCGATATGGATATCATTCTTGGTGCTGACATCCTCACATAGCCACTCCAGGGCCGCTTCAAGCCCTACGTCATACAGAAGCGGGGAACTGAGCTGGAAGGTGAGTGAACGGATATTGGTCAGGGACTGTTCGAGAAGATCCAGGGTGATCCGCGCATTTTGAACATGTTCCGGGATTTTCATGGTCTTGAACATGGAGATACTCATGGCCAGGGTCTGGGTGACACTGTCGTGCAGGTCATCGGCAATGGCTTTACGCTCCTGCTCCTCAACCTCCGCCAGCTGTGACGACATTTTCTGGAGCTGTACCTGGTGTTCCTTGATTTTCCGGGTGGCATGCACCTGCTTTCTGATCTCATTTTTCAGGTCTTCATACAAGGTTGAGTTGTCAATGGAGATAACCATCTGGTTGATCAGGATGTTCAATGTGCTCACCCGTTCTTCTGTGAATGCACCGCTGATGAGGTTGTTTTCCAGGTAAAGCACCCCTTTCGTACGCTTTTTCCCTACAACAGGAATACACAGAACGGATATGGGGCGATTTTTAAGCATGTATGGATCATGGTTGAACATCCCGCTCCGGGATGCATGCTCAAGGATGATTCGTTTTTGTGACATAAAGACATAATGGACAGTTGATGCGGGCAGCAGATCACTGGTCTGCGCCACAATCGAGTCCTGAAGCACCTCGATCTCCTCTGGGTCTGTCTGTGCAGACGCCTGGATTCTGAGGTGATCATCGGTATGCAGGAGTAAAAAGGCCCGTTGTGCGCCTGAGTTCCTGATGATGAGACTGATCAGCTGTTTCATCAACTTTCTGGGTTGGACCTCTCTTGAAATGGCCTGGGATGCCCTGAGCACGGAAAGGACATCCGGGTCCCTGAAGGCACTGGACCCCGCAGCGCTGGTTTTTGGCGGCAGGGATTCCTTGAGCAGGGCATCAAACTCCTCTTTCAGCAGTTTGGATTTTGGTGTGCAGCCCCATTCCTCAAAAAGGCCGATCGATTCCTGAATCAGGAATATGGCAAAATAGGGTTGTTTCTGCTCTAAAAAAAAACGGGCCGCCTGTTCGCAGCAAATCGCCTCCACATGGATATATCCGGCAGTTCTTGCGGCCTGGATGGCCAGGTGATAAAGCCGGGAAGCCTTTTGGAAACGGTTTTTAAATTGATTGTATTTTGCTTGAAGCAGGTAATACATGTGAGGGTTGTTTTCAGGGGCCTGTCTGTATATCTTTTTAAAGAACCCAAGCTGGTCTTTGAAGGTCTTGAATAAGACGGCCGGGCCGGGGGACGAACCCGGTTTCATGCGATGGGCCAGGGCCAGGGCCAGGGCATGAAAAAACCGATGGGTCATCTGTGCGGTCAACGTGACATAACTGTTGAAATAGGGTCTGCCCTTCTCGGCATATATCAGGGATCGGGTATGATCATCATGCAGATAGGCGATGATCTGGCGGTATAGAAAAAAGTCGGATACTGTCGCGATGGAGTAGGTTTTCTGCCAGGTTGCAACCAATTGCTCATCATAGATGTCCGTCGGGGACGGGGTGAGAAACGGTACATTGTCTTTGCCGCGCAATATCCGGATCACCTGGAAAAGCAGATCCAGATTCTGGTTCCATATGGCCTGTTTGGCGCCAAGGATATCATTTCGCCGCGCAGCCATATCCTGTTCAATCTCGGAAAGTTTTGTTCCCGAGATAAAGTGTAGAAAAAAATACATCACATGGAGGTTGAATACATTCATAAAGATACCGGCACGCAGAGACTGTTTCAGGATCATGCTGATCTGATTCAAGTGATGCCTGGTTTTTCCGTGGCTGTTAATGGAAATCAGTATAAACAGGTATTCCGGCAGTATTTTCTGCTTCTCCTCCTTGAACCGGTCAATGGTGTCCACGGCAAGCCTGGCAAATTTGTATCCCTTTTCCAGCCTGTATTTCAGGTTGCTCAGGATGTGGGCGTAATAGGAGAATACATACCCGGCGTAGGGATTGATTCCTTTTTGGCAGATAAACCGCAGTGCCCGGAACATGACCACAATGGCCAGGGGATTTCCGTTTAGCGCACACGCCCGTGAAATGATGATCATAATGCGGATAATGGCACTCTGACGGGCATCGGTGATCTCCGGAAGGTCATCGATTTGATCGATGGGGGTTTTAATAAGTGCCAGCCTGAATCCGAGAATTTCCCTGATCAGGTAAAACAGGTTGAAACGCCCAGGCAACTGAAATTCAAGCCGCTTGAGGATGGCCAGTGCAGATTCTACCACTTCCCCGGCCTGGTATGCCTGCATGAGGTATGCGCTTTTGGCCTCAAGGATGGCCAGCATCTCGTCTGGGTGTCGGCTGTGTGATAATGCCCGGTCGTAAACTGTCTGGGCACTGGCCTGCTCTCCCATGATAAACAGGATTTCACACTGACGGATATGCAGCCCCATGGTCAGGTTGAAATCAGTGCGCCATCCATCTGAGCCCATCAGTTCAATCCCTGTTCTAAAATACTGCTCAGCGCTTTGAAGGGACGCCAGTTTCATTTTTTTCTGACCGGCTTTCAGGTTGATGCCGGCCAGTGTGACGCGTTCATTGGGATCCAGAATAAGGCTTGATGCTGCATTCAGCTGATCCGCAATCAGCAGGCAGCGGTCTTCCAACTCATTTTCAGGGGTGATGGCCAGAAGCTGTCTGCCGATCTTCAGGTGCAGCTGCAGTCTTTCATCTTCAGGAATCAGTTCGGAGGCCGACTCCATGATGATATCATGCATGAATCTGAGGTTATCTTTGTCCAACTCCATAATACCATTGGTGAGAATGGGGGCCAGGGCAGATTGAAATTCCAGGCTTGTTTGCGCATAAAGCTTTTCAAGGATAGGACTGGGTATGGATGATCCGGTACAGGCCGCCAGATTCAAAAGGGTTTTGGATGAGGTATCCAGATGTGCTGTCTTGCGGGAAAGAAAATTGTCCGGGGTGTTGGTGGCCGGAACCGTGTTGATCTTTTCCAGGTCCCAATGCCAGCTCCGATTTGATGTGCTCAGGATCAACTGTTTTTCCAGCAGGTAGTCCAGAAACGATTTCAGGTAAAACGGATTGCCCCCTGTCTTTTCATACAGCAGGACGGAGAAAGTCTCCAGGTTTTTTTCAGGTGCCTGACCAGATGCTGAAAACAGGTCTTTGAGCCAGTTTTTCTGCTGCGCCTCGCTGATGGGGGACAGCGCGATCTCATGGATCTTCATTCCCGAATGCCTGAGTTGATCCACCGCCCGGATAAACACGTGGTCCCGTGTCACCTGGCTGTCCCGAAAGGCACAGATGATATAAAACCCGTCGATGGGAGACATACCGATGATCTCAATCAGCCGGATACTTTCCGGCTCAGCCCACTGGAGATCATCCAGGAACATCACCAGCGGTTTTTCCCGATCGGCAAGGGTTTCGATGAATTTGCGCATGGTGATATTGATACGGATCTCATTTTCAATGGGTGACAGATTGATCAGGGGCGGCTGCTTTCCCACAATAAATTCCAGCATGGGAACCATATCTGTCATGATCCTGAGATTATTGCCCAGAACGGTGTGGATCTGCTCCTTCCATTTGGACATGGCCGGTTTCCCTTCCGAAATAATCTGCAGGATCAGGGATTCAAATACAGACTGCACCACGTTTCGGGTAGGAATCTTGTCATGTTTTCCAATGGCGAAATAAACCCGGTGGTTCAGGCGCCGGCCAACATGTTTGACAAATTCGGTTTTACCGATCCCGGGCGGGCCTGAAATCATGATCAGCGGGGTTGGGTCCCGTGTGGTGTCGGTCAAGGTATCCATCAACCGGCGGGTGTCGGTTTCCCGTCCATAGATCTGCTCTGAGAAATCGATACTTTGTATGGGATCATGCTCACCGGGTATGAAGGAAACCTGGGAGACCGGGTCATTGAGGACACTTTTACAAAGCTCAACATCCTTTTTCAGCACATCACAACTGGTATAGCGATCCTCCGGTCTTTTTTTCATCATTTTCATGATAATGGCTGACATGAACTCCGGGATTTCAGGACGGGTCTGGTGCGGGGGCACAGGATCCTTTGCCAGGTGGGAGTGAATCAGTTCAAGGGTATCATCCGTTGAAAAGGGGACCCGTCCGGTCATGATTTCATAAAAGGTGCATCCCAGTGAGTAGAGATCCGACGCCATACTCAGATCAAGGCTTGTCCGTCCGGTTTGCTCCGGTGCCATATAGGCCAGATGTGTTTCAGAGGATTCCAGAGAATGGATATGTGATTTTCCGGAATCGGTCCGGGAGGGCAGGGCATGTTCAAAACCGGTGATTTTCACATTCAGGTTCTCAGGGTCTACCCACAGGGTATCGGGGTTGACATAATTATGCAGGATGCTGTTTTGATGGATGTGAGCCAGTGAACCGGAAAGGTTGGCAAGCAGGATCAACTGATCTTCCAGGCCCAGGTCAGCCGGCAGGATGGATCGCAAGGGACGGGCATTGAAATCGTCATATACCAGGAACTTCAATTGTTCATGAGTCTCCAGTGCCGTTGGTTTGATCACCTGGCGGGGATCCAGGCCTGATGCAAGGTCATATTCCCTGGTGACCAGGGTATTGGCGGATTGATGGCGGGGAACCTTGATCATTGCCATCCTTCGGTTGGTCCGATCGCCGGCCCTGTAAATGTTCATCAATTCATTCTGGAAAAGCAGTTCTAAAATATCGAAACCCGGAATATTTGCCATAACCGTTCCTTTTCTCTATGAACTCCGGCCAGGGTCCAGGCTGGCGATACGGTCCAATGGCAAAGCCATGACCGGGATATCCCCGTGAATTGCTGCCGAAGATATCCCGACGGCGATCATGATAATGATGAAAACGAACAGTCCGATTCCTTTCATGTCTGTGCTCCAGTATGAAACAATCAGCTATTCTACACTGCTGGCTGCTAGAGATACACGCGAGGTGCTTGATGAAATATCAACAATTATGAGAAAAATTGCAAGTTAAAATTCTAAGGGGTATTGAATACCATAAATAAATGTTAGATTAACGCATGTTGAGGGTTTTATGGGTGCGATTCGAATCAAGTCAATCCAACAGGGGGAATTTCATGTCAGCCATAAGAAAGATCAAACGTATCTTAACCCGCCAGCCCGTCATGGAGGGTGCCGGGGTCCACTTAAACCGGGTGTTCGGATATCATGAGGCCCCGGCATTTGACCCTTTTCTGATGCTCGACGATTTTCGGTCCGATACGCCGGAGCATTATCTAAAGGGGTTTCCCTGGCATCCCCACCGGGGCATTGAAACCATCACCTATGTGCTGAAAGGCGATGTGGAACACGGGGACAGCCTGGGCAATAAAGGCACGATCTCTTCCGGGGATGTACAGTGGATGACGGCAGGCAGCGGCATTGTTCACCAGGAAATGCCCAAGGGCGATGCCAAGGGATCCATGCATGGATTCCAGTTGTGGGCCAATCTTCCGGCATCCCAGAAAATGATGCCGCCCAAATACCGCGACATTACGTCGGACAAGATCCCTGAGGTCCACACCCGGGACGGTGTCCGCATCAAGGTGATTGCCGGGGATGTGAACGGGGAAAAAGGACCCATGGATGACGTTGTTATAGATCCTGAATTCTTAGACTGTACCGTCCCTGGGAAACAGACCTATACCCATGACGTTGACCCCGGATATACCGCTTTTATTTATGTGATTGACGGCAACGGGACAACGGATGGCAAGGGCTTAGGAAACGGCACCCTGGTGCTTTATGGTAAAGGGGATTACTTAACCGTAACTGCCTCTGATACTCCGGTAAGGTTCCTGCTGCTGACAGGCAAGCCCTTAAAAGAGCCGGTGGCATGGAGAGGTCCCATTGTCATGAATACCCAGGAGGAACTGGAGACGGCATTTCAGGAGTATCGTGAGGGTACGTTTATAAAAGTAGACTGACCCGCGAAAGGCATCGCAGATGATAACAGAAAGGTCATGATCGGAAAACCATGATCATGGATAGTATGTTTCCAGGGCCTGAGATCGGCCCTGGAGGATCTTATTGGACGATCAGCTCTCTGGCCTTTTCACGGGCGAGATCCAGGAACGGGCCGATTCGTTCATCCGTGTCCATGCCCATTTCGCAGGCCCGGATGGTATGGGTATCATAGCCGTACATCTGAAGAAAACCGGTATACTTCTGTGTGACATCCCGGTGTTTGTCAGCCACATCTCCCTGGCTGGTAATCAACACGGCCTTTTTCCCCCTATCAAGGCGTACCGGATCAGGGTTGGTCTGGTAGTCGGGCTTGACCAATGACCAGGTCCGGTCCATGAAGCATTTGAACTGGCCCGTGACATCCCAGTAATACACCGGGGTTGCAAACAGGGCGATATCAGCGGTTTTCAAATCTTCCAATACCGGGGTGAGCCCGTCTTTCAGGGCGCAGTGGTCCAGCTTGGATTTACAGGCGTTGCACCCCTGGCAGCCTTTGAAATCCAGGGTGTTGAGATGATATTCGATGATTTGGGCGCCCTGTTCTTCGGCTTTGGTACTGAATGCCCGGGCAATCTGTGAGGTAACTCCTTTTTTACGCGGGCTGCCTAAAATGGATACCAGTTTCATTGGATTCTCCTTTTCTAAAAGTTTAAACTTCGAGAATTATCGAAGTTGTGGGGTAAATTTTTTTCACTCATGTTGCTTTTTAAAACAGGTTTCTCATGGACTCGATCGCTTCCTGGTTGACGCTGACCAGGACATTTTTCCCATCGCGCTTGATCCTGAGAAGTCCTGCCAGCCGCAGCTCCTTGAAGTGATGGGAGATGGTGGAGGGGGCGAGTCCCAGGTTCTTTGCAAATTCCTGCTGGCAGTTTTCCACCTGATCCACCGTGGTTGTGAACATGCCGCTGCCTGGTGTGCATTGGGCCAGTTCAAGGATGATCCTCAGCCGGTGGGGGTTGGACAGGGCTTTGAAAATCCGGGAAAACCGTTCAAGCCGCTCTTCAGACATTATGTGGAATTCATCATTCGACATGTTTCGAAGTATAGTAATGATCGGCCCGGTTGTCAAGATGAAAAAGATGTGCGCCTGAATGGATACCGGCGGGGCATGGGAACCGGCGGGGCATGGGAACCGGCGGGTGGTCAAGCCAAAAGGTCGGTTCAGGTACTATTCGGCTCCGTACTCGGCCAGATAGGCATCAATCTGGGCCACCATGTCATCATTGAGGACCACCTGGCC
>QZLA01000283.1 GCA_004796375.1 Desulfobacteraceae bacterium
AGTTTGCCGCCCTGATGGATGGCGACATCAGTGTCAGCAGTAAAAAGAATAAAGGGTCGGTATTTCGTTTTTCCTGCAGGGCCGAAAAGGGCAGCAAAGCTGATCTGGATGCCGTTGTTTATTATCGGGATGTCATAAGGCTTGCGGATGGTCAAAAAAAGATCAAGGCGCTGATCGCGGACGATAAACCGACCAATCGGCATCTTCTTTCAAAAATGCTGGAGCGGGTGGGGTTTGTCACTAAAGAGGTCAATGACGGGAAGCAGGCTGTTGAACTGTGGCAGGCATGGTATCCTGATATTATATTGATGGATCTTGTGATGCCGGTCATGGATGGCACCACGGCCATCAAGGAAATTCGGCGCCAGACAACCTTACCTCAACCGGTGATCATAGCTGTAACGGCAAGTATTCTAAGGGATGAAAAGGAAGGTGTTCTCAAGCAAGGGGCCAATGACTTTTTGAGCAAACCATTTCTGGAGGGAGAACTGTTCTATCTGATAGAAAAACACTTGGGTGTGGATTTCGTTTATGCCGAAGAATCGTCCATGGATGAAAACAATGTTCCGGAAACGGCGGATCAGGTTGGTGTTTTACCGCTCAAATTAAAGGATGAACTTGTGTCTGCATTAAAACTAGGGCATACTAAGAGAATTAATACCGGCATCGATCAGGTCAGTCAATACGCACCACATCTGTTCAAACGTTTTAAAGATCTGGCAGCCGGTTTCGAATATCAAAAGATACTGGAAATCATCGGGCCGGACAAATAAGAGGATCTCCAAATGGATGAACATGGTATTCCCTGTATATTTATTGCCGACGATAATCCCAATAACGTTAAGGTGCTGTCTTCCATGCTCGAAGCTAAGGGATACGACACCCGTGTGGCACTCAACGGTGAACAGGCCCTGGAGAGTATCAGGCAAAGCAAACCGGACCTGATTCTGCTTGATGTACACATGCCTAAAATGGATGGATACGAGGTTTGTGAAACCATCAGGAACGATGATGATTTAAAGGATATTCGCGTGATTTTTATCAGCGCCTTGAACGAATCCTTTAACAAGGTGCAAGGGTTTAAACTCGGTGCCGTGGATTACATTGAAAAACCGTTTCAGATCGAAGAAGTTGAAGCCCGCGTGGACACCCACCTGAAACTCAAGTTCTACCAGGATCAGCTCAGGACAAGGGAAAGAAGCAGTGCCCACCGGCTCGCTTTGGCCGCGGAAGCAGGATCCATAGGGGTGTGGGAGTGGGAAGTGGAATCGGATATCCTGATCTGGGATGAAAAAATGTTCGCAATTCACGGGATTCAGGCCCATGTATTTGATGCTGACCTGAAGTCATGGGTCAACCTTGTCCATGAATCAGACAGGAAGCGGTTCGAGAGTGATTTCAAAACCTGTGTATCCATGGAAAGCTCACTTGAACTGGAGTTCAGGATTGACCGGCCGGAAAACGGTTCCGGGTACGTCAATTTGAAAGCAGATCTTTTCAAGGGGGATCACCTGTCCGCCAAGAAAATGGTCGGGGTAGCCATGGACGTAACAGACCGGGTAAACCTGATGAAAAACCGGATAGAGATGGAAAACCGTCTGCGCCAGGTCCAGAAAATGGAGTCGCTCGGTACCCTTGCCGGCGGCGTGGCCCACGACTTTAATAATTTATTGTCTGTGATCCTCGGGTATTCTGATATGGCCTTAAACCATATCCGGGATCCTGAAAAAGCAGCATCCTGCATCCAAAGAACCATCGATGGCGCCCACCGTGCAAAGGAGCTTGCCAAACAGATCCTGATATTCAGCAGGAAGAAAAAGATCGATAAGCACCCGCTCAGGCTCGATATCCTGATTGAGGAGGCGTGCAACCTCCTGCAGCCCTCGATTCCAAAATCAATTACGGTTGAGAAGGACTTATCCTCTCAATCAAAAATCATGGCTGATTCCACCCAGATGCACCAGGTCATGATTAACCTGTGTACAAACGCCTACCAGTCCATGTTCACCCAGGACGGCACCCTTGGTGTCATGCTTGCCGACGAAAACGTCAGCTTCGAGCGTGATATATTGAGTGGTAAGCTGGCGCCTGGAAACTATGTCAAACTGTCGGTCAGGGATACCGGCACGGGAATTGAAAAGGATCATCTTGAACGGATCTTTGATCCCTATTTCACCACCAAAACGCAGGAGGAGGGAACCGGCCTGGGCCTGGCGGTTGTTCTCGGTATCGTGCAGGAGCATGGCGG
>QZLA01000102.1 GCA_004796375.1 Desulfobacteraceae bacterium
TCAGCCAGATCATGCTTCCGGTTTCAAAGGTGCCCGTGATACAGGAGGGGGATTCCTTAAACACCGCCCTTGAAACCATAGATCGTTTCAAGCTTGGGGCCGTGTTTATTGTTGACCAGGCCCATCACCTGATAGGTATCATTACAGACGGAGATATCCGCCATGCCCTGGCAACACACCGTATGGATTTGTCGGTTTTGAATGTGGATTCTATTATGAGCAAGGATCCCCACCACTTGACGCCAGACTCTTTTTTGTATGATGCATTGAATAAGATGGAAGCGTTTGAAATTACTGTTTTACCGGTTGTAAACAACCGCAACCAGCTGAAAGGACTGATTCATCTTCACGATATTCTGGGCAAAGGTGAATTTAAATTCAACGGAGGCTTATCATGATTTTCGAATCCATTGACACCCATATCCCCATCCTTGGAGAGGCCAAGATCGATTCTCCGCTGAAAACCAATATGGCATCATTTCAGACAAAGCGGTTCATATCTGATGAAGACCGGGTATTGATCAATGTGGAAACGAAATACTTTAACGAGTTCTGCAAAAGCAACACAACACCGCCCAGTTTCGAGCAGGCCGGTCCCAGAGAAAAAATCTATTTTGACCCGAGTAAACTGCGATGCGCCATAGCCACCTGCGGCGGACTCTGCCCCGGCTTGAACGACATTATCCGTTCCATCGTGCTCGAACTCTATCATTGCTATAATGTCAGGACGGTTTACGGCATCCGGCATGGTCTCCAGGGATTTGTCCCCTCCTATGGTCATACCACCATCGATCTTACCCTGGATGTGGTATCAGGAATCCAGGATACGGGTGGTTCAATCTTGGGGTCATCCAGGGGGACTCAGGATATCACTACCATTGTCGATTGCATTGAGCGCATGAATATCGGCATTCTATTCATGGTTGGAGGTGACGGCACCCTTATGGCATCAAAAAAAATCGCTGAAGAGATCAATAATAGAGGGTTGAAGGTATCGATTATCGGCATTCCTAAAACCATTGATAATGATATCTTCCTGGTATCCAGATCATTTGGATTTGACACGGCTGTTGACGTGGCCACGGATGCCATTAAAGGTGCCCACAATGAAGCCAGTGCCTATCCCAACGGGATTGCATTGATCAAACTCATGGGCCGTCATTCCGGGTTTCTGGCAGCCACTGCCGCCCTTGCCCAACCGGATTCCAATTTTGTCATGATTCCCGAGGTGGATATCAACCTGTATGGGGATAACGGATTTTTACAGGCCCTTGAAAACCGGGTCACAAAACGAACACATGCTGTTGTGATAGTGGCAGAAGGTGCGGGCCAGAGTTTTTTTGAAAATGAAAAAAAAGAGTATGACGAATCCGGCAATTTAAAACTCAAGGACATCGGAATCTTTTTAAAAGAGAAGATTACCGATTGGTTTGAAAAGAAAAATATCGATATCTCTCTCAAATATATTGACCCCAGTTATATTATCCGCAGTCTGCCGGCCAATGCCAACGACAGTGTGTTCTGCGGTTTTCTGGGAAGGGATGCCGTGCACGCCGGAATGGCAGGTAAGACCAAGCTGCTCATTTCATTCTGGAACAACCACTATGTTCATATTCCCATGGATGCATCAGCCGGAAAAAGAAAGCAGATCGACCCCGAAGGCAGGCTGTGGCAGTCCGTTCTGGAGGCCACCGGCCAGGAAGCCTTTTTTAACGATTAATTTCTACAAACTTCTGGTTTTTGATGGTGATCAGGAAAAGCTCCTTATGGACATCCCCTGCCTGGTCAAAAATGGTTTTCCCGGTCACCCCTTCAAACACCCTTCCTCCCAAAAGGCCGTCCCGAAGAGACTCCTGAGAATCAATGGTTTCATCCGAGAGCATGGTGAAGAATATTTGTGCCGTATCATAGGCAGTGGCCTCTATGGTTCCCGGTGTCCCACCGTACATTGATCTGTAGCTATCAGTGAACTGCTGCACCCTGGGATCATTGCTCACAGGCAGGAACCCGTCGGTAATGACGGCATGGCTGTGGTACCCCTTGGTCTGCGTGATCAGGCGATCATGGTGCCAGAGATTGGTTCCCAGCAGGAAAACATCGGTCACATCGTTAAACGCGAGCTGAGGCAGTATCATGCTGATTTTGCCTGGAGAATCAGGGATAAAAATAGCGTCAAAATCGAGAACGATTTTCTCCTCGTCATCCTCCTGGGTTGGCTCCGCATCCGGGTCAATCAGCTTACCATCCTGTTGCAGCCCCATGAGAATGTCCGGATCTTGAATCACATTTCCCTGCTCGTCTACGGGATTGGAGAGGATCTTTTCA
>QZLA01000240.1 GCA_004796375.1 Desulfobacteraceae bacterium
AACCGGCTGCGGCTCACCTCAAGAGGCACACTGCGCCCCTGCCTGCTTCATAACTATGAGCGCGATATCCTGACCCCTTTACGGGAAGGCGCCACGGATCAGGACCTGAAGCAGATCATCGTTGAGACCCTTGAGAAAAAACCGGCATTCCACAATCTCAACAACCGGTCGGTTAAAGATATACCCATCAGCCACATGACCTCCATCGGCGGATAGGTACCCGGAAATGACCTGAATCTTCAGACCAGGACGCGATGCCTGCCGCTGGTCTTATGCGTTTCTAATAAATCTTACAAAAATTTAACAAGGGTGTTGACTTTTGCACGCAATGCGTGGATATAGTTCGAATTAACATTCAATCAAAAGAATTGAGATATTCTTTGATCCATACCCAAAACATACCACTCACTCACTTTTTTTATACGTACCAGACAACTGAGGTAAAACTATGAGCTATGAATGCATTATATATTCCAAAAAGGACCAGGTGGCCCTGATTGAACTGAACCGCCCCAAGGTTCTCAATGCCATGAACCGCCAGCTTTGGCTTGAAATGATGGACGCCCTGGACGATACCCGGAAAGACCCCGGGATCAAAGTCCTGATCTTCACAGGAAACGGGCGGGCCTTTTCGTCAGGTGCCGATCTTAAGGACTCCAAAGACCGTAGTATTGAAGATTACCGGCTCTACCTGGAATCACTGCAGGAAGCCTCAAAGAAAATCATTCATTTTGAAAAACCGACCATTGCCGCCATCAATGGTTACGCTCTTGGTTCCGGGTATGAACTGGCCCTGGCATGCGATATCCGTATCGCCGCCAAGGAAGCCCTTATCGGATCCCCTGAGGCCAAAGTCACCTCTTCAGTCACCGGTGGTGCATTCCGCCTGATCCAGGACCTGGTTGGACCTGGCAAGGCAAGAGAACTGCTGTTCACGGCAGAAAATATCAATGGTGAGGAAGCTGAAAGGATTGGGCTGGTGAATCGCTCCGTACCTTTGGCTGAGCTGATGGATACCGCATATGAAATGGCCGGCAAAATTGCCGCCAATTCCGCCTTCTCTTTGTCAATGATCAAGAAGGGATTTATTATGGCTGCCGGTGAAGTCAGCATGGATGCGCTAATGAATTATGAGATCGAGGCCTGTCTGGCATGTGTTTCCACAAAGGAACGTCAGTCAGCCCTTACCGATTTTGAACAAAGGAAAAAATGAACCCAGGCAACCGTACCGACAAGGAACTAAAAATCAAGGAATAACACCATGCTGGACAAAGTACTGAATGCCAGATCCGTGGCAATTATCGGCGCATCCAAAAACAGGACCAAAAGGGGTTTCCAGGCGATCAAAACATTGCTGGACGAAAAATATGAAGGGGAGATCTACCCGGTGAACCCCAGGGAGGAAACCATCCTCGGACTGCCCTGTTACAAATCGGTGAGGGATATTGACGATGATGTGGATCTGGCCTTGATCACCACCCCGGCCCGCACCATTCCAGCATTGCTTGAAGATTGCGGTCAAAAGCAGGTTGCCGGCGCCGTCATCATTGCCGGCGGGTTCAGAGAATTGGGCGAAAAGGGTTCAGCCCTTGAGCAGGAAGTGGTCGAAACCGCCCAGAGAGTGGGTGTCCGGCTCATCGGCCCCAACACCTCAGGTATGATCAATCTCAAGTCCAACATGAACCTCGTGGGCATTAAGGACGCCCCCAAAGGGGCGATTGCGCTTCTGTGCCAGAGCGGCAACATGGCCTTGACCCTGATCACGGAGGCCACGATCCGGAAACATGAAGGGTTTACCTACTATATCGGTGTGGGCAATGAATCTGATATCAAATTCCATGAATACCTGGAGTTTTTCAGGAATGACCCGGAAACCCGGGCCATCCTCATGTATGTGGAGGGCATGAGTGAAGGGCGCAAATTCCTGCAGGAAGCATACAAGACCAGCATTGAAAAACCGATCATCCTTCTGAAAAGCGGTCGGTCCGCAACAGGCAAAAAGTCTGCCGGATCCCATACCGGATCGCTGGCCGGCATCAATGAAGTGGCTCGGCCTGCCTTTGAGCGGGCAGGTATTGTTGTGATAGAAAACTCTGACGAACTGTTTCCCGTGGCCGAAACCCTGTCCAGCCAGCCCCCCATAAAAAACCAGTCCGTTGCCATCCTGGCTGACGGTGGCGGACATGCCACCATTGGTGCCGACCTGCTCAGCGATTATGGGATCAGCCTTCCGGAGCTGACAGAAAAAACCAAGCAGCGCCTGAGGGAGATCCTTCCCGAGGCAGCGTCTGTGGTAAACCCTGTGGATGTTGCCGGTGGAACCGACTCCGACCCGGGTGTTTTTGCCGACTGCGCCAAAATTATTCTCAAGGATCCCAATGTGGGCGGATTGCTCATTGTTGGCCTGTTCGGGGGATATGGTATCCGGTTTGACAAAAGCCTGGCCTTTGGTGAAGAGGAGGCGGCCCACCGCATCGGAAAGATGGTGAAATACCGCAACAAACCCATTGTGGTACACAGCCTGTACAGTTCTTACGACAGCCATGCGCTCAAACTGTTGAGGCACTATGACATTCCGGTCCATGACTCCCTGGATATCTCCTGTAAATGCATTGCTTCCCTTTGTCAGTATGGTGAGTATCTCAATGCCTACCATGCCAAAACCAACTTTATATTCAATTGGCGCTACAAAGCCAAAAGGCGGGGGGAAAAAATCATACAAACAGCCTTGAATGAAGGCCGCCATGTCCTTTTGGAGCATGAAGCCAAGCAGTTGATCAAACTGCACGGCGCCCCGACATCAGTAGGGCATGTGGCTGAAACCGAGGACCAGGCCGTCGAGATTGCAAACGAGATTAATGCACCAGTGGTCATGAAAATCGTCTCCCCCGATATCCTGCATAAAAGTGATGCCTGCGGCGTCCGGCTCAATCTCAAATCCGAGGATGAAATCCGGCTCTCCTTTCAGGAGATCATAAAAAATGCCCACAATTACAAGCCCGGTGCTGACATCCGGGGAGTCCTTGTGGCCCCTATGGCAGCAAAGGGACTTGAAGTGATCATCGGCACCAAAATAGATGAACAGTTCGGGCCGGTTATTATGTACGGCCTGGGCGGGATCATGGTTGAGATCATGAAGGATGTCACCTTCTGGGTCCTGCCCATCTCACATATTTCTGCAAAGAAAATGATCGAAGATACCCGTTCTTCAATCATACTTGACGGGGTCCGCGGGCAGTCCGGTTATGACAAGAGAAGCCTGCAGCGCCTGCTGCTCATGTGCTCTGAACTCATCGAATCTTACCCGGAAATCGAGGAGATGGACTTGAATCCGGTCATTTTATATGATAATGGACTTGACGTGGTGGATGCCCGGATCATTTTGAAGAAAAACCCTGTTTGCCTGATCGCTGATGAATAATAACACTGAAACCCGGTTACCAGAAACACTCCTTCACCGGCTGCAGAAAAACGAAGAAATATTAAAGAAATTCCATGAGATTGAGATCAGTATCCTGTCCATCCTCAATTTCAAGGATTTTTTTGAAAAGCTTCTCACCGAAATCAGTCACAAATTCGGTGTGCCCCACACCTGGCTGTCCATTATCGATTCCAGCAGAATATCGAGCCAACTCAGGTCCATCACGGATTCAGACCTGCTCAAATCATCCATCTCCTTTATCAGTGAGAATGACTTCAAACACCTCTGTCCTGACCGGTCTGAACCGCTCCTGGCCAATACAGACATGACGAGGTACCGTTTGCTGACCCCGCCGGATACAGCGTACGATATCGGATCCATCGCCATTACCCCCATCACCCTGGACGGAGAAATGATCGGCAGCATCAACCAGGCGGACCGGGATGTCTACCGGTTTGAGCCCGGTATCGATACATCCAACCTGGCCCACCTGGGAATCAAGGTGTCGCTGTGCCTGTCCAATGTCTGTGCCCATGAGCAACTCAAATTCATGGCCTTTCATGATCCATTGACTAAGCTGCTGAACCGCCGGGTCATGGAACGGATCCTTGACAGGGAATATCAACGTTCCGAACGCTACCAAACGGATTTGACAGTGATCCTCATTGACCTGGATGATTTCAAACAGATCAATGACACCTATGGACATGATCAAGGGGACCGTGCACTGATCCATGTAGCTACCATTTTAATGGAATTGAAACGGGACTCTGACGTGGTCGCACGCTTTGCCGGAGACGAATTTGTTGTCATCCTGCCTTCCACGGGATCAGACCAAGCCATATCCATGATGACCCGGGTTCAAAAAGCGCTTAAAGACCAGCCATTGAGTACCGAGGACGGACTTTTCACGGTCCGTTTCAGCTTTGGTGCCGCCTCTGCAGGGGATAAAAATATAGGCGCAGCTACAGACCTGCTCAAAGCTGCCGATAAAGTATTGTATGCGGCAAAACAACATAAATCCAATTGCTGACACCGGACCTATAGTGACACAGACCACCCAGAATGAGCATACGCTTTTCTTTCCACTCAAGGGCTTGAGCCGGGATGAGAGTATTTTTTCCAACAAGGCCAAAGGGGTGTTCCGGAAAAAATATGAACCGATTTTCAAGCCCATCATCAACAAACAGCTGGCGGTAAACACATATTATCAGAATGATCTGATCGCCCCGGCCAACACCTTGATCTCCATCGATCTGCTCAAAATATTTGATGAGTTCAAAATCAATTTCAGGGTCAATATTAAAAGTATTACCCATGAACAGAGGGATCATGCATTTGATGCCGCCCTGAGTCAGCTGATCACCCGCAAAAAAAAATTTCTGGACAGCATTCAACCCGCGGATATCCCAAAAATTCAAGACAGTGCCAAAGCATTTATCATGGCCACCCTTAACAATAAAAATATCCCGCTGTTTCAGGATCACTACGCAGAAGTGAAGGGGTATCTTGAATTTGCCAGTGATGTCATCACCTCGGATGAAAAGTATATCGGTATTGCGGCTGCACTCAAAGAGGTGGTTGAAAATGAAAAGAAAGAGTTCCATTTGGGAGAAGATGAAACCGGAGAAACCATTATCCACATATTTAAAACCGCGTGGCTGTCGTTAATCCTGGCAAAAGAGCTGGGATTCCTCTCCCAGAAGGACTATAAAACCCTGAGCATTATCTGCATCGGTCATGACGGGGGCAAAGCCCTGATGCCAAGGGAGATTATCTATAAAAAAAGCCGTCTCACCCAGTTGGAAAGCGATATCATGAAAAGCCATGTGCTGTTTTCATATATCCTGGCTTCAAATAATCAGCAGAACCTTGATTTTGAATCCTTTGCCATGGCATTGCACCATATCAAGGAAAATAAGCGGTTGGCAGACAGCTACAGTATTGCCAATGACACAGCCATCTCCTTTTATGAATACCTGACGGACGATGCAAAGGTCAAATTTGACCAGGTGTATCAATACACCAAGCCATTTTACCGCATGATCAGTATTGCAGATTCCTTTGAGGCGATATCTGCGGAACGGGTATACAAAAAAGCCTCCACCATCGGAAAGACCCTTGAAATCATGCGAAAAATCAACACGGAACAGGAATACTTTTTTGAGCCGTATCTTGAAGCATTTTTCCGCTTCATCCTTAAGAAATTTTTACCCAGGAATCTCAAGTTCAACATCACGGATGAAATCCTCGAAACCATGCCTTCCAGCGAACTTGCTGATGATCACCGCAAAAATGAGATTCAGCAAAAATACCAGGGGGTGATTGTCCAGCCCTGTAAATCCCTGGATGATCACCTGCAGTGCCTTATCTACGATACCACAAACAGGCAGATCGAACACCGCGTCAGCATCCCACCCCTGGTTTTCCTCGATCATATGTACATCAAATAGGCCCGGTCAACAACCGGCATGTGATCATGCAGCCCGGTATAGGTAATAGCGGCCGGGTTTGACCCCTTCAGGCAGTGGAAGGGTTTCCCAGGAGCCCACATTGAATTCCGAATTGCTGACAATGATGCCGCCGGGT
>QZLA01000407.1 GCA_004796375.1 Desulfobacteraceae bacterium
ACGCGGAACACCCTGGCCGGCACAACCTTATTTTCTTTAGTCCTTTCAGCAGCGGTTCTGATTCTCCTTGGCGGCTGCAGTAAAGCCTATTATTCGGTATGGGAAAAGCTTGGCAAGGAAAAGCGGCATCTGCTCATCGATCACGTGGAGGATGTCCAGCAGAGCCAGACAAAGGCCAAGGAGGAGTTCAAAGATGCATTGACACGGATCAAGGAGTTGACCGCATTTGAGGGTGGTGAACTGGAAACCTTTTACAATAAAATAAAAGACAGTTATGAAGACTGTGATTCCAGGGCAGGAGACATTGAACACCGGATCAAGGAGGTCAAGGAGATCGCCGCAGACCTGTTCAAGGAGTGGGAGGGCGAGATCAACCAGATCAAGGATGCACGGCTCAAAACCAGCAGCCAGAGATCACTCAGGGATGCCAGAAAACGGTATGCAAAGCTTGAACAGGTGATGGAGCGTTCCACCCGGGGGATGTATCCGGTGCTGGATACCCTGAATGACTATATGCTGTATCTCAAGCATAATCTCAATGCAAAGGCCGTGGGGGCACTCGGGGGTGAAGTCGCGTCCATTGAAAAGGATATTGCAAAGCTGATCAAGGATATGAACCTCTCGATCAATGAGGCGGAGCAGTTTATTTCCAGTTTTTAAGCCCGGCACGAAAAGGATGTCATGATCACACGGCGAAAACGTATGATTACCCAGAGCTTTGTCATCGGGTTCTGTTTTGTGATCATCATGTTTACCTTCGGCGGCTTGGCATTCCTAAATGAAATCAATGCCTTGTCCCACCTGACCCGCTCCATCTATCAACATCCCCTGGTGGTGTCCAACACCGCGTTGCAGTGCAGCCTGACCATCACGAAAATGCACCGCACCATGAAAGATATCGTCCTGTTTCCAGATACCGTGGCCGTGGATCACTCCGTAGAACTCATCAACCGGGAGGAGACAGCGGTCTACAAGGATCTGGATCTCATCAGCCGCACCATACTGGGGGATCAGGGTCGGGCCCTTGCCCGGGAAGCCCATACCCTGTTCAGGGCGTGGAAGCCCATCCGCGATGAAGTGATTGATCTGGTCAGGAATCATGAGACCCGGCAAGCGGCGTTGATTACCCGGGGGAAGGGGGCACAGCATGTCCTTAAGATGGAAGCCAAAATGTATGATCTCAACCGGTATGCCAAAGACAAAGCCACCCATTTTCTTGACGAAAGCGACCGCACTGTTACCCGGATAAAATTCAAGACCCTGGCACTGTTTACCCTGTTTGGGGGTCTGGTCCTGCTTATCGGGGTTATCACCGCGGTAAGATCCTACAAAAGTGAGGATGAACTGATCCGAAGTGAACATCGTCACCGCGTGATATTTGAAAATTCACCCCTGGGCATGATCCGGTTCTCCCCGGACGGCCGCATCATTGATTTGAACGATCAGTTTGTGGGGCTGATGGGATCATCCCGTGAAAAGCTGATCGGTTTCAACACGGCGCGGGACAGTGAGCCCAAAATGAGGCGGGCACTAAAAAAAGCCTTGCTAGGAGAGGTGTCCGAGTATGAGGACCGGTATACCTCGGTGACCGGGGGTAAATCCGCTGATATCCGGGTGATATTCAATCCGGTAAACCCGGGGACCCGTGACACGGAGGTGATCGCCACCCTCGAGGATGTTACGGTGCGGAACCAGGCGCAAAAGGAGATTCAGGACAATGAACAGCGTCTCAAGCTGATCCTGGATTCCGTCCAGACCGGCATCATGATTGTGGATGAAAACACGCATCAGATTCTGGATATCAACCCGACAGCCGCCCAGATGATCGGAGTCTCACCCGAACAGATTATCGGCAATGACTGCCGACAGTTTGTGTGCCCGGCCTGCAAGGGGGAATGCCCCATTTCCGATTTGGGTCAGAAGATAGACAATTCAGAACAGGTGCTGCTGGCCGTATCCGGTGAACAGATACCGGTACTCAAAACCGTCACCCGGACCGTGATCAAGGGCAGGGCATGTCTGGTGGAATGCTTTGCAGATATTCGGAAACAGAAGGAAACCGAGGAGGCCCTGACCCGGGCAAAAGACGCGGCCGAAGAGGCCAGCCGCTCCAAGGCAGCGTTTCTTGCCAATATGAGCCACGAGATCCGGACGCCCATGAACGGGGTGATCGGGATGACCGAACTGCTCCTTGGTACCGGTCTTTCGGCAGAGCAGATGGATTTTGCAACAACAATCAAAACCAGCGGTGAGTCCCTGTTGGCCATTATCAATGACATTCTTGATTTCTCAAAGATTGAAGCGGGCAAGATGACCCTTGAAAATATCCGCTTCAATGTCAGGACGGTGCTGGAGGAGATCGCGGATATTTTTTCCTTGCGTGCCCAGGAAAAGAATCTGGAGTATGTCAATATCATCAGGCCCGGGGTCCCCACTTTTCTTCTGGGAGACCCCCAGCGGCTTCGGCAGATTCTGGTGAATCTGATCGGCAATGCCATCAAATTTACAACACAAGGGGAAATTACCATACGGGTGAGCCGAACCGGTGAGAACAAGGACCAGGTCACACTGAAGTTCAGTATCGAGGATACCGGTATCGGCATACAAAAGGACACGCAGGCGATGCTGTTTGAGTCCTTTTCCCAGGAAGATACCTCCACGACCCGGAAATACGGGGGAACCGGCTTGGGATTAAGCATTTCCAAACAGCTATGTGAGTTACTCGGCGGTGATATCGGCGTAACCTCCACCCAGGGAAAGGGGTCGACATTCTGGTTTACAGCGGCATTCGGTAGACTGCCCGATTCCTTTAAGCAGGAGGTGATTCCCAGGGAGGATATCCGGGGAAAAGCAATATTGATCGCGGATGCCCACAAAACCACCCGGTATGTTCTCAAGGAGGACCTCAAGATCTGGGGGTGCCGATATGATGACGCCAAAACCGGTCATGAGGCATTGGAAAAGCTCAAAACGGGTCAGGAAAGAGGCACCCCTTTTGACATGGTCATCATCGATAAACACATGCCGGATATGGATGGTGACACCCTTGGTAAACTGATCAAAGCGGATCCCGGGCTGCACGCAACCACCTTGATCATGCTGACCGCCGCCGCTGCCAGGGGGGATGCCCGAAGGATCCGCCAGTTGGGTTTTGCCGCCTACCTGAAAAAACCGGTCAAACAGTCCGACCTGCTGGAATGTCTTCGCACGGCGCATCATGCAAATACGCAAACCGACCAGGACGCACCGGCTCCGGGGCCACTCATCACAACCCACTCCATTGCCGAGGGCAGGGACAAGGGGGTCCGGATACTCCTGGCCGAGGACAACCGGATCAACCAGAAAGTGGCCATCAACCATCTCAAAAAACTGGGGTACCCGGCCGATGTTGTGATGAACGGCAAGGAGGCGATCAAGGCCCTTGAGGAGGCAGCCTATGATTTGGTGCTCATGGATTGTATGATGCCTGAGATGGATGGGTTTGAGGCCACGGCAAACATTCGGAATTCTGAAACCGTTTTTGACACAGATATCCCCATTATTGCCATGACAGCCAATGCCATGGCGGGTGACCGTGAGAAGTGCCTGGCTTGCGGGATGAATGATTACCTTCCGAAACCGGTCAAGCCTGATGACCTGCGTCTCATGCTGGAACGGTGGCTGGGATCACGAGATGGATCGGTCATCACCCAAGATAAATCTTGACATGGATGGGTAAAAGCTTTTAAAACAGGCCATTATGCTGACACCAATTGAGAAAAAAGTGATTGCCGCACTTCAGGGGGATATCCCGGTAACGGAACAGCCGTTCCTTGAGCTGGCCCGGAAACTATCGATCTCTGAAGATGAATTTCTGAACATAGTGAATGACCTGAATGAAAGAGGCATTATCCGGCGTTTCGGGGCGACCATCAAGCACCAGAAATCCGGTTTCAAAGCCAATGCCATGGTGGCCTGGAAAGTCGATGAGTCCGAAGTGGAATCGGTGGGCCGGGTTATGGCGACATTTCAGGAAATCACCCACTGCTACCGCCGGAACCCGGCACCCGGTTGGGAATACAATATGTATACCATGGTTCACGCCGCCAATGAGGCTGAATGTTACGAGGCGGTTAACCGGATATCCAAGGCCGTGAACCAGGATAATTACACCCTGCTGTTCAGTAAAAAAGAGCTTAAAAAGACCTCCATGAAGTATTTTGAAGACTGATTCCACCGCTCCCCATATCCTGTGCGTTCACCCCTGGATTTACGATTTTGCCGCATTTGATTTCTGGTCAAAGCCCCTGGGGCTGTTTTACCTGATGTCGATCCTGCGGGATCAGGGGATCCGGGTCAGCTATATCGACTGTCTGGACCGGTTTCACCCCCGGCAGTCTCCAGGACTTGAAGTCATGTGGGACGGGCGCGGACCCTACAGGAAGACCACGATTGAACCGCCGCCGCAGCTCAAGGGGACAGGGCGGCGGTATTCGCGCTACGGTATCGATCCGCAATGGCTTGTGGATGACCTGAGGGTCCTGGATCCCCCGGACCTG
>QZLA01000053.1 GCA_004796375.1 Desulfobacteraceae bacterium
CAATGAAATGGAAGAGATCAAGCAGGCCCTGATCATGAGCCGGGGCAATCATACCGAAGCTGCCAAGATTCTGGGTATCAGCCGCTCGACATTGTGGCGAAAGCTGAAAAGAATGACCCTGTAGCAGTGGCGAAGTGTTTTTGAACTCTGTAATAACCAGGACGAAGTTATAGTAAACCGGAGTCAATGATCATGCTGGATATGAAAACCATAATGACGGGGTTTATTCTGGGCATCTTATTACAGGTTGCCACAATCCTGGCGCTTTGGCTGCAGCACAAGAATCATTACAAAGGGTTGCATACATGGGTTTTGGCCTACTTTATGCTGTCGATCGCCTATCTGACAATCACGATACTGGATATCTATAAAACACCGGTTTTAATCGTTTTTATTAACACATTTTCAATATGCGGACTGATCTCCATCGTATTGGGACTTGAGACCTTCTTTGACAAAAACATTTCCTGGAAGATCAATTTGGCTCTCGGTCTCACGATTTCTTTTTTAACGATATACTTCACATATCTATCCCCCAGTCTCAGGGGAAGGATGATTACGACTGCAACCGGTAATTCTATTGTTTGGGCACAAGTGGCATTCCTGGTGTTTTATAGAATTAAAGCTGACTTCCGGGGCATTGGATACCAGATGGGGATCATATCCTGTCTGCTGGCTGCAAACACAGTATCCAGAGTATTGGTCAACCTTCAAATACATCCTGGAAATACATTTTTCAGTGCCCCCTAACTCATTGCCTGGTCTTTTGCCATCGCTCAAGTCCTATTTTTTGGATTCACGTTCTCTTTGTTTCTGATTGTCAGTAAAAGGCTGAATCTTGAACTAAGCAGCGAAATTGAAAAAGGAACCCTACTGCTTCGACAGACGTTACGTCAAAAAGAACTCCTCAATACTATTGAAAATATTCAAACCTTATTCATCAGGGAGGAGGATCAACAAAATGTTTTTGATACCATGCTCCTGGAGGTGCTCCGGCTGACCAGAAGCCAATACGGGTTTATCGATTCTCTGGAACATGACGATGTAGGAGACCCTTTTCTTCAAGCGCTTTCTATTACCAATATTGCATGGGATAAGGACAGTCGTGAGTTCTACGGCAAAATGGCGCCAAGCGGATTGCGTTTTTTTGATTTCAATGCGTTATTTGGTCCGGCAGTGAAAAACGGGGAGGTTGTCATTTCAAACCATGATCCGGTTGACCCGCGGAGAAAAGGCACCCCGGAAGGGCACCCGCCCATCAATACGTTTCTTGCAATTCCATTGCGACATGAGGGAACAGTTATCGGGGTAGTTGCTTTGGCCAACCGAGATGAGGGGTATGATGAAAAACTCGTGAAAGAGTTGGAATCGATCTGGGTTTCTTGCGCACAACTGGTCAATGCTTATAAAAGCAAGGCACAAAAAATCGAAACAGAGAGAGAGCTAAAGGATTATGCAGATACCCAAACCACCCTGATACGAGAAATCAACCATCGGGTGAAAAATAACCTGGCCATTATTATCGGCCTCATCCATCGGGAAATTGATTCAACAACCCCTGCGGATAGTCTGGCCAGGGATCTTCTGCAGCGAATGCTTTTAAAAATAGAAGGGTTAGATACGGTTCACCGGATGCTTTCAGATAACTACTGGAAGCCAATTCTTATTTCTGAACTTTGTCGGGGCATTTTAGAAAGCATGCAATGCACATTAGAGCAGGACGATTTAAGCGTTGATATCAAACCGAGCAACATCAAGGTCACCAGTACTCAAGCATATTACATGGCGATTATTATCAATGAATTGGCAACCAATACCTTAAAGCACGCAACTCGCACAGGCTGTGGGGTGGAAATCAGTTTTTCCGCTTATTTGGAAAAGAATCATGTTGTTATTGATTTCAAGGACAATGGAGATGGTTTTCCCCAGTCGATGCTGCACGAAGGGATTCTCTCTGACTCCCACGGATTAGGTCTTGTTAAGGGGCCGGTCGAACACAGTCTGCAGGGAGAACTGTCTTTGCAAAATGATAACGGTGCAATGACAACAATAAAATTTAAACATAGTTGAGGCAGATAAAAAAGAATAGGAGACCGATATGGACAGCAAACCTTTGAATATCATTATAGCTGAAGACGATTACATCATCTGTCAGGATATCAAGCGGATGCTGACCCAGATCGGACACCATGTCATTAGCGTCGTAGGCAACGGCAGGCAAGCGGTTGAGAAAACAATAGCACTCGAACCAGACCTTGTCGTGATGGATATCAAGATGCCTGAATTTGATGGGATTGAAGCGTCCAGGCGCATTCAGCAGAAGCGGTCGACTCCCATCATCATCCTGACATCCTATGACGATGACGAATTGGCCAAAAAGGCCGCAGAAAATGGGGTCAGTGCATTCCTTGTAAAGCCGGCAAAAGAAAAAGAGTTCAAACGGGTCATTATGATAGCTTTGGCAAGACACGATGACCTCATCCGGTGCATGAAACTGAACAATGAGTTACAAGAAGCATTAGAGGAAATCAAAACGCTCAGAGGTATTCTGCCTATTTGCTCATACTGTAAAAAAGTCAGAGACAACGAGGGCTACTGGAAACAGGTGGAAGAGTATATTTCACAGCGTACCGAGGCTGAATTCAGCCACGGCATGTGCCCTGAATGTGAAAAACGGATTTATGAAAAAATGGGACTTGACCCTGAAGGTTGATCCTCTGTTTATGTTAACTTCGCTTAAGCCTATCCTTTCACAGATTTCAGTGCCTGGTCCAGGTCGGCGATGAGATCCTCGACATTTTCAATACCCGTGGAGTAGCGCACCAGGCTTTCCGGGATCCCCATGGCAGCCCGCTCCTCTTTGGTGCACTCCACGTGGCTGGTGGTGGCCGGCGGGCCCACAATGGTTTCGACCGCACCCAGGTTGGCCGCGGCATGGGCAAATTTAAGCCTGGGAACGAATCGCCGGACCGCATCAAAAGTATTGTCTTTGAGCATGAAGCTGAGCATGCTGCCGAATCCCTTCATCTGGGTTCTTGCAATGCTGTGACCCTGATTGGATTCAAGGCCGGGGTAGAACACCTGTTCGATACCGGGATGGGACTCCAGGAACCTGGCAATTTTCATGGCGCTCTTGTTTTGGCGCTCAATTCTCAGTTCCAGGGTCTTCATACCCCGCAGCAGCAGGTAGGCCGCCATGGGATGAAGGGTGGCACCGTTGATCTCCCTGAAATGGTAGATCTGCTGGATCAACTCTTTTTTGCCGCAAATCACGCCGCCCAGGGCATCGGCATGGCCGCCCAGGAACTTGGTGGCCGAGTGCAGTACGAGATCAGCACCCAGCTCTATGGGGTTCTGGTTGATGGGGGTGGCAAAGGTGTTGTCCACCACCACAATGGCGCCGGCATCATGCCCGGCTTTTGCCAGACGGGCAATGTCGATGATCTTGACCGTGGGATTGGTCGGGCTTTCCAGGTAGAGCAGTTTGCACCCGTTCTTGATCTCCCGTTCAATGGCCTCATGATCCGTGGTATCGCACAAGGCGGCGTCTATTTTAAACCGGGGCATAAACTCCTGGAAGATCACATTGGTACCGCCATAGGTATCCTTGACCGATACCACCCGGTCACCCGGTGAGAGGAATGCAAACAGGGTGCTGCTGATGATGCCCATGCCGGTAGAGGCGCTGGTAACGGCCTGGGCGCCTTCCAGCTGGCGGAGCTTTTCCTCAAAGACCGCCACCGTGGGATTGGTGTTCCGGCCGTAGATGTGACCGGGCTTTTCTCCCAGGGCCACCTGCTGCCATTCATCAATATCTTTATATCCAAAGGATACGCTGTGCACCACCGGCACCTGGGTGGCCCTTTGCATCAGGGATGCTTCCTCTCCGGACCAGATACATTGGGTGCCTTTTTTTATATCGTCCATGTTCATTTTCTCTCTCCTTTAACCCCTTGCGGCTATTCCGGCAGGGGGAGTGGTGTGCCTGTTTTGATTTCTGAAAGAACCAGGCTGGTGATGATCTGTGAAACACCGGGAATAGCGGACAGGCGGTTTCTTAAAAAATCTTCCAGATCCTTTCTGCTCTTGAACACCCCTTTGATCAGGTGGTCGAATTCTCCGGTAAGGTAGTGGCATTCCAACACCTCGGGGAATGCCATAACCTGCTCTTCAAAACGGGCCACATCCTTTTCCAGATGCCCCTGGAGCCGGGTGTGGAAAAAGCAGGTCAGTTCATATCCCAGCTTTTCATGATCCAGGTGGGCTGAAAATCTCCGGATCACCCCGGATTCCTTTAACCGTTTGAGCCGGGCATGGGTGGCCGGCTGGGATAGGTTTATCCGCCGGGCCAGTTCATTGTTGCTGATCCGGCTGTCCTCCTGCACTTCCCTCAGGATAGCCAGGTCAATTTCATCCAGCTTTATTATTCCTGTTCGTTTCATGGTTTTATAAATGGCATAAATTATAACCTATGGTGGTAGATTATTTAATATATTTTTTAATTAATTAAAATTAAAGAACAATTCAAATAATTTTATCTAAATTATTTGAATTGTTCTTTAATGGGGTGAGGGGGGATACGGGATTGGAAATTATGCAATAGGGTAGTGGTTTGGTCGAAACCTTTAGTGAGTGGCGCCATGCAATCATTTCAAAACGAAATTGTGGCAATTAAGGTTTAACCATATGACAGGCCACAAAGTGATCCGGTTTGACCTCCTGCCATCGCGGCGGTCTCTGGGTGCAGACAACCTCGACCTGGGGACAGCGGGTGGAAAATACACAACCTTTGGGCGGGTCGGCCGGGCTGGGCACCTCGTCGTTGAGCAGGATGCGGGAGCGCTGACGCTCTTTGACGGGGTCCGGGATGGGCACAGCCGAGATCAGGGACTGGGTATAGGGGTGCAGTGGTTCGGCAAACAGGCTCTCCTTGGTGGTCAGTTCCATGATCTTGCCCAGGTACATGATGGCCACCCGGTCTGAGATGTGCTGGACCATGCTCAGGTCGTGGGCAATAAAGAGGTAGGTCAGCCCCAGTTCTTTTTGCAGATCCTGGAACAGGTTGATCACCTGGGCCTGGATAGACACATCCAGGGCTGAAATGGGCTCATCACACACCACAAACTTGGGGTTCAGTGACAGGGCCCGGGCAATGTTGATCCGCTGGCGCTGACCCCCTGAAAACTCATGGGGGAAACGCTGGTAGTGGTTGGGGTTGAGGCCGACCATGTCCAAAAGGTCCATGACCCGTGACCGCATCTCTTCATGGCTCATATCGGAGTGGATCATCATGGGTTCGGCAATGATATTCCCGATGGCATGCCTGGGGTTGAGGGAGGCATAGGAATCCTGGAAAATCATCTGGGTTTTGGGCCTGAATTTCCTACGCATCTTGGTGGTCATTGTACTCAGGTCCGCACCGTCAATGAGCACTTCACCGCTGGTGGGCGGATCCAGGTGAAGGATGGCCCGGCCTGTGGTGGATTTGCCGCATCCGCTCTCACCGACAACACCCAGGGTTTCCCCCTTTAGGATATCAAAGCTGACATCATCCACTGCCTTGATGGCGCCTTTTTCCCGGTTGAGCAGAAATCCTTTTTTAAACGGAAAATACTTTTTTAAACGCCGGACACGGACCAGGATATCGTCGGAAGTATTCATGACTGGAACCTGTTCTCCTTGAAATCATAGAAACATGCGACCCGTTGGGAGTGTGAGATATCACGCACCTTTGGGATGTGGTTCATGCAGGGATCACCGGTATAATCACACCGCCAGGCAAACTGGCAGTGTGACGGTTCAAGCAAAAGATCCGGCGGCGTACCCTCAATACTTTCCAGCCGGCGCTGCTCCCCCTCATCCATCCGGGGAAGTGCGCCCAGGAGTTTGCGGGTATAGGGGTGCGAGGGATTATAATACAGCTCCTCCACCGAGGCGGTCTCCACAACACTGCCGGCATACATCACCAGCACCCGGTCGGCCATGCCGGCCACCACGCCCAGGTCATGGGTGATCCAGATCACCGACATGTTCATCTCGTTTTTCAGTCGCTGGACCAGCTCAATGATCTGGGCCTGGACCGTTACATCCAGGGCGGTGGTGGGTTCATCCGCAATAATAATCCTCGGCTCGCAGGCAATGGCCAGGGCAATCATGGCCCGTTGCCGCATCCCACCGGAAAACTGGTGGGGATAGTTGGCGAACCGCTGCTCAGGCTCGGGGATGCCCACATAGTCCAACAGCTGAATGCTGCGTTTTTTGGCCTGGGATGTGCTCATGCCCAGGTGTTCGATCAGGGTTTCCGATATCTGGCGGCCAATGGTCATCACAGGGTTCAGGGCACTTAAGGCATCCTGGAAAATGAACCCGATCTTGCCCCCCCGGATGTCACTGATACCGGATTTGTTGAGTTTCAGAAGATCGATGGGGTCTTTGTCTCCGTAGTAGAGGGCCTGACCGCTCTCGATCCTGGCCGGGGGAGAGGGCAGAAGATGGAGCAGGGACATCATGGTCACGCTTTTACCGGAACCGCTTTCCCCGACCACGCCCAGGGTTTCTCCCTCATCCAGGTGAAAGGATACACCGGACAGGGCATGGACAATGCCGTCAAACGTATAGAACCGGGTAACAAGGTCGTTGACTTCCAGTATCTTTCCCATATCGGTATCCTTACTTATTCATCCAGGGCATCATTTTTTAATTCTCCTCATTTTGGGGTCCAGCACATCCCGGAGCCAGTCTCCCAGAAGATTCATCCCAAGGCCGGTAAAGATGATGGCCAGACCCGGGAATGTGGCGATCCAGGGATAGGTCACGAGATATTTTCGTCCGGCCGCCAGCATATTCCCCCATGAAGGAATGCTGGGCGGTACGCTCAGGCCGAGAAACCCCAGGCCGGCTTCATAAAAAATCATGGCCGACATTTCAAATGTGGCAATGGTGATGATGGGCCCGATAAGGTTGGGGAGAATATGCCTGAAAATAATCCGGGTGTCGCTGGCCCCGATACTCCGGGCTGATTCCACAAATCCGGACTGGCGCATCTTGATGACCTCCCCCCGGGTGATGCGGACAAATATGGGGATGTCGGTCAGCCCGAAAATCAGGATCACGTTGATCAGGCTGCTGCCAAGGATCGCTGCAATGAATACGACAAATACCAGGTAGGGCAGGGCAAGGATCAGGTTGACGCCCCCCATGATAATGTTATCGGTGGTACCCCCTGCATATCCTGAGACCAGCCCGATCATGATGCCCAGGGAGCTGGCGATGAGTACCCCGAAAAACCCTACGGTCAAAGATACCCGTGTCCCGTAAATGATCCGGGAGAGAATATCCCGGCCCAGGTTGTCGGTGCCCAGGGGGTATTTGATGGATCCTCCCTCTGACCAGGCCGGGGGATCTTTGGCAAACCTCAGGTTCTGTTTCAGGGGGTCATGGGGAGACAGCCAGGGGGCGAACACGGCGGACATGACCACGATCACAAACATGACGAGCCCCACCATACCGGCCTTATCCCGGGCCAGCAGCTTGCCTACATAGATGATAAACGCCAGAAGACCGGTATCTTTTTCCTGATCTACGGTCAGCCCGGTGGTGTTCATGTCGGTGACGCCCTCTTTCATATCTGTATGTGTCCCATGCGATTGATTCTGGTTAATACCCAAAGTTCTCCCATATTTGATCCCTTTAGTACCTGATCCGGGGATCGGCCAGCCCGTAGGCGATGTCGGTCAGCAGGTTCAGGGTGACCACCACAAAACTTGAGAAAAAGGCAATGGCCTGAACCAGGGCAAAATCGCGGTTGCCGATGGACTCGGCCAGAAGGTTCCCCAGACCCGGCCATGAAAATATGGTTTCAATATAGATTGATCCGCTCAACAGATACCCGAACTGCACCCCCACGATACTGATCAGCGGGATAGAGGCGTTCCTCAGGATATGGCGGATATAGACCTTTCGATCGGCGATGCCTTTGCTGTACGCCGTCCGGACATAGTCCTCGCTCCGGATCTCAAGGACAGCGGACCGTGTAAACCGCACCAGCTGCCCCATGGTGAACAAGGATAGGGAAAATGCCGGAAGGATCACCGACCGGGTGGGCAGGGTTACGCCTAAAAATACCCAGGTATCCCGGCCAAAGGTGGGGAACCATCCGAGTTGAACCGAAAAAACAAGAATCAGGATCAGTGCGAGCCAGAAATTGGGAATGGTCTG
>QZLA01000118.1 GCA_004796375.1 Desulfobacteraceae bacterium
CACCTCATCCACCTTGGCCCCCATCCGGGTCAGCTCTTCGGGAAGGATGGTTCTGGCTTTTTTTGCCCGTGGCAGCAATACCTTTTTTCCCTTGATGTCGGTGTCGGCAAATGCTTCAACCACTGATTCGGCCTGGTAGGTGGATGGCAGGATGTCACTGACAATACCATATTCCTTCAGGGTCTGCTTGGTCACCGGGCCGATACAGGCAAATTTCAGGTGCCCCAGGACCCGGACATCTTTTCCCATGGAAAATAGTGTGTCAAAGAAGTGTTTGACACCGTTCACACTGGTGAGTACGACCCATTCATATTCCGTGATCTGCTCAATGGCATGTTCTAAAGGTGCATTGTCCACCGGAGGAACAATCTTGATGGTCGGAATTTCAATGCACCGGGCACCAAGGGCAGCCAGCTCTTTGACCAGGCCGCTGGCCTGGGCCCTTGCCCGGGTAATGACGATGGTTTTACCGAACAGCGGCAGGGTATCAAACCACTGGAGCTCATCCCTGAGGCTGACCACGGAACCCACCACGATCACGGCCGGTGAGGTGAGTTTGGCTTCCCTGACCCGCTGGACGATATTGTCCAGCTGTCCGGCCACGGTCTGCTGCCGGGTCGTGGTTCCCCACCGGACCAGCGCCACAGGCGTATCCGGTGATTTACCATTCTCCAGAAGGTGAGTAACGATATTCTCAAGGTTTTTGACCCCCATGAGAAACACAAGGGTGGAGTTGCTTTTTGCAAAAAGATCCCACTGCATGGCGGTGTCCGCTTTGGTGGGGTCCTCATGACCCGTGATAAAACTGACAGAGGAGGTGTGCTCGCGATGGGTCACCGGAATTCCGGCATAGGCAGGCGCACCCACAGCAGAGGTCACACCCGGTACGATTTCAAACTTGACATCATGGGATAGAAGAATCTGGGCTTCCTCCCCGCCCCGTCCGAAAATAAACGGGTCTCCGCCCTTCAAACGTGCGACATTCAATCCCTGCTTGGCCTTTTCCACGAGGAGCAGGTTGATCTTGTCCTGGGAAAGGGTATGGTCCCCGCCCTTTTTTCCGACATAAATTACTTCAGCATCTGGTTTTGCATACTCGAGCAGGGAGGCCGAGGCCAGGTAGTCATAAACCACCACATCTGCCGATTCAATACAGGATTTGGCTTTGAGTGTCAGCAGGGCCGGGTCTCCCGGGCCTGCACCGATAAGGGATACAATGCCAGTATGTGTTTCAGTCATTTGCTTGTAGATTCTCCAAAATGGTTTTTCCGCCCCTGGTCAGAAGGGTGTCGGCCAGGGAAATGCCCAGTTGTTCAGCATCTTCCGGAGCTCCGGTAGTCTGCTCACTGATGATGGTGGACCCGTCTTCCGAGGCGACCAGACCGGTCAGTATCACCCGGGAATCGGACAGTTTGCCGAAACAGGCCACCGGGATATGGCAGCTTCCGCCCAGGTGTTTTAAAAAGGATCTTTCTCCATTCACACAGATCTGGGTGTCGGGGTCATTCAATGCCGCCATGACAGGCGCTATGGTTTTGTCATCCTGACGTACTTCAATGCAGAGTGCACCCTGCCCAACGGCGGGAACCATCTGTGTTTCAGTGAGATACTGTGAGATCTCACCGGCCTGCCCCAGTCGTATCAACCCGGCAGCCGCAAGTATGATGGCGTCGTATTCACCGGACCTGAGTTTCCTGATCCGGGTATCCAGGTTGCCCCTGATGTTAAGAATGGTGAGGTCCGGGCGGATATGCTTGATCTGCGAGGCCCGTCTCAGGCTGGAGGTGCCGATCCGCGCGCCGGGCTTGAAATCGGACAGTTGGGCATTATCCTGGGCAATCAGCACGTCAAACGGGTTTTCCCTTTCAGGAACGGCACCGATGGTCAGCCCTTCTGGCAATTCACCCGGCATGTCCTTCATGCTGTGTACGGCCAGGTCGATCTTTTTTTCCAGAAGCTGCTGCTCGATCTCTTTGACAAACAGGCCCTTTCCCCCGACTTTGGCCAGAGGCCGGTCAGTGATCTGGTCCCCTTTTGTTTTAATGGTGACAATCTCAACCGGAATATCGGGAAATGCAGCTTCAATTTCAGATTTAATATGGTTGGCCTGCCAGAGCGCCAGTTGGCTTCCCCGGGTGCCTATTTTCAAGGTCTGGGTCATGACGGAATCCTGGAATTATCCGACTGAACAGGACGAACAGTTGGTAGACGGGCAACTGCCGCACGCGGAGCCTGCTGAGGTGGTGGTTTGTACTTCACCGCCGGGGCCGGAGGATTTTGAGATAAAGCCGCAGGCGGACAGCAGCCGCGAAAGATCTTCACTATTGCAATCCGGGCATTCCGGAGTCATGCTGCCCATGACCAGGGTTTCAAAGTTTTTTTCACACTGATTGCATTTGAATTCATATATAGGCATAGGTCATCCTCTTTTCTAATTTAGCCAAATCCTTAATATAATGATCCGGTGCATTTTTTCAAGGGGGTCTTTTTCAGGATCAGCCGCCCGGGACAATTAAAATCACGATGCTTTGAGCCGTTTGCGGTCATCCTTGGATGCCTGCCTGGATTGGATCAGAGACAGGCGTTCACGATACAGTTCACTGTCCGGGCACAGGTCCACACTTTTCCGGGCAAAGGTCAATGCAATGGATATGTTTTTGTTCTGGCGCTCAAGTATATGGGCGGCTCCGGACAGGGAATCGGCATCCTCCGGGTTCAGTTTTATGGCTTTGGTATAAAATTGATAGGCCTTCTCCAGCTGTTCCTTTTCAAGGTAGATATCACCGCAGAGTTTGAAGGGAATACTGGCTTCGGGATTGAGCCGGCACGCATTTTCCAGGTGGGGAAGGGCCAAGTCCGGTTTTTCATCTTTTTGCAGGATCTGGCCCAGGAGAAACTCCACTTCAAATACCTGTGGGTCAATGGCATGGGCTTTTCTCAGGTAGGCCGCGGCCCGCTTGTCCGATTGAGCCGTGCTGTAAATCAATCCCATGTTATACAGGACCATGGGATCTTTCGGGTTGACGGTCAACGCCTTCTTAAACTGCTTTTTGGCCTGCTCAAGATCATTTTCGATCCCATAACATACGCCGAGGCTGTTGAGCAGGTTGATATCGGTTTGATCCAGCCGGATGCCGGCCTGGTATTCTGAGATGGCGTCCTGGTTGCGCCCGCATTGATAGCACCGGTCCCCGCATATGTTCAGGGAGACGGCATCGAATAACATCACCCGGCCGGGCTCGTAAAATGCCGCGTGGTCCAGTGCCTTTACTGCATTGTGAAAGGTATCGGCCAGTGAATACTCCTGGAAAGGGTGAAAGCACAGCCCGCCCGTTATCCGGGTGTTCAGCCGGATTTCGATTTTTTCCTTGAGCAGGGTAATCCATTCGATGGCCTGCTTTTTTGCTTTGAAATCGAAAAAGGCAAAGGCAAACAGGTCATCCCGGATATGTTCCCAGATGCCCCGTTCATGATCCAGGAGTGAATTAAACAGGGTTTCAAACACACTCCTGATGTCATCAATCCGGTCATCATCACTTTCAATGCATTGATCTTCGGGCGCGTTGTCATGGGGGGGGGCGCTTTCCTTGCAGGCTGCCGGGTCTATCCTGAACACGGCGCAGACACAGGGGTGATCACCGATGTCGATATCTTTCAATCGCCCTTCAAACGCAGCAAGTACGGACTCATTCATGAACAGAAGATCGGACAGATAGGTATCCGGTTCGGACAGGTGTTCGGTGTCGGACTGGGGGTCGGATTTCAGGAAATGGATCTCTTTTGCAGTGAATTTAGGCTGATCAGTCATTGAGTTCCTTTAAAATAATCGTTTCAAGGGTATCGGCAATGATGGTTTCCTGGCCCGGTTGAATGGTTCTGGGGTCCAGAATGAATCGGTCTTCCTCTATTCGTCCGATCAGGGGCGGTGTGCTGAACCGTGCCAATTTTTCAAGCCGGGAAACGGAAAGGCCGCCAGGTTTGAGGGTCACACAGCAGGTGGGAAGCAGCAGGGCAGGGTAGGATCCCCCTCCCGGTCGCGATGTCATGTCAGCCGTTTCCACTTCAAGATTGGGAATCTGTTTGTCTGAGATCAGGGTTCTCAGCTGCCCGGCATGGGTTTGGATCTCTTCAAGGGGGCGTGTCAGCATTCGCAGGGTAGGAATCTCCTTCATGGCTCGGTCCTCGTCCCGGTAAAGGTTCAATGTAGATTCAAGGGCAGCCAGGGTCATCTTGTCGATCCTCAGGGCCCGCGTCAGCGGATTGGCCTTGATCCGGTCGATGGTATCCGTGCTCCCGACAATGATCCCGGCCTGGGGGCCGCCTAAGAGTTTGTCTCCGCTGAAGGTGATCACATCCGCGCCCGAGGCGACCGCTTCTTTGACCGTGGGCTCTTTCGGCAGGCCGTATTTTCCAAAATCGATGAGTGTTCCACTGCCCAGATCCTCCATCACCTTTATGCTGCAACGCTTTCCGATGGCTGCCAGATCCGCAATGGGAACACTTTTGGTAAATCCCTGAATCTGGTAATTGCTGGTATGGACCTTGAGCAGCAGACCGGTGTTCTCGTTAATCGCCTGCTCATAATCCCTGGGGTGGGTCCTGTTGGTGGTTCCCACCTCTTTCAGGATGCATCCGGACCGGGTCATGACATCCGGGATCCGGAAAGATCCGCCGATTTCCACCAGTTCTCCCCTGGATACGATGACCTCCTGACACTGGGCCATGGTGTTCAGGGCCAACAGTACGGCGGCGGCATTGTTATTTACGACAATGGCACTTTGGGCGCCGGTCAGCTCACAGATCAGCTCTTCTACAACCTGGTAGCGGATTCCTCGTTTTCCGGTTTGAATATTAAATTCCAGGTTGGAATAGGACCCGGAGATGGTTTTGATATTCTCAAGGGCATCATCACAGAGAAGGGCTCTTCCCAGGTTGGTGTGGAGCACCACGCCGGTGGCGTTGATCAGCGGAACCAGTCTGGGCTTGATCCGGTTTTGGGCCAGGCGGATGATTGACTGAATCAGGGAGGTTTCATCTATGGCTTTCAGCCGGTCTTCAAGGATCTGCTTACGGGTATCATCCAGAACGGTCCTGATGGAGGATACCATAACCCGGCGGGGGATTGTATGGGTGTCATCACGTATCAGGATCTGATCAAGTAAAGAATCCACGCCGGGAAGATGTTTTAACAGGTCATGCTTTTGGGTGTTGCTCATGGGGTTCCTTAAAGCAGTTGGAGTTGATCATTGTTGGGGATGGTGTCGATCAATTTCGGAAGGCCATCCGCTGTCATGCCCAGGAGGTCTAATGCATAATCAAGCGGTTCGGCATGGACCTTTTCCCGTTCCAGCCCGGCTCCGAATTTGGCCATCAACAGGTCTGCCAGGTATACGATACAGACCAGCTCTGTATTCTTTGTAGCATTTTCAGGGCGGTGGTGGTGAATGATAACATCATTCAGGGCAGCGGAGAATTGCCAGCGCTTGGCCAGAAAACTACCTGCTTCGCAATGGTTGATCCCGAGCAGTTTTTTTTCGGTCGTCATGCCGGTTTCCTCCTCCTGGTTCATATTCCTGAAAAACAGGGGTGCGCCCCTGGAAACGAACTGGTCAAGGACGACCTTCCCGATGTCATGGAGAAGACCTGCGGCATATGCATGTTTGGGAGTTGATTTTTTGCAGAACCCGGCAATGTTCTCCGCCATGGTTCCCACACCCACGGCATGGAAGAACAGCCCGCCTTTGCAAAGAGAGTATCCGGAAACAGTGGCTTGGCTGAAGTAATTGTTTACCGCAGCAGTTATCACCGATTTGATCAGCATATCCTGGCCCAGCAGAACCACGGCCTCCTTAAGGGTGTCAATTTTCACAGATCCTGTAAAAATCGCTGAATTGCAGACTTTGAGGGTCTGGGCGGACAGCACCTGGTCTTTGGACAGTTCGTCTGAGATCTTGTCCATGTCATACCGGTCATCATTGACCATCCGGATGATTTTTAAAGCGGTCTGGGGGATCGGCGTCAACGTCTCAATGGTATCGTTGATATCCTGGATACTCGGTGGGGAAAAGTCAGTGCTGCCCCCGATCATATCTTCCCAGGCGGGTTGAATTGTGGCTTCACCGGTCGCCATATTCAGTTCCAGGGTGCAGGTGAAAAAACCGCCGGTTTCAGATTTCAACACCTTGATTTCAGAGGCCTTGAGGATCGACTCTGCAATCTCAAACGACCGGCCGCCGATATCAAGGTTAATATCCTGCTGGGTCACGGGGCCTACCAGTGCCCCACCGGCAATAGTTGCTTCCATCTGGTCCGGCCGTGCACCCTGGTCCACCAGTGATTTGATCATACTCGGGATGCCGGTGGAGGCATACTTTTCAGGAAATTCGGCAGCCAGGATACCGGGTGGTTCGGGTAAGAGAATATGTATAAGGCCCCCGATCCGGGTGGTTTTGTCATAGACGGCCACCCCGAGGCAGGTTCCTAGGAAAGCCTGGAATATACCTGTTTGATTTTTTCCTGTTTTGTAACTTCCGGCAGCGATATGTTCTGTACGTTGATAATCCATAGGCAGTTTGTCTTTGCGGTGTCCAGGGCATCTATTCCAGCGCGGTCGCCCCGAAAGGTACCATACGCGCCAGTGGTAAATAATCAAGAGATAGATATCACTAATTGATAAGGGGTTTCAACCTTAAAATCGGCTTTATACATTGAAATTCAAAGCTTTTTAAAGATTTCGGTCATGGCTGCCGATAGATATGGTCATACAATTTGTAAATCGGAAGGAAAAGGATCATGAGAATCATGGATTCCAGCCTGGTCATGGAGGGCGCAACCACCCGGGACCAGTTTGATCTGTCATACCTGGAGACATCCCAAGGGAGAGTTACAGGAAATCAAGCCGGAAGAGAGCGTGGCATACGGGGAGGCTCAAACCGCCAGAGCCCGGATTCCGTTCCGGGTATTCTCATGGACCGGGTCAGCATATCCAGCTCGGCCCGCGAATCCTATAAGAGCCGTTACGCATCACGGCTCAACGCCCGGTCAACCGTGACCATAACGGAGACCGGGCAGACTGTTTCCAGGGAGCAGGCCCATGCCGTGGAGAAATTGATCGGCGGGGTAATAGATTCACAGCTATATTTGGGAAATACCGGTAGATCCGACACGGATCAAACCCGCCCCGCCGGACCGGCCGAGCCCGGGCAGTGGCAGATGCGTGTGTCCCGGACCCGGGTACACTTTGAGCAGGAAGCCATGGCGTTCAATGCCAGCGGCTCTGTGACCACCGATGACGGCAGGGTGATCGATTTTTCACTGGATATGGCGTTGGAGCGGGCCTTTGCTCATGAGCAGACCCAGACCGATACGATCGATATCTGGCAGGAGGAGGTGGCGCTGACAGACCCTCTGGTCATTAACCTCTCCGGTAGTGCTCCGGAGTTGACCGATATGACCTTTGCCTTTGATCTGGACAGTGACGGAGATGAAGAGCAGATCAGTTTTCTCAGCCGGGGCAGCGGTTTCCTGGCACTGGATAAGAACCGGGACAATACCATCAATGATGGGTCAGAGCTTTTCGGACCGAACACAGGCAATGGATTTGATGAACTGGCCCAGTATGATGAGGACGCCAACGGATGGATCGATGAAGCGGATGCTGTGTTTGAACAATTGTCCGTGTGGACCCGTGATGAGGCGGGTAATGATGTCCTGATGTCGCTGAAGGATGCAGGTATCGGTGCGATCTCCCTTTCCAGTGCAGCCACATCATTTGACATGACCAGCCAGGCCGATGGGATGGAGAATCAACTCAAAGGCCGGGTCAGGCAGGGCGGGGTGTTCCTGTTTGAAAACGGCGGGGTCGGCAGCATTCAGCAGATCGATCTGGCTGCCCGCGACACCGGTGCGCCGTCTCTTGAAGCACCTTTAGAGATGATGCCCCAGGCACCGCTGCAGGAAAGCCTGGCGATCCATTCCGACATCATGGCTGCGAATCATGAAAGAATGCTGAATGCACGGCTTGAACAGGCCGAGCTTTTTGAACAGGAGCCCGAGCCTGCCAATCCGTTTAAAGCCTTGCTGGAGATGATTGAAGAATTGAGAGATGAACTTGAGGCATCCTTGAAGAAACATCGTCCCGGATCAGTAAAACCCGATCAGGGCCTCAGCGGCTTTTTGAACCAGGAGATGCTGTTTTCATTACCCATGGCACAGTTCAGCTACAGAATATAGCCGTTTAGTGGTTCAGGGTTCTTTATAGAGGGCCAGTACACCGGACCTGGCCAGTTTCTTGATGCCGAACGGATCCAGCAGCACCAGAAGATCGTCAATATCTCCCTCCTTGCCGACCACTTCAAAGATATCGTGTTCTGTTCCCTGGTCTACAACTTTCCCGTTGTATTGTTCAATGATGCCCAGAATGGTGTCCCGTGTCTCGGGTTGGGTCTTGACACAGATCAGCGCCATTTCCCGTTTAACCGCCTTGTCCGAGGTCATATCTCTGAGTTTGATCACGTTGACCAGCCGGCGGATCTGCTTCATGCACTGTTCAAGCTGGAGCGGACTGGCCTTGGTGGTGATGGTAATCCTGGACATCTTGGGATTGGCGGTCGGGGCCCCGCAAATGGTTTCAATATTGTATCCCCTGCCGGCAAATAGGCCCGAGATCCGTGCGGTTACTCCGGGTTCGTTTTCTACAAGCATGGTCAGAATGTATTTTTTGGGTTCCATATCTCCTCATTGGGTTGCGGCAAGTTAATCATCCTCTGATTCACTACCAATCCTTTCCGGGTTTGTAAAGATTAGATTGCCCGATAGCGCCAGACCTCAACCCGGCCGTAGATTTTGTGGTTTACATGTGCGCCCGGATCATTTATGCATGGGAAGACAAAGGAAAACCCTCATGAGAAGAAAAACACATTCAACAGGCAGTAGTCGTACCGCAATCATAACCCTGTTCCTGTGTCTAATGTGCACCTGGACATGGGACCACACATATGCAGATGAGAAGAACAGGGAGATTGTTCTGTTTGCGGCCGCCTCCACCACCCATGCCGTAAATGCTGTCCTTTCCATTTATACCCGTGAGCACGGGGGAACGGTGATTCCCTCTTTTGCCTCATCCTCCACCCTGGCCAAACAGATCGATAGGGGGGCACCTGCTGAACTGTTTCTCTGTGCCAATCCCAAGTGGATGGATTACCTTGAGAAACGGGACATGATCGAAACAGAAACCCGAAAGGATCTTCTGGGTAACCGGATGGTACTGATCGTGCCGGGCAGGGTGTCAAAAAGCGATTCAACCCTTCCGGGGGGAGCCAGGTTCAGCACACTGGGGCCTGATCTGGATTTGATCCCGATCCTGGATCAGGGAAAAAACAGGGGCATACTGGCCATGGGGGATCCGGACCACGTACCTGCCGGCATATACGGCATGCAGGCCCTGACCAGCCTGGGGCTATGGCCAGAAATTGCATCCCGCATTGCCAGGGCCAAGGATGTCAGGGCGGCCCTGGTATTGGTGGAAAGAGCGGAGGCATCAGCCGGTATCGTATATGCCACCGATGCGCTGGGATCAAAACGGGTCATGGTCGAAGGCGTGTTTCCTGAACATCTTCACGAGCCGATCAAATATCCCCTGGCCATTATACAGGGAAGGTCCACGCCCCGAACCCGTGAACTGGCCGCATTCCTTCAATCGGAAGCGGCCCTGGCCGTATTTAAAACCTATGGGTTTACCGGATTATGACATCATTCTGGCAGTTAACCCCACTTGAGTGGGAAGTGTTGCGTTTGAGTCTGTGGATTGCCGTCTGGGCGGTTGCCGGAAGTCTGGGGCCCGGTATCCTGATCGCATGGGTTCTGGCCAGGAAAAATTTTCCAGGAAAGGTCCTGGTGGATGGCCTGATACACCTGCCGCTCATCCTGCCGCCGGTGGTCACCGGCTATATCCTCCTGGTCCTGATGGGAAGAAGAGGAATCCTGGGCTCGTGGCTGAATGACCTGTTCGGCCTGACCTTTGCGTTTGACTGGAAGGGGGCGGCACTGGCATCGGCCATCATGGCGTTTCCCCTGCTGGTCCGGGCGGTTCGCCTGTCCATTGAAAGTGTGGACCGGGGGCTGGAGCAGGCGGCCCGGACACTGGGCGCCGGGCCAATCGACCTGTTTTTTACCGTGACGCTCCCGCTGATTCTTCCAGGGGTGCTGACCGGTGTGATTCTGGCCTTTGCCAGGAGCCTGAGTGAATTCGGCGCCACCATTACCTTTGTTTCAAATATCCCGGGAAAAACCCGCACCCTGCCCCTGGCACTGTATACCCTGACCCAGGTACCGGATGGTGAGACCGGGGCCATGCGGTTGTGTATCATATCCATACTGGTCGCCCTGGGTGCCCTGATGACCTCTGAACTCCTGTCACGCAGGATGGCCAGGAGATTGAGGGGCTGATGATGCTGGAAATCATGCTGGAAAAGCAGCAGGGCAATTTTCAGATCCGGGCCGGGATCAGCGCTCCGGGCAACGGCATTACGGCACTGTTCGGCCAGTCCGGCTCCGGAAAGACTTCCGTTATCAACATGATTGCCGGTCTTTCACGACCGGATGCTGGGCGCATAACCATTAACGGAACCTGTGTGTTCAACCGATCCCAGGGGATTGACATTCGGCCTGAAAAACGCCGGTTCGGATATGTGTTCCAGGATTCCCGTTTGTTTCCACATCTTAGTGTGCGCAGCAATCTGGAGTATGGCATGAAGCGGATACCCCGGGCAGACCGCTATGTGACCTTTGATGCGGTGATTGAGCTTCTGGGGATCGGGCACCTGCTGAACCGGCGGCCGGTTACCCTGTCAGGCGGGGAAAAGCAGCGGGTGGCTATGGGTCGGGCCCTGCTGACCAGCCCAAGGCTCCTGCTCATGGATGAACCCCTGGCCTCTCTGGACGGGGCCAGGAAACAGGAGGTCCTGCCGTTTATCAGCCGTCTTTCAGGGGAGTTGTCCATCCCGATCCTGTATGTGACCCATTCAGTGGATGAAATTACCAGCCTGGCCGATTACCTGGTGCTGATGTCAAAGGGAAAATCTGTAGTCAGCGGGCCGCTGGAAGAGGTTACGGCACGGGAGGATTTTCAGTACCTGGCCGGGGAGCTGGATACCGGCATGGTGTTGCTGGCCAGAATAAAAAACCATGACCCCGTCCTGGGCCTGTCCTGGGTAGAGTCATCTGAAGGGGTCCTGAGGGTACCGCTGCTGGATGTTCCCATCGGGGAAACGGTCAGGGTCCGTATCCATCCCAGAAACTGGGACTATCCCTATACCCGGTACTAAACGATAGCGGATTTACGCTGTCCGGGCGGCTTCCCATCCCACCATGGCTTTCTTTTTAGGTGCACCCCATCGGTAGTGGTGAATTTTTCCGCTTCTCGAAATCACCCGGTGACAGGGGATCAGGTAGGCCACCGGATTCCTGGCAATGGCGCCGGCTACGGCACGAAACGCCTTGGGTTGGCCGATGTATGATGCAATATCCCGGTAACTGGTGATCCAGCCCTCGGGGATATTGAGCAGGGCTTTCCATACATTGATCTGGAAATTGGTCCCCTTCAGGTGGAGGTGAAACGGCCCCGGGGTTGATGGACCCTGGACCGGAAATATCTTTTTTGTCAGTGCATTCGCAGACAGGGGATCTTCTTTGAATATCGCACCGGGCCAGGTGGAAAACATCTGGGAGATGATATCATCCCTTGTTTGAGGGCCTGTAAATCCGAGAAAGCAGATGCCTCTCCGGGTCGATGCTGTCAGGCACTCTCCAAACGGGGAGGGGGAAAACCCATAATCGATTTCAAGGCCCTGGCCCTGTTTTTTAAACTCACCCGGGGTCATGGCCTCAAAGGTGACAAACAGGTCGTGGAGTCGTCCGGGTCCTGACAGCCCGGCATCCAGGGCCGTGTCCAGCAAATTCCTGGATTCTCTGAGTTTCTGTTTTGTATAGTCCAGGGTCATATACTGCTGAAACTGGATGGGGCTGATTCCCACCCACTGCTTGAACATTCGGTCAAAGTGGAACTTGCTCAAATGAACGCTTTGGGCAATCTCCTCCAGGCCGGGTTGGGACCTGAAATGGGACTCAATATACTCAATGGCCTGTTCGATCCGCTCATAATCCGGATAAAATCTGGCAGTGAGTCCTTGGGTATCGTAAAGGGTCATGGTCTGCTCCTTGTTCTCTGGTTTATTGTACACTTTAGCCCACGCCGTGATGAAGTGCCACCCGAATTTTGCGCTCTTATTGAGCAATATGCGGGTGGAGATCCGGTGATGGTGTGTTTATGATTTGCAGCAATAACGTTTGTCCCGGCATCGAGCAAACCGGTTGCGGGATTAAATCAAAATAAAGCGGATATAAACGTGGAATCAAATAAAATCAGGCAAATAAAGACACAGACAGTCCCTCAAAACAACCCGGTAATGACACTGAGAGAGTGGGGCATGCTCATATTTCTGTCGCTCATATGGGGCGGATCTTTCTTTTTTGTGGGGGTGGCAGTAAAGGAGGTGCAGCCATTTACCATTGTCCTGGTCCGCGTAGGACTGGCAGCATTCATCCTTCTTGCGGTTGCGCGCGTCAAAGGCACTAAAATGCCCAAGGATCCGGCGACCTGGGGGGCATTTCTGATCATGGGGGCGCTGAACAACCTCCTACCGTTCTGTTTGATCGTCTGGGGCCAGACGCATATCGAGAGCGGACTGGCAAGTATATTGAATGCTGTTACACCAATTTTCAGTGTGGTACTGGCCCATTTTTTTACGAGAGAGGAACGCTTGACATCGCTTCGGGCATTTGGCGTTGTCATGGGCTGGATCGGCGTTGCCGTGCTCATCGGGATCGAGTTTTTCAAAGGATTCGGAACGGCAGTGGCCGGACAGGCTGCAGTTCTGGGTGCGGGTTTCTGCTATGCCTGTGCGGCAATTTACGGGCAGCGTTTCAAAATGATCGATCCCCTGGTGGTCGCGGCGGGTATGCTCACCGGATCCACACTCATGATGCTTCCCCTGGCTCTGGTGGCGGATCAGCCCTGGATGTTGTCTCCCGGTGTTGGCAGCATCCTGGCCCTGATCGGTCTGGCAGCGGTGAGCACCTCCCTGGCCTATATCATCTATTTCAGGATACTGGCCTCCTCCGGTCCCACCAATATCCTTCTGGTCACCTTCATGATTCCTGTCAGTGCTGTTTTCCTTGGCTGGGTGTTTCTTGGTGAACGGCTGGGAGCGGATATCTTTTTAGGGATGGGGTTGATCTTTACCGGTCTGATTGCCATTGACGGCCGGCTCGTACACCGGCTTCAAAGATGGAGGTGCGGGCGGACTTGAATAAACACCAGGTTTGGTATAGGTTGTGAAAAATAACATTGGATAGATTATTCACAGGGAGCGCAAAACAATGAATCAGGCATCACCAATGACCCGCGATCAGATCGTCAGTGTGATCAGGGATTTTATCGGCGAATCACCTCTGAATACCATGAATAACAAGGCCGGGGACCCGGCATGGGATGACGTGCTGGTGGGGTTTGCAGCAGGCTCTGATCCCATCTGGCAGCAGTACAAGGAGTATGTGGGGGCATTCCACTGGACCCCCTGGGAGGTGCTCAACCAGAACCTTCCCATGGAAAATGTGTCTGCGGAGCAGCTCACCGTGATTTCATGGATCCTTCCCCAGCGCAAGGATGTCCGTAAAGCCAACCGCTTGACCCGGACCTATCCCTCCGAAGCCTGGGCACGGATCAGGGTGTATGGCGAAGAGATGAATGCGGCCCTCAGAAAGCACCTGGTGGAGCGCCTTGAGAAGGCCGGTCACCCGGCAGTGGCGCCCATGCTGGTGCCCAACTGGACCATCGTGAATTCAAAGGAATACTCTTATGCCTCTTCCTGGTCAGAGCGGCATGCGGCCCATGCAGCCGGTTTGGGAACCTTCGGGTTGTGCGACGGGTTGATTACTGCCAGGGGAAAGGCCATGAGGGCGGGATCTGTGGTGGCAAAACTCACCGTGGATCCGGATCCGAGACCCTATAACGATCACCGGGCCTATTGCCTGTTTTTTACTGACAATACCTGCGGGAAATGCATTGACCGTTGCCCTGCCCGGGCGATTACGGAAGCCGGTCATGACAAGGAAAAGTGCAGGCAGCACCTGGCCCGCTCCCGTGAATATGTGAAACATACCTATGCATTTGAGGGCTATGGGTGCGGTTTGTGCCAGGCGGGGGTTCCCTGCGAATCCATGATTCCGGTCAAGGCGGCCAGAGAGGCCCTGAAACGGGGGGAACTCCCTCCGCCACCGCCGCCGCTGGCATAATCATATGAAAGGACTCAAATGAAGCAAGCAAAAGATTACCTGGTGTTTCCGCTTGATTTCTCAACCCTTAAAGAGGCCCAATCCTTTGTGGACCGCCTCGCTGCAGATGTGGGGATGTTCAAAATCGGGCTGGAGCTCTTTATTGAACAGGGACCTGCAGCCATCCAGATGGTCAGGGACCACAGCGATGCCAGAATTTTTCTTGATCTTAAACTCCATGATATTTCAAAAACCGTGGAACGGGCCATGGCGCGGGTGGCCCACCTTGGCGTAGACCTGGTCACTGTGCATTGCTCATCCTCAATACAGATGTTAGAGCAGGCAGTCAAAGGCGGGCAGGGAAGAACCGGTGTTCTCGGGGTCACCCTGTTGACGGATAACGACGCGGTGTGTGTGGAAGCATCAGGGTTCAAGGACATCTATGTCCGGGATCCCGGTGAACTGGTCATGAAGCGGGCTCAGATGGCATTTGATGCCAAATGCAGCGGGGTGGTGTGCTCAGGGCAGGAGGTCCGGTTGATCAAGTCACGGTTCGGGAAAACATTCCTTGCTGTGACACCCGGTATCCGTCCGGCGTTTTCCATCCTGGAAAATGATGACCAGAAGCGGGTAACCACACCGGCACAGGCGATACGGGACGGCAGCGATCTGCTGGTGATCGGACGGCCCATAAAAATGGCTGCCGACCCCGAGGGGGCCGCAGCCATGATCCTTGATGAGATCCGGTCTGCCGTGGATGAGTTTTAAACCGGTTTTATTCCCGGTCCAGGCCGAATGCCGTATGAAGGGTTCTGACGGCCAACTCCGCGTATTTATCCGTGATCACGCATGAGATGCGGATTTCAGAGGTGGAGATCAGCCGGATGTTGATATTTTCAGAGGCCAGGGCCTGGAACATGGTGGCGGCAACACCGGAGTGACTCTTCATACCCAGCCCGATGACGGACACCTTGGCAATATCATCGGCAAACAGGATTTCTGTTGCACCGATTTCCTCTCCCACCTTCTTCGAGATTTCCATGGCCCGCTCCAGATCATCCTTGGGTACGGTAAAGGTGACATCGGTCTCCCCGCCGGAGCGGGTGTTCTGGATGATCATGTCCACAATGATTTCCGCTTCAGCCAGCGGCATGAAAATTTTAGCGGATACACCGGGTTGATCCGGAACCCGTTTGAGCGTGATCCGGGCTTCGTTCAGATCACAGGTCACACCGGATACCACAACGCTTTCCATATCATTGCTTTCATTTACCACCATAGTTCCCTCCTCTTCGTTAAATGATGATCTGACATGCACGGGGACATTGTATTTTTTTGCAAATTCAACCGAGCGGATCTGCAGCACCTTGGCACCGAGGATCGCCATTTCAAGCATTTCATCATAAGATATTCTGTTGATTTTACGGGCCTTGTCACAGATCCGCGGGTCAGTGGTGTATACACCGTCCACATCGGTGAAAATCTCACACACATCGGCCTTGATGGCTGCTGCAATGGCAACGGCAGAGGTGTCAGAACCGCCGCGGCCAAGCGTGGTGATATCTCCATTTTGGTTTGCTCCCTGGAATCCGGCCACCACGACAATGTTCCCGTCATCCAGCGCCTGCCGAACCCGGTTGCTCTGGATATCCAGTATCCGGGCTTTGCCGGGTGTCTGGTCGGTGACGATGCCGGCCTGAAATCCTAAAAAGGAGCGGGCCTTATATCCCATGGATTTGAGGATCATGGCCAGAAGGGCTGCGGTTGTCTGTTCACCGGTGGCCAAAAGGACGTCGAGTTCCTGTTTGTCCGGCCGGTCTGACGCATCTTTTGCCAAACCGATCAGGTTGTCGGTGACACCGGCCATGGCTGATAAAACCACAACGGCCTGGTCACCCTGATCCACACTCTTGATTACACGCTGGGCGACATGCTTGATCCGATCAATATCTGCTACAGAAGTGCCGCCGAATTTCTGGACTTTTACAGCCATAACTACTCCAAAGGTTGATTCTATATCGATTTTTTTTCGTACAGATGACGAAATATTTTAAGAAAATAGATTCTGTAGCAGATTTGATGCAGGCTGTCCAGAGCCGGAAAAGGATATTTTCCGGGAGAAATTTTCAGTCAGATGGAAATCCAATACCAGATCAAAAAAGAAGTCGTCATCCATCAACATCTGCGGCCACTCCACAATCAGGATATTGCCCTGGTCCAAAAGGTCTTGGAATCCCGTGAACTCCAGTTCATCAGCGGCACCCAGGCGGTAAAGATCAATATGGCACAAGGCTCTGCCGTCACAGGGATATTCATTGATAATATTGAATGTGGGGCTGGTGATATAATAGGATTCAGGTACATTAAGTCCACGGGCAAGACCCTGGACAAAGGTGGTCTTCCCGGCACCCAGGTCGCCATTGAGTGCCATGTGAAATCCTTTGCCCGGAAAATCAGGCAGTATATCTGCCCTGAGCAGCTTTCCGATTTTCTGTCCAAGCTCCGTGGTCTGCCGGCCGGTGCGGGTGATGAAATGTGGTGTGGCCATCATTCTGAGTGAATCCCATCCGGTATGTGTTCAATAATGTCAGAGGCGAGAAATCCGAACCCGCCAAAGCTTTCAGACAGCAGGTCAGCACATCGGCCATGGATGAATACACCGGCCTTTGCCGCCTGTTCAGCTGTGAATCCCTGGGCCAGGAACCCGGCGATCAAGCCGGTCAGCACATCGCCCATACCGCCCGAGGCCATGCCCGGGTTCCCGCAGGGGCAGATATAGACGTGGCCGCCCGGAAGACAGACCAGGGTTTGAGCGCCTTTAAGCACCAGGGTGACCCCGTGCTTTACAGCAAAGTCCTGCCCGGTCTGCAGCCGGTTTTCCTGGACTGTTGCCGTATCCCCATGGATCAGCCTGGCCATTTCACCGGGGTGAGGGGTCAGGACCAGGGGGGATTTGGCTGCTTTCAGCAGGTCTGTATCATCGGCAATGCAATTGAGGCCGTCCGCATCCAGAACCACGGGGCAGGGACTGTGCCGGATCAGTTCCCGGACCAGGCGGCCGGTGGCGGTGCCTGTTCCAATGCCCGGGCCCACAGCCAGGGCGGTCCGTGTTTTGGCCTGTTCCAGCAGCTGGTCCACATGGGCGCTGGAAAAACATCCTGCAAATGTGCCGTTTTCCTCGGGTTCGGGCAGGATATGGGCCATGATTTCAGGAAACAAACTGCCTGCAGGAGGATACAAAGACTCCGGCACGGCCAGGGTGACCAGCCCGGTACCGCACTTCATGGCCGCGTTGCTGCACAGGGTAGCCGCACCGGTTTTACCTGCAGATCCGGCCACCACCATCAGGTGTCCGAAGGTCCCCTTGTGGGCATCAAACCGGCGGGGTTTGAACAGGGCAGCGATCTTTTCCTTTTCCATTAAAGAGAGGCTCACCCCTTCCTGGTCCGCAATAAATCCGGGTATGCCGATGTCAATTACCCTGAGTTCACCCGTATGTTGATTTCCCGGGAAAAGGATGTGGCCGGCCTTGGCAAAGGCAAAGGTGGCTGTGGCATCGGCCTGTACAGCAATCCCGCAGGGCTGGCCCGTATCCGAGTTCAGGCCGGAGGGGATATCCACACTGAACACCGGCTGGGACATCTGGTTGAGCATCTGGATAATCCCGTGGAAAAACCCTTTCACATCCGATTTCAGGCCGGTGCCCAGGATGGCATCAACAAAGATATCATGATGGCAGATCAGATGCTTGTGTGTGTTAAAAGCGGCCTCATCCGGCACCTCAATCAGCCGTCCGGAGCTGTTTTTTCTGCAGAGTGATTTTACAAGATCCAGGTTGATCCGGGCATCACCCGTCACTTTCGGTTCAGATGAAAGCAGGATCATGGTGGTCGAGATCCCGGCCTCCATGAGGTATCGCCCGATGACAAATCCATCTCCGCCGTTATTGCCGCGTCCGGCCAGAATGCATACGGTTTTTTCGCGGATACCGCCGTACCGGTCCAGCATCATGTCAAACGCCCCGCGTCCCGCACTTTCCATAAGCACCAGTCCCGGAATGCCAAAGGACTCAATGGTGTTTCGGTCCATGTTCTGCATCTGCTGTGCGGTCACCAGTTTCATTTGACGTTCTCCATGACTTCACGGTACCTGAAGCAGGAGACCAGGTGATCATTCACCATGCCGGTGGCCTGCATGTGGGCATACACGATGGTGGGGCCGACGAATTTGAATCCGCGCTGTTTGAGGTCTTTTGAAAAAGCTTCAGACTCTTTCGTGCTGGCCGGAATGTCAGCCATCTGTTTGAACGCATTGACCTTCTGCCGGCCGTCCACAAACCGCCACGCGTAGGCGTCAAATGATCCGAACTCCTCCTGGACCTTGAGGAATGCCCGGGCGTTGGTAATTGCAGAGTTGATTTTAAGCCGGTTCCGGATAATTCCGGAATTTCCCATCAGCCGTTCAATATCCCGGTCTGTGAACCGGGCAACGATCTCGGCATCAAACTGTTGAAATGCATTTCTGTAACCGTCGCGCCGTTTGAGGATGGTGATCCAGCTCAGGCCGGCCTGGGCGCCCTCAAGGATGAGGAATTCAAAGAGTTTCTGGTCATCATGGACCGGGACGCCCCACTCTTCATCATGGTATTGGATATAAACAGGGTCGCTGGTACTCCAGTCACAACGCTTCATGGTTTTTCTCCAAAACATCTTATGACAAGGTAAAAGAGCCAGAAAAACCATACCAGATTCTTTATCCTTCTTACAACAGGTTTGTGTGAAGTGCTTTGACTTTTAGAGAGAACATGCCTATATTATGCGTTTATCGCGGAGGAATACTTCTTCACGGAGGGATGCTTTTCTTCGATGATGTTTTAAATACAGACCTTGACAGGGATCATCCAATTGGGGAAAACACAGTTCAGAATCGGTTCAGGATTTGACGTACACGGCTTTGAGCAGGGGCGGGCACTGATCATCGGTGGGGTTCATATCCCCCATGATAAAGGCCTTGCCGGACACTCGGATGCTGATGTCCTGCTGCATGCCCTATGTGATGCCGTGCTCGGTGCCATCGGCCAGGGGGATATTGGTGAGCATTTTCCGGATACCGACCCGCAGTACAAGGGCGTGTCCAGCCTGGTGCTGTTAAAGGCCTGTGCCGCTAAACTCCTTCAGTTCGGCTACGAGGCCTCAAACATCGACTGCACCGTGTTTGCCCAGGCACCAAAACTTTCTCCATTTAAGAAGGAGATGGAAAAAAATATTGCCGATGTGTTCCACATCCGGCTGGACCAGGTCAATGTCAAGGCCACCACCACCGAACAACTCGGTTTTATCGGGCGCAAGGAAGGAATCACCGCCCACAGCACCATATTAATCCAATCCATATAGGAAACTGCCATGACTTTACGCGTTTACAACACACTCAAAGGAGACAAAGAAGACTTTATTCCCATCCAGAAAGACAAGGTCACCATGTATGTATGCGGCCCGACCGTATACGATACCAGCCATATCGGCCATGCCCGTTCAGTGGTGGTATTTGACATGATCTACCGGTGGCTGATGAAACATGAGTATGAGGTGTGTTATGTCAGGAACTTTACGGATGTGGATGACAAGATCATTAATAAAGCCAACGAGACCGGTGAAGAGTGCCTGGCCATCACTGAGAAGTACATCAAAGAGTTCCATGATGAGATGGATGCCCTGAATGTACTCAGGCCCACCATCGAGCCCAAGGCAACAGAGCACATTACCCATATCATCAAGTTTATTCAGCAGCTGATCGAAAGTGGCAAGGCCTATCACGTGGGGGGGGGTGACGTCTACTTTTCCATCGATTCCTTTGACGAATACGGAAAACTCTCGGGCCGGAACCCGGATGACATGCGGGCCGGTGCAAGGATTGCCGTGGATGAGAAAAAGAGAAATCCTTTGGATTTCACCCTGTGGAAACCGGCCAAAGAGGGGGAACCGTATTGGGAGAGCCCCTGGGGTAACGGGCGTCCGGGCTGGCACATCGAGTGTTCGGCCATGAGCCATGAGTACTTGGGAAAAAGCTTTGATATTCACGGCGGCGGTAAGGACCTGATCTTTCCCCACCATGAAAACGAGATTGCCCAGTCCGAGGCCGCGTTTAATCAGCTCTATGTCAAATACTGGATTCACAACGGATTTGTAGATATTAACAACGAAAAGATGTCCAAGTCCTTGGGGAATTTCACCATGATCAAGGAGGTGCTTGAAAAGTACTTCCCGGAAGTGATCCGTATGTTCCTGCTGTCCAAACATTACAGGAGCCCCATTGATTACAACGAGGACTCCATGAAAGAGGTGTCCACCGGGCTGGACCGTATCTACGCTTTTCTTGAGCGTATCCAGGCTGCCGGTATCCAGGCAGAAGGTGTTGATCCTGGACCGACCTGGCAGGATTTTGCCGAGGCCATGGATGATGATTTCAACTCTGCGCGGGGGATTGCCGCAGTATTTGAAACGGTCAAAAAGGGGAACAAGCTCATGGACGATGCTGCAGGCGAGGCGCTGAATGATGCCGACGTCAGGACCCTGGGCCAGATGGCCAATGATATCAAGGAGATTTCCGGAATCCTGGGGATTTTTCTTCTGGATCCGACCGAGTACTTCCGGACGAAAAAGGAAAAGGGCATGGCTGCTGACGCCATTGACCCCCAGCAGATTGACGCGCTGATCGAGGAGCGCGCACAGGCCCGGAAGGACAAGAACTTTGCGCGTGCCGATGAGATCCGTGATCAGCTCCAGGCCATGAACATTACCCTGGAGGACGGCCCCGGCGGAACCACGTGGAAGTTTGAATAACCCCGGCAGGAGCGAGACCGGTATGAAGCTGGATGTGACAAAACTGGACCAGTGGCAGATTCCTGAAGAATGGCTCAGGATCAAGACCCTGGATGCCCATACCGGCGGAGAGCCGTTACGGATCATTCTTGAGGGATATCCCGACCTTCCCGGAGACACGATTCTTCTGAAACGCCGGTATGCAACCGCCCACTATGAAGATATCCGCAAGGCGTTAATGTGGGAACCCCGGGGCCACGCCGATATGTACGGGTGTATCCTGACGCCTCCGGTGACCAGCGAGGCGGACTACGGGGTGCTGTTTATCCACAATGAGGGGTTCAGCACCATGTGCGGTCATGCCGTGATCGCTCTGTCAAAGGTTTTGATCGAAACCGGCATCTACCCGGCACAAGAGCCCCTGACCACCATAAAAATTGATGCCCCTCCCGGCTTGATCACCTCATACGCACAGGTTGAAAACAACCGGGTAACAAACGTCTTTTTCAGGAGTGTGCCGGCCTTTGTCCTTGCACAGGATCGGTCTGTTGACGTTCCCGGTCTGGGCAATATCCGGTATGACATCGCTTTTGGCGGTGCATTTTATGCCTTTGTCCATGCTCAAGATGCAGGGGTTGAACTCAAGCCCAAGTGTTACGGTGAATTGATCCAGAAAGGGATGGCCATCAAGCATGCGGTCATGGCCTCCGAAGATATCCGGCACCCGGTTGAAGCGGATCTGGGCTTTCTCTACGGCACCATCTTCACCGGACCTGCAGAAGATGAACAGCACCACAGCCGGAACGTGTGCATTTTTGCTGATGGAGAGGTGGATCGGAGCCCGACCGGATCAGGCGTAAGTGCGCGCATGGCCCTGCACCATGCCAGAAATGAGATCAATGAAAAAGAACCGGTGATTATTGAAAGTATCCTGGGAACCACCATGACCGCCAGTGTCCATGACACCCTATCCTGGGAAGGGTATGATGCCGTGATCCCTGAGGTCGGCGGTACCGCCTATATCACGGGGATCAACGAGTTCCTGGTGGACCCTGAGGATCCCTTGAAAAGAGGGTTCTTTTTCCGGTAGTTCTATGACCCGTCGGTGGTATCACGATTTTGGAAAGGCTTTCCTGATCCCAGGTAGTGATGAACCGCCGACAACAGGATCGATCGTAAGATAATGTTCTATCGCATTGCAGCTGATGTCACTGTGCTATTGCATTTCTCCTTTGTCCTTTTTGTGGTGTTCGGAGCGGCATTGGTGTGGCGGTGGCCCCGCCTGGCCTTTGCCCACATCCCGGCATTTATATGGGGAGGGTGTATCGAAATCCTTGGATGGATTTGCCCCTTGACCCATCTTGAAAATCACCTGAGACATTTGGGGGCGGTCTCAGGTTATGATAAAAGCTTTGTTGACCACTATATCCTGCCCTTGTTTTACCCTGATTTATGGTTTCCCGCAGGTTTTCCCAGGCAAGGTTTCATCCTGATCGGGATTTTCGTGTTGCTGGGGAATGTCACCGTCTATTTCTTTCTCTGGCGAAAACGAAGATAAATTCTTCGGTTCTCTTGATTTGTTCCTGGTGCTTTAACATTTAAAACCAGAACCCGGGTTTAATTTTTTGCATTATATAATGATTTAATGTAACTTGAATATACCGATGAGCCTTCAAGCTGTTTGTTAAAATACAATTTAAACGTGTTCCAAAGCGAATATGAACCAATGATTTCCATCAGGATTCCATTTTCGTCATTTTTCAACATGATACTTCTATTGGTTGTATGTCTGTGCATTCCCTCGAATGCATATTCAGATCCGGCGATGAAAAATGACAACCGATTGCTTCGAATTCATTCAGACAAACCGGTCTATACTATGGCGCCCTGGATGGATATATTTGAAAACCCTGACGGCAGATTGACTTTCAGTGATGTGGTCCAACCAGATATAAATTCCAAATATCAGGTTAACAAAACACAGTGCCTGAACTTTGGCGTAACGCCATCAGTTTTCTGGCTAAAGTTCAGTCTGCTTGCAATGCCGGGAGGAAACCCCAGCGCCACCCAGGTAAGGGTACTGGATATAGGGGAGGCGTTTCCGGGAAGAATAAACTGGGCTTTATATAACGCGCAATCAGGGGATCTGATTGGTTCCGGCGGGTCTCGCAATGCCCGGGACACTTACGCCAGGATCCAAGTATTACATCAACCCCAGACATTTTACCTTAAAGTGGCCTCAACAACAGGATTTATGCTGTGCCCACGCCTTTTTGCATGGGAGCCATACCTGGATCATATCAATCATCACAACGTCTGGTTCGGCGTTTTTTACGGTATTCTCATTGCCGTCATCGTATACAATATGGTTTTATTCTTTTCATTCAAAGACCACAGTTATCTCTGGTACGTTCTGCATTTGGTTTTCGCGCTGTTATATTTTATGGGGATAAACGGGATCAGCGCCGGTTTTATGAATTTTGACGATCCAGAGCGTTTTGGGGCAGTAAACCGTTTCTGCTTGGGACTCATGATCGCGTTTATGGCTCTGTTGACGAAATCGTTTCTGTTAACGCGTATCAAAGCACCGAAAACGGACCGTCTGATTCTCGCTGTCTTCGGTTCAGCGTGTGTGCTGGCTTTAATAAATTTGTTGTTCCCGGCCCGGTTAGGGGTCAATCTTCTGGTCCTTATGGGGATACTGGTGCCATTAATGATGGCTCTTGCGGCCTGGAACTCCCTTAAAAGCGGATTTAAACCCGCCTTTCTTTTTATGGTCTCCTGGGCGTTTTTCATGATCGGTGTCATGTTGTTCGGGGCCACTTCTGCCGGGTTGATTCCTTTTAGTTTTTTAGGATTTAACTGGTTTCAAATCAGTTCGGCAGTTGCTGCCATTCTGCTGTCTCTGGCCCTGGCTGATCGAATAAGAACACTTCAGGAAGAGCGCTCATCATTTCAGCAAAGTATGAAACGCATGACCATGATCCTGGATTCCATGGAAAGCGGGGTGTTCCTGATTGAAAGCAAGACAAAGATCATCAAGGAGATCAATCAGGCTGCTGAACAAATAATCGGTCAGGATCGTGAGAAAATAGTTGGAAAATATTGCTGGCAGTTTATCCGCAGCGCCGGAAGCGAGACCTGTCCTATGGCAGATATGTGCCAGAGCGATGATTGCAGGGAAGACAAGCTGATAAACAATACCGGTGATGAAATTCCGGTATTAAAACGAGCAAAACTGATCGATCTTGACGGTCATAATTTGATATTGGAAAGTTTTGTAGATATCTCTGATTTAAAAAGAGCTGAAGAAGCCTTGCGTAGAAGCGAGGCAAAGTTTAAATCCCTGTTTGAATCATCCAGGGATGCGGTTATGATTATAGAGAAAAATCGTTATGTTGACTGTAATAAGGCCACTTTAGAGATGTTTGGATGTGACGATATTAAAGACTTTCTTGGAAAGTCACTTTCTGATTTCTCACCGTCAGTACAACCTTCAGGTGTTGATTCCGGCAAAGAAGCATTCATGCATATCGAAA
>QZLA01000183.1 GCA_004796375.1 Desulfobacteraceae bacterium
CATAGCACTTGTTGATGGTGGAAACAAAGGTCTGCTCGGACGGGGCCAGCAAGTGATCCGGTACGCTGGACTCGATGCTGCAGCCGTTCAGCTCAGCCAGGATGGTCATACCGGCCTCCTTGGCTTTCCTGTAAGTCGTCATCACATGGATGGCTGCACCCTCTCCCATGACATACCCGTCCGCCCTGGAATCAAAAAAGTTGCAGTCCCCTTCGGACAAGAGTCCCAGGCGCTTGAACGCCATGAGCACGGCAGGATAGAGATTGGTATCCACACCACCGGCCAGGGCGTAATCCATATCTTTGAACGCGATGCTCCTGGCTGCATTCCGGATGGCGATGGTGGCGGATGCACACGACGCATCAATCACATAATTGGCACCGTTCAAACCGAAAAAGTTGGTGATCCGTCCGGAGATCAGGTTTGAGAGCAGCCCTGGCGTGGTATCTTCGTTGTTTTCCGGGATACGCACCCGGATCTGGTCCACCAGCTCATCAGCCAGCACGCCCCGTTTGTCTTCAGCCAGCGCCCCGCAGGAGCGGATCATATTGGCCACCAACTGCTTGCGGACCCGGACGATGTTCTTGCTCTGCCGTTCACCGGAAATGGTGCCCAGTATGGCACCGGCCCGGTTGCCCGGTTGAAGCAGCTGGGCCAGGCCGGAGTTTTCAATGGCCTCTGTAGCGGCCTCAAGCCCGAACAGCTGTCCCCGTTCGATGGATTTCACCATCTTGGGCGGCATCCGGTATTTCAGGTTCTCGAATTTGTAATCCGTTACAACCCCTGCCTTGACTTTGGGCAGGTAATAGTTGGAATCCTTTGCCTGTGACGCATAGGCGTCGTTGTCAAAATGCTCGGACGGGATGACGGACAACTGTTTCTCTCCGGTCTGGAGTTTTTCCCAGAACTCATCACAATTGCCTGCTCCGGGAAGGAACACCCCGAGTCCTGCAAACACGATCCGGTCGTCATTAAAATCATACTCGGTATCGGTAAAAATGAGCCGGGGAACGGTTTCATAGTGATCGGTCATCTGTTCAATCAGCATATGATAGTTGATGCCGCCGAATCCGTATGATGAAATCCCGGCCTTTCTGGACCTTCCCTCACCCGGTTCCCAGGGTTTTGCCTCTTCAATGATATAGAGGGAAGACTGATCCAGGTTGTGATTTTTGGACAAGGTCTCGAACTGTCCGTTGGGCGGCAGCACGCCCCGGCTGACAGCCAGTAGTGCCTTGATCAATCCTGCGGAACCGGCACATCCCAGCAGATGGCCGATCTGTGATTTAATGGAACTGATGCCTGCATGTGCCCCGTCATAGGTCTGGGTCAGGGTGGAAAGTTCGGCCTGGTCTCCGATAATGGTGGAGGTGCCGTGGGCCTCAATGTATTCCACATCTTTGGGAAGAATCGATTTTCTCACCTTCTCGAAACAGCGCTGGACAGACAGCTTCTGCCCGGCCGGGTTGGGCGCGGCAATGGCCTTTCCCTTGCCGTCTGAACTGGACCCGATACTGTTGATCACACCGATAATCGGATCATTGTCACGGATGGCATCCTTCATCCGTTTGAGCATGAACATCACTGATCCTTCACCCAGGATAAACCCGTCTGCCCGTTCATCAAAGGGATAGGATCCCCTGGCTGACAAGGTGCCCATTTTGGCAAAACCGATAAAGGATTCCGGGGCAAGGTGGGTGTTCACCCCGCCCACAATCACCTGGTCGTATTCACCGGACAGGAGTTCCCCTGCCGCTGCTTCCAGTGCGGTAAAAGATGATGCACAGGCGGCGTCAACAATATAGTTGGTTCCCCGGATGCCCAGGTGTCTTGCAACCCGGGATGCCTCGATGTTCAGCAAAATTCCGTGGACCGGGTCATACCCCTGATTGTCCCCTTCGATACCGGTTTGGAGTGCCTGCTTGACCGTCTCCTTTTCCTCGTCTGACAGCGTTTGCCAGGTGGATGTATCCGCCAGCATGGAAAGCAGTTCAGGATAATAGTATTTCAATTGAAGCTCATTTCCCAGTTCATTGCCGAGGCAGGTGGCAATGATCACGGCGGTCCGCTTGGGATCATCGCATGCCAGCCGGTTATCCTCCCCGAGATATCCGGCGCTTTCCACGGCCTTGTATGCGGTTTCAAGCACCATCTGCTGGGAACGTGAAAGCTTTTTATCTTTGCCATCATTATATCCGAACCGTTCAGCATCAAACCGATAGTCCTCGACAAACCCGGCCAGATCCGTATAGGTGCTGTCTTCGGCACTACGGTCGGTATTGTAGTAGAGTTCCCGGTCCAGACGGTCCTGGGGCATCTTTTTAATGGAATACTTTTTATCCAGGATGTTCTCCCACAAGGTGTCCGGGTCATTGGCATCCGGCAGGGTGCATCCCATACCGATCACGGCAATTTCATCATTAATCTGGTGGGTTGCTGAAGAAAAAATCTCAAGCTGGTTCAGCTGACGGTAAAGCCCCTGTTTGAAATCAAAATATTTTGCATGGATCTCTTTGATGGTCAGTGCGGAATCAAAAAACGCAAGGGAGTCCCCGACCAGGAAATTTCCTTTTCGTTTTTGATCCTCGTCACCAAACCGGATGTAGTTTTCAGGCCCCGGGTTCTTAAAATCCGGAATAAATCCCTTGGCACCGATCAGCAGTGATCCGATATTACGCTTTTCAAATGCCCGTTTACGCGCTTCCAGGCTCAGCTTTTCCCGGATCATCTCCTGCTCGGTCTGGGCCATCATCCGGGCAAACTCTGTGGGTGCGGTGCGTGAAGCCAGTCCGACGGTTTTCCCCACCACCATGGTTTCATTTTCCTCTATGATGATATCCTGGTACTGGGGCATCATCCCTTTGGTTTCAACGATCTCATTGGAGAACAGGTAGGCCGTACCCACCTGGAGTCCGATCTTCGCGCCTTTGGAGGCCAGCATGGCACCTATGCCGGACATGAAATAAGAGGCATAACAGGTCGAAATCCCGCCGGCAAAAACCAGGTACAGGTCCGCAAGGTCGGTATCGGTTTCCATCAGTTTTGCAATAGCAGCCTCCCATAATACCAGGCTGGACAAAGCGCCCACATGGCCACCGGCTTCCCCGCCTTCAAAAATAAAACGGCGGCAGTTGCTTTTCATGGCATTGAGCATCATGGATACCGAAGGGGTGTGCAAATAAGTTTTACAGCCGGCCTGCTCCAGATCAGAGATCTGGGAGGGTACGCCGCCGGCAAACAGGGCATAGGGTACCTTGTACTTTTTAACCATGTCAATGTGCTGCTTCACAAACGGGTTGAACGCTTCGATACCCACCAGCCCGGCACCGAAAGTATCCACCTGCCGGGCACCATTTGAGAGCATCTCATCGGCCAGGTCAACCGGAAGGCTTCCCACGGCAAAAAAGGGCAGTGCGCCCTCTTCCAACACCTTGGCAGCAAACGCTGATTTATCTGAAATATTGGCCATGGGACCCTGGATCAAAGGCAGCCTTGTGCCCTGATCCTTTGCAAATTCAGATTCCGGAACCACCGGGTCAAACCGGTCTACCGCTGCCAGTTGATCCCCGATCCCTTTAAACAGGCTGGAGATCAGTCCGGATAATGATGCCTGATCCTTTACAAAATCCTTGGCAAAGATACCGTCCTGTCCGAGATAGAACAGGGATTGAATAAATTCCACATCATCCCGGTCCGTGGCTGACATATGCTTGGTGATCAGATCATAGAGTTTTTCCTTTCCCTGAATGTCATCGGCAAGGAGTACGGCCTCCTGCTTGATATCCTTGACAATTTTGGTTCCCAGTTTTGCAAATACCCGGTAAATATCGGTACCGTTGAAGGTAATCTCGGTTGAATCCCCTTCATCCACTGAAGACAGCAGTTTTTTGAACCGGTCGGACACCGGCGCTTCATCCGTAAGCAGCACCTGTGAATCCAAGACAATGCCGGAAACACCTGCGGTAAAAAG
>QZLA01000070.1 GCA_004796375.1 Desulfobacteraceae bacterium
ATATAAAAGTGGCGGATGCAATAAAGAAGGTGGTGGCAATGGAAGAATCAGTGTAGCTTAGGAAGATAGGAGCTAAGATTATTCCGTACACTACGGTCAGCATAGTGTAGAGACCTGTGGCGGTGGATGCCTGCATTTTATGTACACGGGCGGACAGAAATCCGCATAGAAAGATCAGGCCGATAAACAAAATCAACGGCATTATGGGGTTGCCAAGAAACAATTGCATCAATGCAGGGCTGTGTGAAACGTAATAGGAGGTGACGCCGGTGAGGGCAAGCCCGACGGCCATCCAGTTGTATGTGCTTCTGATAAACGCATTGACGCGTGTAATGCTTTTGGATTCTTGGAATGAGTATGCTTGGTTCATGATCGATTCATCCTGTCAAATTAGGGGTTCGTGGTTATCCTTTTTCACTCAATATAACACAGCAGAAGGGCTTTTCAAGATGATAATTTGGTTAGTTTCAAATGCGCCGCTTTATAAATGGATTTATACCTGCTGATTAAAAAGTTTACATAATATATATTATCAGACCTTATAGTCATGGTGCCCCTATGGTTCAATTCAGCGGTCAATCAAAAGGCTTTTGAAAGCTTCAAATTTAATATTGTTTATTTGAACACAACGTTTTATATTTGGTCGTTTGGTTAGCTGGGATTCCAAAAGAAGAAAATATAATGATCAATCCGTCACATACTAAAAAGCTGTATACGGTTGGTGAGTTGACAAAACAGATCAAACACCTGCTCGAAGATACATTTCCCTTTGTATGGGTTAAAGGAGAAATCTCAAATATCGGCAACCCGTCATCCGGACACTCTTATTTTACACTTAAAGACAGCCAGGCTGTTATCCAGAGTGTAATTTTCAGGCAGCAGAAAAAACAGTTGAAATTTGACCTGGCAAACGGCCTTAATATTATCGGAATGGCCCGGCTGTCTGTATATGAACCCAGGGGGGCCTACCAGCTTATTTTCGAACATGTGGAACCTGAAGGCATTGGCTCCCTCCAACTTGCTTTTGAACAGCTCAAGGAAAGACTGGCTTTGGAGGGTCTGTTTGACGCCAGACATAAAACAGAACTCCCGCTTCTGCCTGACACTATCAGCATTATCACCTCTGAAACCGGTGCTGCTCTCAGGGATATGTTGAATGTGATTCAACGCCGTTTTAACACGATGACCATTGAAATTTTCCCGGTACAGGTTCAGGGAGACCTTGCGCCTGGTCAGATATGCCAGGCACTTGCAGCAGCCAACCGGCGCAACCGATCACAGGTGATTATCCTTGCCCGCGGCGGCGGGTCGCTTGAGGATCTACATGCGTTTAATACTGAAAAGGTGGCACGTTCTGTTTTTGACTCACGCATTCCCGTGATCACCGGGATCGGACACGAAACAGATTTTACCATTGTCGATTTTGTGGCTGACCTTCGGGCACCCACACCCTCTGCCGCAGCAGAGCTGGCAGTGCCTGAAAAAAAGATTCTTTTAAACACGGCAAACAGTCTGCAGTACAGGCTTACTGATTTAACAAGCCGTCGAATCGATCTGTTCAGGCAAACGGTAGTTACCCTTAAAAGCCGGTTAAAATCCCCCAAAAACTACATTGAAGATATCAAATTCCGGCTTTCTGAGCTTGAAGAGAGAATGCAGCGCAGCTGCAGGCATGCCCTTTTCGTCCAAAAGGAGCAGCTGCGGTTTGTCAGGGCTTTGCTTGAAAAACAGTCGCCCGAAGCAAGTGTTTCCAAAAATGAAACCGAAATATTGAGTCTTAAAAAACGGTTGGGTACTGCTGTTTCCCATAAGCTTGCTGATCAGCGAAACCGGATTGACAAAGCCGTTCATGTGTTGGGTAACCTGAACCCGCATGCTGTTTTAAAGCGCGGATATACTATTGCATACCATCTTCCCGGACGCAGGGTGTTGACCCGATCGGATCAGGCCGGTCCAGGCGATCAGGTTGAGTTGATTCTTGCACAAGGGAAACTTACAACTAAGGTGATAAAAGAACATGGCAAAAAAGAAGACATTTGAAACCACCCTGGCGGAACTCGAATCCATTGTCAAGGAGATGGAATCCGGAGAGTTGAACCTTGAAGATACCGCCAAAAAATATGAACAGGGCATGAAACTTTCAAAAACCTGCCTTGATTTTCTTGAGAAAACAGAGAGCAAGATTCAACGGATCACCTCGCATCTGGATGGTGGCTCCGAGAATGACAACCCCGGTGGGACCGTCAATGATGTCTAATCAATTCGAGCTAAAACCCTATCTGTCAGAGCAACGGAAGACGATTAACCAGGCAGTTGAAAAGGTGCTTTCCACATTTGATCCCGGGCGTGAACTCACCCGGGCCATGACCCATTCCCTGACAGCAGGCGGCAAGCGGCTGCGCCCTATTCTATGTTTGGCCTCCGCAGCAGCAGCAGGTGGTGATCCGCTGCTTGCCCTTCCCTACTCGTGCGCACTTGAGCTGATTCACACCTATTCGCTGATCCATGATGATCTGCCGGCTATGGACGATGACGACCTCAGGCGCGGTCAGCCGACCTGCCACAAGCAGTTTTCCGAAGCCACGGCCATATTAACGGGTGACGCGCTTTTGACCCATGCATTCTATATTCTGTCCAATCCTGCAGAATACTTTGATTCATATCCGGACCCGGGACTCAGGATGCGTCTTGTTTCGCTTCTATCTGCAGCTTCTGGAGTAGAGGGCATGGTCGAAGGCCAGATGATGGATACGCACGCTGTTCTGCCGGGCAAAGGTGAAAGCCTGCTGGATCATATCAAGCTGATCCACGGCCTGAAAACCGGTCAACTGATTCGGGCCAGTGTAAAGGGGGGTGCCATCAGCGTTGACGCAGATGAGGAAACCATTGATCATCTTGATCAATATGCCACCTACATCGGCCTGGCTTTTCAGGTTGTTGACGACATACTCAATGTGGAGGGGAATCCTGATATTATGGGCAAGGCAGTCGGGTCAGACCAGGCGCTGAATAAACTGACATTTCCATCCATAATCGGTTTGGAAGAATCAAAACAATATGCCGGGGAACTTATCGATGCTGCCTTTCATGCCCTTAGCGGGTTCAATCAGAAAGCGGACCCGCTCCGGCACATCGCGCATTATATTATCAACCGAAACCATTAATTGAATAAATATAAAGGAAGACCATTGGAACTGTTATCCCAGATAAACACCTCTTCCGACATTAAAAAGCTGTCAAGAAAAGACCTGATCATTCTTGCCGAAGAGATCAGGGAACGGATCATTCAGGTCGTGTCCGCCAACGGGGGGCATCTCGCCTCCAGCCTTGGTGCTGTCGAGCTTACCCTGGCAATCCACTATGTATTTGATCTGCCCAAGGATACATTGATTTGGGATGTGGGTCACCAGGCATACGCACATAAACTGCTCACCGGCAGAAACCAGCGTTTTGATACCTTGAGGCAGTATAAAGGACTGTCCGGATTTGCCAAAATCAAGGAAAGCGAATTTGACGGATTTACCGTAGGGCATTCCTCCACCTCCATTTCAGCAGGACTGGGGATATGCACGGCCAAAAGACTGCAGGACGATAATTCTGAAGTGATTGCCGTGATTGGGGACGGGTCTATGACTGCAGGTCTTGCCTATGAAGGATTAAACCAGACCGGAGATTGCGGAAAGAACCTTATTGTGATCCTCAACGATAATGATATGTCGATCTCTGCTAATGTTGGCGCACTCTCCTCTTTTTTAAGCCGGACCTTTTCTGCCAAATACCTTCAGAGTATGCGGAATCAGCTGGGAGCATTTTTAAAGTCGATACCTAAAATCGGGGATGAAATTTATGATATTGCCAAGCGGTCAGAAGAATCCTTTAAAACATTCGTGACCCCAGGCATGCTGTTTGAGGCATTTAACTTTGATTATTTCGGTCCCATCAACGGTCACAACATCGATCACCTGATTGACATTCTCACCAATATTAAAAACAATGATTCGCCGGTATTGCTTCATGTCACCACCATTAAAGGTAAAGGATATGAGCCGGCTGAAATGAACCCGGTCTATTTCCACGGGGTGGGTTCATTTCAGATCGATACCGGCCAAAGCAACAATCAGCCCGTGACCGTAAAAAAAGTACCGACTTACACCCAGGTGTTTGGTTCACAAATGACGGCTTTGGCAAGAAAACAAAAGAACCTGGTGGCTGTTACCGCAGCCATGCCCGAGGGTACCGGCCTGGTTGAATTCTCAAAAGAGTTCAAGGACCGTTTTTTTGATGTGGGTATTGCTGAACAGCATGCCGTGACATTTGCTGCCGGACTTGCATCAAAAGGACTTATACCCGTTGTTGCGATCTATTCCACATTTCTCCAGAGAGCATATGACCAGATCCTTCATGATGTGTGTATTGACGGCCACCATGTTGTATTTGCCATTGACCGCGGCGGGATAGTGGGTGAAGACGGTCCCACCCATCACGGCCTGTTTGACTACACCTATCTGCGAAGTATGCCCAATATGACGGTGATGGCCCCCATGGACGAACACGAACTTGCTCGCATGCTGATTACGGCAGTTGATCATGACGGTCCCATTGCGCTGCGGTACCCCAGGGGGAAAGGGGTTGGTGTAACCATTCCCGATGACATTGAACCGATCCCCATGGGAAAATCACAAACCCTTCGTCAGGGCGATGACCTGCTCATCGTTGCCGCAGGTGCCTCTGTTCAGCCTGCCTTGAGTGCTGCAGAATCCCTTGAAGAAAAAGGGATCTATACCACTGTAATCAATGCAAGGTTTATCAAACCCCTTGACCATGACAATATTATCCAGGCAGCCAAGCGGACTGGTAAACTCATCACGGTTGAGGAACACGTTCTTGCCGGTGGTTTCGGATCCGCTGTGGTTGAGATGATCTCAGACCATCACATAGAAGATATCCGGATTCAACGGATTGGCATTAACGACCGGTTTGTTGAACATGGGGCCCAGAATATTCTCAGGCAGGCCTATGGTGTGGATGCCGAGCGCGTTTTTAATGAAGGCCTGGAGCTTGTGAACCGTGGGTAAAATGAGACTGGACCTTCTCCTGGTCGAGCAGGGCCTGGTTCAATCCAGGGAACGTGCCAAATCCTTGATCATGGCAGGTAAAGTCCTGGTAGATGACACCCCGGTTGATAAAGCCGGTGCGATGATTTCCCTCGATGCACGGGTGATCGTTAAAGGGGAGGACATCCCTTTTGTCAGCCGCGGCGGGTTCAAGCTGGAAAAGGCGTTGAAGGAACTGGCGCTGGATGTCAGCGGTATGGATTGCCTGGATATCGGTGCCAGTACAGGCGGTTTTACAGACTGCCTGCTTCAGCATGGTGCTCAAAAGGTGTTTGCTGTGGATGTCGGATATGGCCAGCTGGCATGGCAGTTGAGGCAGGATGACCGTGTTGTGGTCATTGAAAGAACCAATATCCGCCATATGGCGTATGAGATGATTAATCAGGCGGTCGACCTGGTGGTTGCTGATACATCCTTCATCTCTTTAAAGGTGGTGATTCCCGCGGCTGAAAAATTCATGAAAAAAGGCACACGCATCCTTGCATTAATCAAACCCCAGTTTGAAGCCGGCAAAGACAGGGTGGGTAAGAAAGGTGTTGTCAAAGACCCGGAAGTCCGGCAGGAGGTGATCGACACGTTAACCGGTTTTTTTAATGACAGGGGGTATATTACCCAAAAGGTGATCAAATCCCCTATTTTAGGACCCAAAGGGAATGAGGAGTACATTCTACCCATGAGATTTTTAGAAAAATGTTAATTATTGGTTGACTTTAGGGGGATATTTTTATTTAAGTATTAAGTTTATTAATTTTTTGTAAGGAGCGGTAATGAGCGAAGAAATTAAAACCATTAGAAATGTGGCCTTTGCTGGCCATGGAGGTGCAGGCAAGACTACTCTTGCTGAGGCTATGTTGTTCAAGGCCAAAGTCACAAACAGACTTGGCAAGGTTGAAGAGGGGAATACCGTTATGGATTTCCAACCCGAAGAAACCAAGAAACAGCAGAGTATCAACACCTCTTTTTGCAAATATACTCATAAAAACCATACGGTTACCTTGATGGACACCCCAGGGGATCAGAATTTCTTTTCTTCTGCCAAAACCTGTATCCCTGCAGCTGACTCTATTGGTTTTATTATTGACGGTGTTGGCGGTCCCAGTGCCATGACTGAAGAAGCGGCAGCCTCTGCCCTTGAATACGCCATGCCCTCTTTTGTGTTCATCAATAAACTGGACCGTGAACGGTCTGATTTCCAGACCTGTTTAGATGCCTGCAACACATCATTAAAAAAGAAAATCGTTCCCATCTGGTTTCCCATTGGTTCGGAAGACAGTTTTTCGGGATTTGTAAATATTATTACCGGGCAGGCCTATTCCTATGATGATGAAGGAAAATCCACAAAAATAGATATCCCTGCAGATATGGCCGATGATATTCAGATGGCCAAAGAAGAGTTCACCGAGAATATTGCCGAACTCAATGACGAACTGCTTGAGAAATACCTTGAAGGTGAAGAAATTTCCGTTGATGACCTGAAAGAAACTTTCAGACAGGGCATTCTGGACGCGGAATTTTATCCCGCCATCTGCGGCTCTGCCAGCAAGATGATCGGGGTTGACCAGCTTTTCAACTTTATCAATGATTACATGCCCTCCCCCCTTGAGCGCGGTGAATGGACTGCCAAGGACAACAAGGGAGAAGCGGTGACCATAACACCGGATCCGGATGGTGATTTTGTTGGATTTGTGTTCAACACCATCGTAGACCCCTATGCAGGAAGACTGTCCCTGATACGGGTGATTTCAGGATCCTTAGGCAAGGAAGGCAACTTTGTCAATGTGACCAAGGATTCCAAAGAACGGTTTACCCAGCTGCTTGAGATTGCCGGAAAAGAGCAGAAACCCACTGAAAAAGCAGTTCCTGGGTCTATTGTTGCCATGGCCAAACTCAAATCCACCTTGACCGGCGATACCCTGACCAGCGGTAATGAAATCCAGATTGATGCCCCCTCCCCCCTTCCTCCGGTTATCTCTTTTGCGATTTCACCCAAATCCAAGAGCGATGAGGACAAGATCCATGAAGCCGTCAGGAAAATTCTTGAAGAGGACACCGGACTTCAACTCGAACGGAATGAAGAGACCCGTCAGACCATTCTTTCCGGACGCGGGCTGGTGCACATTGAGGTCACTGCTGAAAAAATCCAAAGGAAATTCAACGTGGGTATGGGGATCGAGACCCCGAAAGTGCCCTATCGTGAAACCTTTAAAAAACAGGTTCGTGTCCAGGGTAAACATAAAAAACAATCCGGTGGACATGGACAGTATGGCGACTGTTGGATTATCCTTGAACCCCTTCCCAAAGGCGGCGGGTTTGAGTTCGTTGACAAGATTGTCGGCGGCGTGATTCCCAAACAGTATATCCCCGCAGTAGAAGCCGGTGTCAGAGATTCATCACAAAAAGGGATCCTTGCCGGATTCCCCTGTGTGGACTTCAGGGCGACCGTAGACTATGGGTCTTATCACTCGGTCGACTCTTCGGAAATGGCGTTTAAAATGGCGGGTTCTCTTGCCTTTAAAAAGGCTGCAGAGGAAGCCAATGCCGTATTGCTTGAGCCGATCATGAAGGTTGCCGTCAAGGTGCCGGATGAGAGTACCGGTGACATCATGGGTGACCTGAACTCCCGCCGCGGACGCGTACTGGGTATGGATTCCGAGGATGAAAAGCAGGTGATTAATGCCAACGTTCCCATGGCTGAAATGCTCAGGTACGCACCTGACCTGTCTTCCATGACCGGTGGCCGCGGTACTTTTACCATGGAATTCGAGATGTATGATGAAATGCCCCATGACCTGGCCCAGAAAGTCATTGAACGGGTAAAACAGGAAAACGAAGAAGGGTAACCCCCGAAATCTAATCGACACAAGGGTCGGAAAAGGAGAACACTCCTCTTTCGACCCTTTTTTTATGTATGATAAGCGTGTTACGGATCAATCAGCTCTTGTATCCGCTGCCTGAGCAGCTCAGACATCTCATTCACCGGTAGATGCTCAATTTCCCGGAAAGGAATGGGAGGTCCCACACGAATCCTGACGTTACCGGGATATATACGGAATGCACCTCTTTTTTGATATTCATACAGTCCGTGAATACCGAATGGCAGAATATCTGCACCTGCCTCCTTTGCCAGGTAAAACGGCCCCTTTTTAAAGGACCCGAGTCTACCGGTCCGGGTCCGATGTCCTTCGGGCAGCACCCCGATGCTTCTTCCCTGCTTAACGATCCCTGCTGCCTGTTTTAAGCTTTGAATGGCAGATGAACGGTCCTCCCGTTCAATGGGAATGTTTCCCCACTTTTTGATCAGATACCCCCACAATGGGAATCTAAAATGATATGCAGCTTCAATACCGACAAAGCTGTAAGGTATGGCACAGGGTATGATAAAAATATCAAAAAGGCTTTGATGGTTGCCCATGATGATATAGGTGCGTTGTTTATCCATGTGCTGGGCCCCTTCTATTCGGAGACGGATTCCCATAAGAGCTACAAGAAATCTGAAAAGCCGCCGACAGACCTGGTAGGAAAATTCCCTGGAAAAAAGAACAAGGCAAAAGACCAGTATAAAAAAGGAGAAAAGAAACCACACGCTTCCGACAATCCAGAGGACCAGAGACCGTAAGATGATCATGTCAGGTATGTTAAAAGTTTGGGGTGAACATCGATAAGGGCAGGTGTAATACCCATCAGTTCTCCATCGGGCAAAAGTCGCTTAGCAGGGCTGCAGGAAATCCTGCACCTTTTGGCTTGAACATAGGACACATGAGGGTCATTGATATGGGTTCCGGAAAATATTTTGGGCAAGGCACGCAGCAGATCGATTCGTGAAAGCGGCTTTGCAATAACGACATCCATCAACCCGTCATCAATACGTGCGTTTGGGGCCATCAGCATATCACCCCCGGTATACCGGGAGTTACAAAACTCTACAAAACAATTTTTTTCTTCAATAAGTGTTCCGTCAATATCAAGGCGAATCATGTGGGTGTTGAGTTTGAATGTCTGGTAGATCACACCGATGATGTAGCTCAGAGACCGTAATTTTTTAAATCGTTGTGCCGTAATAGCCACATCAGTTACAAATCCGAGGCCGAGCAGGTTGATAAAATAAGTGACATTGTTTCCATTTTGGAAACTCAATACATCCACGGGTTTTGGTGTGCTGCCGTCGGCATATTTAATGATGGTTTTCAGTCCATCCTCTATACATTGAATTCCCAGATCCTTTGCAAAAGAGTTACCGCTCCCGATCGGAAGAATGCCGAGCGGTGGAATCCAAACGGGTTCAAAGGACTGCAACAGGCCGTTAATGGTTTGAAAATTGGTTCCGTCCCCTCCTGCGACAACAACGGCCTGGTACTGTTCAATTTTAAGGTCAGCGGCCAGTTGGATGGCCCCCCGATGATACCGGGTATGAAACAGGTCAAACCTGATACCTGTTTTTTTAAGCATTTGCGTAATATACGGCAGTTTTCCGGCAGCGCTCCCGCCGCCGGATCGAGGGTTATGGATAATGGCGATTCTCATGGCAAAAGCGATGGATCCAGACCACAATGTTGGGCCGCACTCCTGTCAAGTAGCCGGCCGAGTTCATTCTCATCCGACGGGAAGAAGCCCAAACTGCTCTCCCATACCTGCTTGTCCTCCATGCAGAAATAAACCAGTACTTGTGGCGCACGTTTTTTCAGGTATGAAACGGTTTGATTGTAAAGTTCCATTCTCAGGGGTTTAAAGTATCTCATCTTGTTATCAAGGCCAAGGATAAACTCACCATAACAGATATCAGAAGATTTAAATCGATTTTCAATGATCACCTTGAGGTGAGGCATGAACCTGAAGGTACCCATGCTGATCCAGGCAATGCTCTTCGGATCGACATGGGCAAAAATCTGATCCACCACGTCTTGATACTCTGTGATGCAGCCGTCATAAATCACCATGGGGTCAAAATGAAATGCCAGGCGGTATCCTGCTGCCTCGGCCTTTTTAGCGGCTTCCAGCCGCTGTTTGAGTGAGGCAGTCCCCCTCTCCTGGCTTTGGATGATCCTCGGCGAGTTAACAGACCAGGCAAGGATTGTTTTTTGATTGTGTTCAAGTTCGAGCAGGGATTCAATATTTACGGTTTTGGTTTTCAGCTCAAGGACACAGTGGTCCTGCCGTGCGAACAGGTTGACCAGGAACCGGGGTTGCAGGGAGATCGGTTCCCAGATCAAGCTGTCGGTGAACTCTCCAGTGCCGATACGATATACCTGGTTGCCCTTAAAATATGGATTCAAATGGGAGGTGAGCTGATCAAGTCCTGAGAAATACTGCATGAGCGGCGGATGAAAGTAGGCTTGAAGAATACAGTACGAGCAATCCATGGAGCAAAATGTGCCGGTGTGAAGGATGGTGTAATCGCAACAGGTGTATTCAGAGGTCCCCGGGCATTTCTTGACCACTGCCCCCCTGTTCCGGGTGATAAACAGCGTGTGTTTGGCACGTAGGATCGGATCTTGGCCTGCGTTGACATGTTCATAAACCTCCCGGATATCCTGAACCGGTTGGGGGGGTGTTTTCAAACTCCCAATCAGAAAATCGACCTCTTCATCCCTTGGGACCTCGTAATCGATGAACAGGGTTTTAATCTTCATGGAAAAAGCCTTCGGAATTGCTCATCACCTGACAACTGATCCAGTTTCTTAAGGCATGATTCAAACTCGGATAGGGATTGAAATTGAAAGCTAAGGCTGTAGTCCAGCCCTTCAAAATTCTTTGGTGGGGTGAGCTGGATACGTCCTGAAAGGCCCAGTGACCTGCAGGTTTTTGTAAATGTATTACGGGCCTGGGTCAGATGGGGAAACCTGAGTTCAGCGATCATCTCTTTTATTTTTTTGCCCTTTGCCCTTGGGTCCAGGTGATCATCCTTAAGGATTTGCAGAAACGGATCATTGCTAAAAATCTGTTTGACAGGTTTTTTGTCCCTGGATGAAATCTCAAGGCTCAACTGAATTACATCCTTTTGATTGCTTGAGGATAAACTGATTTTTGAAAATACAGCACCAAAGACATCTGCTTGTTCAGTGGGTATGTCTGACAGCATCAGCGCCGGTTTAACAGATAATCTGCCAGTACTCATGAGTACCCGCAGGTTTTCCGAAAGGCCTGCCATACGAATATATTGCCGGACAATGGACGGGTTCAGCACCTGATTAAAAACAGCAGGGGAAATAGCAACGATCTCTTGGACGTCAAGATGATCTTTCAGCCGTTCAATGGCACAAAGCAGTTCAAATACATCAAGCGGTCTTTGACAGGATCTCTCAGTAATGGCAAACTTGAGACACTCCAGGTCAAATTTTTTTTCATCCCATTCCTCGTCAGGACCCAATATTATGGCATCAATATGGGAGTGACCAAGCTTTTTGACCGCGTCATACCGCCTGAAGCCCACGACCAATCCGTATTTTCCTTCAGGCACCGGTTTGACCACCACTGGATGAATCAGGCCCGATCGATTTATCGCATCTTTGAGGTTCTCTACATCAAAAGACGGCTGTCCCAGCCGGTATCTTTGGTATGCCGGGTCAATTGAACCAACCGGGACAGTTTCATAGGATTTATGCATAGGCGTTAAATAGTCTGGCCTGTGAGCAGAGAATAGATCTCTTTATAAGTGCTGGAGGTATTATCAATCACTTCCCGGGGCAATTTGGGTCCTGGCGGTGTTTTGTCCCACCCGGATGAAACCAGCCAATCCCTGACATATTGCTTGTCATAGCTGTTCTGGGATCGACCCGGCTCATAATCCTTTTGGGGCCAGAATCTGGATGAATCCGGGGTCAGGACTTCGTCAATGATAATCACCTCATCATTGTACAACCCGAACTCGAACTTGGTATCAGCGATAATGATACCCTTTTCAAGCGCTATAGCTGCGCCTTTGTTGTATATCTCAAGACTCAGATCCCTGAGTTTTCCTGCCATCTCTTTGCCAATAAGGTTAATGGTTTCATCAAAACTGATGTTGATGTCATGATCACCGACTTCCGCTTTTGTGGACGGCGTGAACAGAGGCTCGGACAGTTTGTCTGACTCTTTGAGTCCTTTGGGAAGGGGGATATGGCAGACATGGCCCTCTTGGGTATATGACTTCCATCCGGAACCTGAGATATATCCCCTGACAATGCATTCAACCTGCAGGGGTTGGGCTTTTTTGACCAGCATGCTGCGTTTATCAAGGATACCTGCGTAAGGTTTGAACACTTCCGGGTAAAGTGACGTATCAGTTGTGATCAGGTGGTTGGGTACCAGATCACTGATCTGATCGTACCAGTATACAGAAATCTGATTCAAGACCTTTCCCTTGTCCGGAATGCCATCAGGCATCACCACATCAAATGCGGATAATCGGTCCGTGGTGACCATCAGGAAAGCATCTTCGGTTTCAAAAATATCCCTGACTTTGCCTTTACGGGCTGGATCAATCCCATTAAATTGCGTTTCAAGCACAGTCATCTTTCAAGGCTCCTTTTAGGTTTTGTTATCGATGTGTAGAATGATTTGACAGCATAAATATCATAATTTGTATAAGATTTCCATAATAAGCCCAGGCAGGGAAAATTCTGTGACCAAATCGCGCAAATCGTAACAATTTTTTACATTTTTACTGTCTTGACGCCACTTTCATACATGGTAATATTGGGTTAACTTTTTCAACCATTCAACATGAGGTGGTCATGAAACCTTACGTTTTTAAACTGTTTTACCTGATTTGTATTGCATTTCTTCCCTTTGCTTCCGCCCATGCCCAGACCGAGTACACGTTATATGAGCTGTGCACCCTTGCCAACACCAATGCTGAGACCATAAAGATTGCCGAAGAGGACCTTTACATTGCTGAACAGGAGAAGAAACGGGCACTGTCTGTTTTGATCCCCCGATTTACCGCTTTTGCAAGCCATACAGAATATAAGGACGACACCATGTCCACCCCCAATGTGATGACCAAGGGAATCAAACTGACCCAGTCCTTCACCCTGAACGGCAGGGAATTGATCGCCCTGGATGTCACCAAGCGCTCAATTGAAGAACGTCAGTTGTCTCTTGACAGTATCCGGGCAGAATACCTGCTCCAGATTTCACAAGCCTATTTCCAGATCCTCAGCGCCGAGCGTTTTGTTGAAATTGCACAGACCGATGTGGAACGCCTGGAAAAACATAAAAATGCGGTTCAGGAAAAGGTGAACGTGGGGAGTCTGACCAAAACGGCATTATACCGGGCCCAGGCTGAACTCTCCGGCTCAAAAACTGCCCTTGTCCGTGCTCAAAATGGTGTGATGCAGGCCAAGGCCGCTTTGAAAAACCTGGTCAAGATTGATGATGACTTCACGTTATCCTATGTGGATATTGAAGAGTTGCGCAATTATTCATGTACATTGGATGGTATCAAGGAGCGGGCCTTGTCTAACCGGCCTGAAATCAATCAAACTCTGAAACAGATTGAGATCGCTAAAAAAACCGTCAAGTATGAAAAAAGTGATTACTGGCCGACCTTTTCCCTTGAAGCAGCATACACCGACACCCGTGTTAAGTACAGTTCTTCCGGCGGAAGCGCCAATAATGATGATGATAATTTTTATGTGACCGGAGAGTTGAGTTTTACCCTTTATGACGGCGGACTCAGAAAAGGAACGGTTCAGCAGGCACTTGCTTCTGAAAGAAAGGCGAGGAACTCACTGGCCATTCTAGAACGGGGAATTGTTTTTGAGACTGAACAGGCGTTCCTGGAGTTGGAAACCACAAAGAGTGAATTGATGACCCTGCAGGATGAACTTAAATCTGCTGACGAGAATTTCAATGCTGTAAAAATGCAATTTCAGTACGGCATGGCCGACAGTGTGGATATAATGGATGCCAATACCCTGCTGGTGACTGCCCAGAGGAATATTTCCGATGCACGGTATCGTTATATTGTGTCCGTACTAAACATCATTTACACCCAGGGGGATCTGCTGCCGTTTCTCTTGAAACAAACGTAACCCTGACGGATCGACCTGCAGCCTGATCTCTGTTCCGGGTACCAAACCCCTGGATTCTTTTGGAAGATTGAACCACAGGATCAGATCATCGCATGACCTGGCATCTTGTTTGTCGCGGCACTGGGGGATCACCTCGACCTGGTGGTATCCATCCTTGAAAGAGACCTGCCGGACGATGCCAAAGATCCGGTTCACCGGTCCCGCATTTTCATCAACAAACCCCTCGGATTCCGTGACGTTCATGGCCGCATCGGGCAAAATGATCAGTTCGCCTTTGGATCCAGGAACCATCTCCTGCCGCTGGTGACCCGGTGATTCATTCTGCACGAACCGTCCGATGCAAGTGTCGATGTGATGGTCTGAAAGATACCTGTAGGGAATTTTGTTTTTGAATCCCAAGAACCTTGCCGCATAAAGGGTTTTAGGGAAGTAGTACAGGGATGTCGGTGTATCCACCTGCTCCACCCTACCCTGGTTTAGCAGGCAGATACGATCTGCCGCATAGAATGCTTCGGCCTGATCATGGGTGACAAAAATCGCTGTGGTTTCAACCTGTTTTAAAATGTGCATGATATCTTCGAGCAAACGCTCTTTCAATATTCGATCCAGAGATCCCAAGGGTTCATCAAGCAGAATACAATCAGGTTCAGGTGCCAATGCTCTTGCCAATGCAACCCGTTGACGTTCACCACCGGACAGTTCATCAATGGAACGATGTCCAAATCCTGACAAGCCTACCAATTCAAGCATTTGGTCTACTTTGGTGATCATCCTCTGGCGTGTCCACTGCTTCATTTCAAGCCCGAATGAGATATTTGAAAATACATCCCGATGAGGGAACAAGGCAAAATCCTGAAACATCATGGTAAAATTACGGCGGTGAGCCGGAGTGGTCAGAATACTTTTCCCCCTGAACCTGATGTCTCCGGATTCCGGAGAATCAAGGCCCGCAACCAACCTGAGCAGCGTGGTTTTTCCACAGCCGGATGACCCTAAAAGGCACAGACACTCTCCTTTTTTCACCTGGAGACTGATCCCGGAAAGAACAGGGGCTTTGTCTATCCTCTTTTTTAATTCCACGATTTCAAGTTCATAAGATGATGTCTTCATAGCGCCCCTTTTAAAATATACCCCTGTGCGTCCCTGAAACCCGCTCAATCAACACAAATCCGATACCTGTCATGCACATCAGCAGGAAAGAGACCGCCATGGCCTGACCATAATTCATGTGTCCGGGGTTCCCTAAGAAACGGAAGATGGCCATGGGCATGGTAGAATACTCGGGCCGTGCGGTAAACACCGTGGCCCCGAACTCACCCAGGCTGATGGTAAAAGCGAACACAGATCCAGTGGTCAATGCTTTAATGATAATTGGTAATTCAACATGCATAAAGGTTTTGAACCGGCCTGCACCCAAAACATGTGACGCTTCCCTAAGCGATATCGGGATGGATTGGATGGCTGGAAGAACCGTTCTAAGGACAAAGGGAAACGCGATGATCGAATGGGTAATGGGAATCAGTGCGGGAGAGGTTCTCAGATCGATAATCGAACGGTCCAGGGAGATAATGATGCCGAAACCCAGTGTTACGGCAGAGGTGGACAGGGGCAGCATAAACAAAGGATCAAGTACTGAAGCCATCTTTTTGGGTGAGTAGTGGATCGTATAGGCGGATGACATTCCCACAACACCGGCAATGATCAGGGTGACCAATGAAAATATCAAGGAGTTTTTAATGGCACTCACCGGGTGAATATAAAACAGGGAATGGGTGGGATTGTCAAAAAGGGACCTGTAATAGATCAAGGATACCTGACCGTCATGGATGATCGATTTAATAAACAGGGCGATCATGGGTGCACCTGTAAAAAGGATGATGAAGCAGCCGCATAATAAGACACTACCCTTCTGATACCATCGGTCGCATGGTTTACTCACGTACTGAATATCTGACGCAGGTGCGGCGGTTTTTCTCTGATACCGGGTATACCCCCACATCAGTAGAAATGTGAATACGATCTGGACAAGGGAAAGCGCAGCCGCCATTGGAAGGTTAAACAGATGCGCTGCCTGCCGGTAAATCTCGACCTCAATGGTTGAAAATTTCGGGCCTCCCAGTATCAGGATTACACCAAAACTGCAAAAACAGTACATGAAAACCAAAAGGGCAGATGCCAGAATTGCCGGCCGTATCAAAGGCAGGTGAACCCTGAAAAACACCTGGATCGGATGGGCTCCCAGTGTTCGGGCAGCGTCTGCATAGGTCGAGCTGACCTGACTCCAGTACCCTGAAATAATCCTCAGGACAACGGAAAAATTGTAAAATACGTGGGCCATGATAATCATGAACAATGGATGGGAAAACAATGGGGTGGCAATGATTCCACGGTCCCCGATCAGTGCCTGGAATGCCGCGGCAACCACAACTGTCGGCAATACAAATGGAATGGTACTCAGGGTGAGCAGTGTTTGTTTGAACCTGAATTGATACGTGGAAAAAAAATATGCACAGGGTAAGCCGACAATAAGTGTGACCATGGTGGATAAACCGGCCTGCCAGCAGGTAAACCACAGGATGTTGATCATTCGTTTTGAGGTAAAAACCGCTATAAGGGAGGACCCGTTCCAGCTACCGGCATCTGTAAAACTTTTAAAAAAGATACTGATAACGGGGTAACAATAGAACAGCCCGAGGAAAACAAAAGGGATGAGCCCTGCCGCTAAGACAGGGCCGAACCCTACTGAAGCATCAGTTCTGTCCATTGGTTGATCCAGTGTTCCCTCTGACTTGAGATCCGGTCTGATGGAACCGATGCCGGTTTTTGGGTGATCCGGCTGTGCTTGACAAACACCTCGGGAAGTTTGGCCTTGCTATTGGCAGGAAATACAAACATTTGAAGGGGAATATCCTCCTGGAAATCTGTGGAAAGCAGGAAGTCCATAAATTTTTTGGCCAACTCGAGATGTTGACATCCTTTCAATATCCCGGCGAATTCGATCTGTCTGAACGCGGAACCTTGCCCGATAACGGCAGCCGTGGGTGACTGGGCGAGTGTCTCTTTGGAAAAGAACACCTCTGCGGCCGGGCTGGTGGCATAGCTGACCACAATGGGGCGGCTGCCTTCGGAAGCAGCTGAGAACTGACCCCAGTAAGCTTCTTTCCAACCGTTGGTAATGGCCACATCGTTGCGTTTTAAGTCATTCCAGAATTTGAGGTATCCGGATTCTCCAAATTTCGACACCGTGGTGAGTAAAAACGCCAAGCCGGGTGATGAGGTAGCCGGATTTTGGACGACCGTGAGTCCCTTGTATTCGGTTTTTAAAATATCTTCAAGCAGCATGGGCGGCGAAAGATTCTGCTCTTTGAACCACTGGATATCATAGTTCAGGCACACATCCCCAAAATCCACGGGTGACAACCTGAATTCAGGATCAAGTTTGAGGTGATCCGGAATCTGTTCAAGTTCTTTGGAAACATAGGGTACAAACATGTCCTGTGACAATGCCCGGGACAGGAAGGTGTTGTCAATACCGAAAAACAGGTCCGCAAGTGGGCGGGACTTGGTGAGTATCGCCTTGTTCAGGGCCTCACCTGCATCACCGGATCTTAAAATATCGACCCGGCAGTCAAACTGCTGTTCGAATTTCTGAATCACCTCTTTACTGGCGTTAAAACTGTCATGGGTCATTATGACCACTTTTCTCTCAGATGCAGCAGCAATTTGCGCCATAACAACCAGGAGCAGACCAACCATTAGGATAGATTTTACAACATGTTTCATCATTCAAATGTCCTTTGCAAAAAAAAATCACCCTGACAAAGTCCTGACCTGCGGCCTCTGGCGGCTGCAGCATGGATCGTGATCAGAATGATTCTTTCAAGTTTCCTCCGCCGGGATTATCCGGATCAGGTTTAAGCGGTCGGGAATATGTCCCCTCTCAGCCGGTTAAAGCTCCCGCACCAATACAATTTTGGCGAACAGGGTAATATGTATGAGTCAAAATTTCAAGGCTTTAGTCATCCAATGGCTAATAAAATGAAAATCTACTTGGTGTGATCCTTCAATTCTGCTATGATTTACGTAATATATTAAAGCTTTTGTCAAAGGAGGCCTGTTATGTACGAAATCATTGCTAATCCGGAAGAATATCAGATTGATCACCTCATTAACGGTACAGGAAACGCGAATATTGAAATTCCAGAAGATGACAGAAAAAAATGGTCTGCCGAGATTGAAAACTTCAGTGAAAAGCTCTTGGGGTTTGCTGAAAAATCAAAAACACTGGCAAAAGTGCTTGCGAGCAATGAACCCATGTCTGCAACGCCTGCATCCTTGAAAACCCTGAAAATCCAACTGTTTTTAATTAACGACTCTCTGAACACCGCACTTGAAATTGCCACTAAACTGGAGTCGGATATTGTAAAAAAATAGGCTTTCCTGACCGCCGATTCTTCGGTGAGCATGGAATTGGCGATCTAACCTCACCTATCTGATCGGTTTGTGAGCAACCATGACCTGGCGAAGCAGGTGATCGGCAAGGGTGATCTGAATCATCGATTTACACACCTGATTGATCCTTGGAAGGGCGCAGATATCATGCCGTCCGTGTGTTGATATCTTAGCGCTCTTCCCGTTTTGATCGATGGTATCCTGCTCGACGCTGATGGATGGGATCGGTTTTACATAAGCCCTTGCAGCAATAGGTGCACCCGTTGAAATGCCGGCCAGAATACCGCCGGCATGATTGGTCTTAAAACCATCAGGGTACAGGGCATCATTGTTTTCAGACCCCTTCAGAACAGAGACGCCAAATCCCTCTCCGATCTCGACCCCTTTCACCGCCCCGATGCTCATCAACCCCTTGGCCAGATCTGCATCGAGCTTATCAAACACCGGGTCACCCAGACCGGGTGGAACACCCACTGCCTGTATTTCCACGACCCCGCCAACAGAATCTCCCGCCTGTTTGACCTGCCTTATCCGATGTTCCATCTGGTCTGCAGCGCGAGGATCCGGGCATTGCAGCCGGTTGGAATCAATAGTCTTTAAATTTATTGTTTCAGCACGTATACCCCCAAGTTCCAGGGTATATGCGTGGATATCGATCCCATACTGATCCAGAACAACCTGGGCTACGGCACCTGCGGCAACGCGTGCAGCGGTTTCCCTTGCAGAAGCACGGCCCCCTCCCCTGTAGTCCCGGATGCCATATTTATGATGATAGGAAAAATCACCATGACCCGGTCTGAACAGTTTTGCAATATCTGAGTAGGATCTGGATTTGGCATCTTTGTTCAGGATCATCAGGCTGATCGGTGTTCCGGTGGTGTTGCCGTCAAATGTACCGGAAAGAATCTGTACCTGATCCGGTTCCTTGCGGCTGGTACTTGCGCTGCCTGAGAATGGTTTTCTCCTGTCCAGGGCTTTCTGGATAATGGTCTCATTAAGCTTAAGATTTGGCGGACACCCCTGGATGGTGACACCAATGGCAGGCCCGTGGGATTCACCCCAGGTGGTGATCTGAAATGCTTTTCCAAAACTACTTCCTGACATGGGACAACTCCTCCTTGATCAGGTTGACAATCTGTTTGAGTGAAAGGCAGGATGTATCAACGGTCAGATCAGCGACCTCTTCATAAAATGGAAGCCGGTCTGCCATTACCTGCCTGACCTCATCTTCTATGGGGTTGCCGGTAAGGCTCGGTCGTGTCTCTGCGCTTTTTAGATCATTTTGAATCCGTGCTGCAATCACAGAAATGTCTGCCTGAAGCCAGATATTGATGCCGGTCTTCATGAGGCACTTCCTGTTTTCAGAATTTAAAATGATGCCCCCACCTGTGGACACGACCTGCCCGGGCGTTTTACTGACAGCATTCAATATCTGTGATTCAATTTCCCTGAACGGATCCCATCCTTTGGAATGAACAAATTCTGTGATTCCAGCGTTGATCTGATGTTGAATCAGCAGATCGGTATCAGCAAAAGGCCGATGAAAGTACTCGGATAGCGCACGGCCTATGGTGGTCTTTCCGGTACACCGGTATCCGATCAGGTAGATGTTAGATGCATCATTCATTGACAGTATCCTTGAAGGTCATTACAGATCATTGGATTGTAAACATCAGAGTTGATCAAATACCTCCCAGAAGTTTGGAAAAGATTTGGCAACACAGCCTGGATTCTCGATATGAACCCCTTGGGTTCTCAAGCCGGATACTGCAAATGACATTGCGATTCGATGATCATTATAGGTCTCAATATCCGCTCCATGTGGGGACCCACCCTGAATAATCATATAATCCTGACCCTGATCCGTATGAATGCCCATTTTTTGAAGCTGGGTCACCACCGCATCAATCCGGTCGCACTCTTTTTCCCTGAGATGTGCGATGTTGCTGATCCGGGTTTCTCCTTTTGCAAATGCGGCAACGATTGCAAGTGCAGGAACCGCATCCGGTGTATCAGACATATCAACATGAATCCCCTTGAGCTGTTCGCCTGCAACACCAATGCTGTCATCCCTGAAAATCAGCCGGCATCCCATTCGTTCAAAATGGTGGATCAGCTTCAGGTCTCCCTGAAGCGAATGGGTCGTAATATTGTTCACAAAGACAGGTACACCCGAAATCGCTCCTGCTGCCCAGAAATATCCGGAATTTGAAATATCCGGTTCAACAAACGCATTTCTGGATTGATAGGTTTGTTTTCCGGGAACATGATATTTCGTGTCACTAACACGTTCTGCTGTTACACCGAATTGTGCCATGATATCCATGGTTAAATCGATATAGGGGGCTGAAACCGGTTTCTGATGCAACTCCACGGTCAGTCCATTCTCAAAAAACGGGCCGATCATGAGCAAGGCAGACAGATACTGGCTGCTGCGGGAACAGTCAATGGTGGTCCGGCCGCCCTGGCGGTTCCCCCCGCAAATTTTTACCGGCGGTGTTCCAGTATTGTTTTCGGATGATGCGTCAATGCCAATGACATTCAGAGAATCCATGAGTTCATTCATTGGGCGCTCGCACATACGTGGATCACCGGTTAAGATAATCGGTGCATTCCCAAGTGAGCTGATCCCTGCCAGAAGGCGCATGGAGGTGCCGGAATTACCAAGGTAAATCTCTTTGGCAGGTGCCTTAGGCGTTCCGTTAAATCCTGTAATCGTATAAGTGGCTGAAGCGCTTTTGCGAATATCAGCCCCCATGCTTTTCAGTGCATCAATGGTCAGCAGCACATCTTCACTCTCAAGTACATTGGTTAAAACCGAGGTTTGCGAGGCCAGTGCTGCACTGATGACCATGCGGTGAGAAATGCTTTTAGATCCTGGAACATTCACGGTTTGGGATGCAATGGTACGGGGTAGAATTTCTTTCATCGTTATACCTATTCTGAAAAGTGTTGCCTGACCTGATCATAATCACATGATCTGTCTGTCCATAGTTTAAATTGGGCAATACCCTGGCGAATAAACATATTCAGGCCATCAATGATATGGCACCTGTTTTGTTCGGCCAAAGTTAAAAATCGGGTTTTTAAGGGGTTGTATACAATGTCCATGGCAATCATACCTGGTTTAAAAACATCTTCTGATACTGGGGATTCAGTGGTATGAGGAAACATTCCCACAGGAGTTGTATTTACAATTATATCTGGGTTAATTTGTTTTAACTCTAAAGACTCAATAAACATTCCATTAAATGTCTGTGCCAGTTTCTCACCCTTTTCCCTGGAACGGTTCACAACGTAGAGATCCGCACCCTGGTTCCTGATACCGCATGCAATGGCTTGGGCAGCACCGCCCGCACCGAGTACACACACCTTTTTATGTTTAATACCATGCATCAACAGCGGTGCCATTGCGCCATCAATATCTGTGTTATACCCTTTGAGGGTTCCGCTCGAATTCACAATTGTGTTCACTGCACCCACCTGGCGGGCTATTGGATCGATCCAATCCAGGTGTTCCATTACAGTTTCCTTATGGGGTATGGTAATGGAAACACCCTGGATATTCAAATCTCTGATGGATTGAACAGCCGATCCAATGTCATGGATCTCAAAAGCAAGATAAACCGCATTCAATTCATGTTGTCTGAATAAAAAATTGTGCAGGAACGGGCTTTTTGAATGCCTGACCGGGTGCCCGAAAACAGCATATAACTGCGTGTTTGAATCGATCATAAGGGTTCCGTTAGTTGGGTTGAGCAGGATGGTCCTGGTATTTGGGATAGGACCCCAGAATTTTCAGATCCAGGGTCTGCAATCCGATGTCTTTGACAGTTCGCTGCAGCAATTCGTCTTCCATATGCCCTTCTATATCGACAAAAAAGGTATAGGTCCAGTTCTGTTTTTTGCTGGGTCTGGATTCAAGTTTGAGCATGTTCAAACCGGCTCGGTTGACCGGTTCCAGTGCCTTGAAAAGTGCACCGGGCACGTGTGAGGTCGCAAACATCAATGAGGTCTTGTCATCCCCGGTTTTCTCATAATCTGAGTTCCCCAGAACCAGGAACCTTGTGATATTACCGGAATAATCCTCGATTTTTGATTCCACCACCTGGAGTTCATAAATCTGGCCTGCCTGTGATGAGGCAATCGCAGCAATCCGGTTATTTTCAGATGCCATCTGAGCCGCTTTTGAAGTTGAACTGGTTTCAACAATAACGGCCTTGCTGAACTTCTTTTTGATCCATCCCCTGCACTGGGCCAGTGCCTGGGGGTGTGAGCAAATCTGCTGAACATCACCGGGCTCTCCGGTAATGGACAAAAGATCGTGGGAAATCGGCTCATAGTGTTCCCCGCAGATTCTCAATGAAAAGTCCATAAACAGATCAAGTGTATGATTGACCACTCCCTCAATACTATTCTCTACCGGTACAACACCATAGTGGCTCTGGCCTTTTTCCACATCCCTGAAAATATCGTACAGGCTTTCCTGTTGAACAAAGGTTCCGCAGTGTTTAAAAAAATTCAATGCGGAAATATGGGTAAAGCTGGCGCTGGGTCCTAAGAATGATATCGTATTCGGTTTCTGGATCTGTCTTGTCGCAGTGATTATTACACTGAACAGGTAGCGCAGCATATCTTTTTGGGCAGGCCCTTTGTTGATTTTGGCCAGTTTTTCAAGAACAGATTTTTCCCGAGATCTGTCCAGAATGGGGCCTCCCTTTTTTGATTTAACACTCCCTACCTGTTTGCCGATCAATAGACGCTGGTTGATCAGGTCAAGAATCCGGGCATCGATACTATCGATCTGTTCGCGTAATGATTCCAGGCTCTCATCCTTATGGAAATGGTGATCTTTCATTTGATCCTATCCTGACTGCAAGGTGTTTTTGCCATGTTGCCTCTTTCATTTGAGCAGAATCTGCTCCAAAAATAAAAAAACCGCGGCAGATATTTTTTCTGCTGCGGTTTTTTTATCGGGTTGATCTGTATCTATTCAGTCGTCACCACAGCAGATCAGGTATTTTAAAAAAATACCTAAAAAAATATCCGTGTCTGCTGTTGATGTTTTTCATTCGAGTTAAATTCCCGTGGTTTTGATAATCTGTACCCATGCTATACGCAATCAAGGGGTTGCTTGTCAAGAGGTTTCACTGGATTTGATATCCGGAGTCTTCAATTTCTGGACAATAAAGGTTTTAATCCGGTTACCGTCTTTTTCCTTTACAGTGGCTTCATGGGATCCGATTCTAATACTTTCACCCACCTGGGGGATCCGTCCAAGAATCTCAAGAATATATCCGGAGAATGTGTCATAGGATTCTGATTCCGGGATTTCCAAAGGGAGTTCCTTGTTAAAGTCATCTATGTCAATTTTACCGGCAACCAGCCATTTGGCCCCCTTGAGCTTTACCACATCAGGCGTCGGACGGTCAGTTTCATCGCTGATATCTCCGACAATCTCTTCTACCACATCTTCAAGGGTAACCAGACCGGCAACGCCGCCATGTTCATCCACCACAATTCCGATATGGTTTTTCAGCCGCTTGAACTCTTGGAGCAATGAATCCAGCTTTTTGGATTCGGGAATGAAAAACGGCTTTTTCATGATATCTCTGACATCCAAAGGCGTAGAGATATTATTGGTACTTAGCCTGTGAAAGGTATCAAACAGATTTTTCACATGCAGGATACCGATCACGTTATCAATGGATCCCTCGATAACCGGAATGCGTGAATATCCTGTCTTGAGAAGGGTTTCAATTTCAAGGGATTCAGAAATATCATACACGAACATGTCTGCCCTCGGGGTCATGATTTCTGAACATTTCGTGTCATCAAATTCAAAGATATTGCTGATCAGCTCCTTCTCCTCCTCCTTGATCTCACCGCCTTTCTCAACAACCTCGACCATGGTCATCAGTTCATCCTCTGTCAGACCCTGGGATTTTTCAAGGTTCCCCAATATTTTCGGAATGAAATTCAGTAAAAAAATGAGGGGAAAAAACAACTTGGATAGCCAGTACAGGGGATATATAACGATCCTTGCAACAAGAACATTATTATGAGCAGCCAGGGATTTGGGAAAAATTTCTCCAAATACGAGGATTAAAAAGGTCATGGTAAACGTAGCAATTCCAACCGCATTGGATTGGAACAGGCCGATGGCAATGGAAGTGGCAATAGCGGATGCACCGATATTGACCAGGTTGTTGCCGATCAGGACCGTTGTCAGGAGGGTATGAGAGTCTTTTTTCATCTGCATAATCAAACGATCGGTTTTGGAACCGTTTTTTGCGATGTACAGGGCCTTGACTTTGCTCATCGAGAACAGAGCGGTTTCTGCGGATGAAAAGAAGCCTGAAAGAAACAGGCAAATTAAAAGTAGTACGATTTCAGCAGACATGAAGATTAAGACTATCCTCTTATATTAATGAATGGTTTAAATTCAATCGTATTTTTAATCATTTGTCAAATCAGAATTCCTGTGTACGGTTAATTTAACAGATTCATCGCAATCTGTGCCGTCCGCCTTGCAGCGCCCGGGGTACCCAGCATATGTTTCACAAACCTCAATTCTTTGCGGCTTTGGTGAAGGTTCGCCGGCTGCATCATCTCGATCGCCCTGTCAGATATTTGAACCGGATTGGCTTTATCCTGGAGAAGTTCGGGCATCACCTCCTTTTTTGCGATTATGTTGGGCAGGCCGACATAGTCTAATCGAACAAACCGTTTACCCAGAAAAAAGGTAAGGGGTGATACTTTATAGATGATGATGGTTGGGATGCCGTGAATGGCGGCTTCAAGCGTAACGGTTCCCGAAGCAGCAATCAGCAGGTCGGCCTGACTGAAAATATTTGAGACACTACCTTTCTTTATGGACACCGGAATCTGCTTTTCATACGTATCAATCATCCCCCTGATATATGAGAGATCCGCGGATTCTGCTGCAGACACGACGAATCTCACTGTTTGACACTGTTTTTTGATAAGGCATGATGCAGCCAACATTGTCTCTAAAAGAGAATGGATCTCATTTTTCCTTGAACCCGGCAAAAGACCGATGACAAAATCATCCGCAGTTTTAGAACCTGTTCCATGCTTTGTCCTGGGAAGTACCGATTGTGAAGCGATCCGGGAAACGGAGAATTGATCCAGCAGAGGATTACCCACAAACGTCGCTGGAATGCCGGACCGCTTATATAAAGGAAGTTCAAAAGGAAAGATCAATGCAGCATGGTCAACCCATTTTCGAATGGTTTTTAGCCTGGATTTTTTCCAGGCCCATACCTTTGGGGTAATATAGTATAGTACTGGAATATGAAATGTTTTCGCCCATGCAGCTGCCTTGAGGTTGAACCCTGGATAATCTACCAGTATCAAAAGGTCGGGACGGTGCTGATGAACTTCAAGTTTAAAGCGGGCAAATGCCCGTTTAATATGAGAAAACTGGTAAAGCACCTCCACTGCACCCATCACCGTTAACTCTTTGATATCATAAAACAGGCGAACACCCTCTCTTGATAAGCACGGTCCGCCGATACCGGACACCCTGAGGCCGGGTTCCTTTTTCTTGAGTTCACGAATCAGCGGGGCAGCATGGGCATCGCCGGAGGGTTCACCGGTCAGAATGATGACACGTTTATTTATCAGGGCCGGCAAGGTCATGGAATATCATCCTGGTCTAAAACCACAATGGATATTTTTTTTGTGTCTGCAAATTCAATCATCTCATCCCGGTCGAAACAGATGGTTTTACCTGCCTCCAGAACAAGAGTGGAGGCGCCGTAACGACTCATGGTTTCAATGGTTCTCAGCCCTGCAGTGGGAAGATCAAATCTCAAATCCTGGTTCGGTTTTGACAATTTAATAACGATGGCACCCCTGCCGTTGGCAAGAAGGCCACCGCGCTTAATGGTCTCATCAGTGCCGTCAGCACCCTCTACAGCAAGTACAGAACCGCCTCCCATGACCAGGCACTGGCCAATGTCGAGCTTCCCGATCTCCTTGGTAATGGCCCAGCCCCTGTAGATATCCTGAAAGGTCTGGAAATCAGGCTTTTTTCGTGTCCAGATTCCTTTGGAGCAGATCAATTCGGGCAGTAAAAAAGTGGATGCCACCACCTCGATTCCCTGCTCACCCAGGAACCGGGCGACATGTTTGAGCATGTGATCATCATGGGTTTTCCTTGCCCTGGTCATCAGTTTAAGGGCCATGAAATCAGGCTTGATATCCTTGAATATACTGGTCTTATTGATGGTACCGAGCATGACGGTGCGGGTGACACCGTTGGACTTGAAAAACTTGATCAGTTTGGCAACCTGACCGATATGAGACCACTGGATTTGAGAGGTATACTCGTTGAGAAGGGTATCAGCTTCATTTTTAATGGCTGCGGCAATGACCGTAAATCCTTTCTCCCGCGCCTTGCGGGAGAAAAGAACAGGGAATTGCCCGCCGCCTGCAATGAGACCGATGTTCATCTGTGTTATCTGGTGATCCCCCTGTTTGACTCCTGAATAAAGGTCATGAATTTAATCACTTCCGGAATCTGTTCCACCTCGGCTTTGACCCGTTCAGATGCCTGTTTGACGGTTAAGCCAAACCTGAATACGATTCTGTAGGCTTTTTTGAGTTCACTGAGTGTGGATTTCGAAAAATGATGGCGTTTGAGCCCTACATTATTCAGGCCATGAAGGCTGGCCCGGTCCCCGGCAGCAATGACATAGGGCGGGATATCTTTAACCACCCCGGCTTTACCGCCGATATAGGCATAATCACCGATTTTTACAAACTGGTGAATGGCGACAAGCCCGCCGACAGTGACATGGTCACCTAAAATAATATGACCGGCAAGGGTTGAGTTGTTCGCAAGGATCACTTTTTTACCGGTAATGCAGTCGTGGGCAATATGAGTATAGGCCATCAGATAGTTCTCTTCGCCCACTTCTGTATATCCGCCGCCGACTTCAGTGCCCCGGTTGATGGTGACAAACTCGCGGATAATGGTTCCCCGTCCGATTTTAAGGTAACTTTTTTCACCATGGAATTTCAGATCCTGAGGAGCACCACCGATCGCTGCATTCTGGTGAATGGTGCAGTTTTCCTCAATGGTGGTATATTGATCAATAACGGTATAGGGTCCAATGGTTGTTCCCGACTTAATACACACATCTGCTTTGACAATTACATACGGCCCGATGGTCACCTCATCATGGATCTGGGCGCCGGGATCGATGATCGCGGTAGGATGAATCATTTATTCTCCGATTTTTTCCTGGTCGTTTCTATTTTTTTTACCCGCTGCTCCAAAGATAATATCTTTTTCCGAAAGTCAAGGAGTCTGGGTATAAATGCAGCAATTTTCAGCCATTTTTTATGGGGCATGTGCGGAAAACCAGATACGATCTGATTGGAAGGAACACTGCTGACCACACCGGCATTGGGGCCGACAATGGTATGATCCCCGACATGAATATGCCCGGTGACTCCTGCTCTGCCGGCAAGAATGACATTGTCACCGATGGAGGCACTGCCGGCGATACCGACCTGGGCAACAAGAAGCGTGTTTTTTCCCACCCTGACATTATGGGCAATATGAACGAGGTTGTCGGTTTTTACACCCTGCTGGATATGTGTCTTACCCAGCGTCCCCCGGTCAATGGTATTGCACGCACCGATTTCAACATGGTCATCAATCTGGACATACCCGGTATGCTCAAGTTTTTCATGAACATCATCCTGCTGTGCAAACCCGAAACCGTCTGAACCGATGACAGTTCCCGAGTGAATCAGTACCTGTTTGCCGATCCGGGATTTTTCCATAATCGTGACATTGGGTTTGACGATGCTCCCATCACCGATGGACACCTCATCTCCGATAAAGACATGGGGAAAAAGCTGTACCCGGTCACCGATGATCACATCATCTCCAATGTAAACCTGGGGATGTATGATCACCTCTTTTCCAATGGTGACATTTTTACCAATGGACGCATCCGGTGAAACAAACGGTGTGATCTGTTTTTTGGGGTAGATCGAGGAAACAACTTTGAAAAAAGAAACCCTGGGGTTTTTACATTTTAACAGAGCTCCTTGAAATTGATTGAGTACCTTATGATCAAAATCCGTGGGAACAATGATCGCCCCGGCCTGGCTCTGGTCGATGGTCTTTAAAAATCTGGGCTCGCTTGCAAAGGTGAGTTCGCCGGGTTTGGCCTGGGGGAAGGAAGCGATATCATGGATAACTTCATCTTCCTCCCCTACAATCCGGGCGTCAACAATCCTGGCAATTTGGGATATAGTCAGTTTCACAATCAGTTAGGAAAATGCCCTGTTATTGAGCGGCAATTTTCTTGTTGTATCGTTCAACCACCAGATCTGTGATATTAATGTGTTCGGGCGAATAGATAATTCCAGCGGCTTCCTTCATCAGGATCAGAAGATATCCCTGCTCCTTGCCAATAATCTGGGCTATATCATGAACCTCTTTTTGGATTTCTCTGACCATCTTGCCTTCCAGAATTTTAAACTCTTTTTCAAACTCTCGTTGCTTTTGCTTGAAATCATTGACCTTGATCCGGATCTCACGCTGTTTTTCTGTACGTTTATCCTTGCTCATTACCAAGGCTTCACGCTCCATATTGAGATTCAGCTCCTCAACCTCTTTTTTCATCTGTTCGAGCTTTGCCTTGAGATCTTCGCCTTTTTGATTGATCTCTTCCCTGGCTTTTTTTCCGGCACTGGATTCATTCAACACCCGTTCGAAATCAATAATCCCGATTTTGGCGACATCTGCAGACCAGGCCGGCATGCTGTAACAAGCAATTATAAGTACACAAAACAACAATTTGATTTTTCTCATTTGAACCATATCTCCTAATTTAATTAACTTTGTGGTTTAGAAAAACGCACCAACAGAGAATTCCCACTGGCCGTCACCGCTTTCACGGACATCTTTACCCTCAAGAACAATACCATATTCTATACGTATCGGGCCCATGGGAGAATTCCATCTGACACCGAGACCATAACTTGAAAACTGATCACCAAAGTCGAAATCTTCATCTTCTGCGTAGACATCTCCCTGATCATAAAAAATCACAGCGGAAAGATTCTGGGGTTCGTATAAAGGAAATGTCAGTTCGGCATTGAACTGTACATACTTTTCGCCGCCACGCTGGATGGTTTCGCCCGGCGGGGTGGCGTCGATATCGGTTTTATCAAACCCCCTGATTGAACTCATACCACCGAGGTAAAAGCGTTCATAATCAATATCCGGATTACCGCCGGTGTTATCATCAAGGTATCCGGCTTCTGCATGAAGTGAACCGACAAATTTCCAGAACAACGGAAAGTACCAGCCGGTTTCAGCCACATACCGGACATAATCGATTTCCCCTCCAAGTATCTGCCCGGCATATTCAATACTGAATCTGTGGACTGACCCTTCCCTGGGAACAAACAACCGATCCCTGGAGTCATACTTAATATAAGGGGTCACGCTCCCGTGAAAATAGTCCCCTGCAGTGACATTGGTATAATCCGATTCGATGTTAAGAAGTTCGAACTGTTCCCAACGGATACTCATGCCCACACTGGTATAATCAAAAATCTTATACCCGGCCCTGAGTTGGAGCCCGATGGTATCCTTGTCATAGTGGTCATATTCATATTCAACCTTGTAGATATCGAAACCGGCAGACAACGGAATATCAAACAGCCAGGGTTCGGTAAAACCAATATTGATTTCATTGGAATCCTCACCGATCTGCACCTTTGCGTTGGACATCCACCCCTTGCCGAACAGGTTTCGTTCCTGGATGGACAACGCTACAAACGCACCGTCCTCGCCGCTATAGCCGCCGCCAAAACTGAA
>QZLA01000396.1 GCA_004796375.1 Desulfobacteraceae bacterium
GAGGGCAAGATGATTTCAGCGTCACATCTTTATGGTGAAATTCGTGGTATCACAGGGACGGCAAAAACGGTAGGACTTGAACTTGACCACACCGTTTACGAAACGAACAATGAAATTTTTCTTGAAATACATAATCTAATCCGAGCTGAATAACATACCAAATCCCGATACTCCAAATATTCTTATCAATACTTCTCCTTAACAATCTATTCATCTGGTCCTCCTAAAAGCAGTTCAGCCTTTTGTATCCGCCAAGATTTATTCTACCCGGAAAAGATCAGATTTGTACTATAGTAGTTCATACCTATCATTAAACTCACTGTTTGCCTTTATTGTAATTATTGGTTTTAGGATTAAATTATCTATAAACTACTTTAAAAAAAATAAAGGGGGCAAAATGATTGAAATAATAGCGGCTTTAATCGCACTAACGGTTTTAACTTTCGGATATGTCGTAAGCAGAAATTTTAAAACAGAGAATACCTGCAAGGTTTGGGTTCAGGAAAATCGGTCAAGTGACTGGTTATGTGTTGATCGATTAAAGTGAATATGGGTCTTTTCATTTATGCTAAGGCACTATTGATAATTCCTTAGCATAATGCTCTAAGATTGTTATACTTTTTAACCAAGAATCAATGCCTTCGAACCAAAGCACTTATGATATAATGAAACCCCTGTGTTTTTCAATTCATTGACAAATAGGCACTTGTGTTTATTCGCGGTGGGAGGCAACCATAATGATACATCAGGATATTTCACCAGAATTACTCGTTTTTAAGGATGACGGAGAGTTTCCCAACAGCAGGTTACCACTGCTGATTTTCAAAGAGGTGTTTGCGGCAGGCCCGGTCACTCCCGGGCATATTGAGAAGGTATTCCATCAAAACAACTGGGTGAATTCATGGCGTAACGGCCTGTACACATTTCATCACTACCACAGTACGGCCCATGAGGTGTTAGGGGTGTTTTCCGGTTGGGTCAAGGCCTTACTGGGCGGACCTGATGGTGATATCCTGACAGCGAAATCCGGGGATGTTATTGTTGTTCCCGCAGGGGTCGCTCACAGGAATGTAGAGCAGTCCCCTGACTTCAAGGTGGTCGGTGCCTACCCCAAAGGGCAATTTCCGGATATGCAATACGGTAAATTAGGGGAGCGTCCGGGCGTTGATGAGAATATCAGGCAGGTTGACCTGCCAATGTCTGATCCGGTATATGGCAAAACAGGGCCCCTGATCAAAGCATGGCACACTGAATAAGGCGAGGTGTTAACATCTTGATACCGGTTCAATATTTTTCGGCAATCACATCCCTCATATTCAGGATATATCGTTCCATGAGCCGGCCGGCGCCATTTGAATTTTTTTCCTCCAGGGCGGTAAGGATCTGTTTGTGGCTTTCAAGGGATTTGCGTTCAAAATCAAGGTCGTGAAAATCAACAAAATACTTTCTTAAAAGTTCGATCATCCCTTTCATGAGCACCTCAAGGACCGGATTTTTTGAGGCTTTTGCCAGGGCCAGGTGAAATTCACCCCGGTTTTTCTGGAGCCATACCGCATCCCCAAAGTGCTTCTCAGGGACCCGGAGCAGGGAACGAAGCCGTTGAATGTCATCATCATCCGCATGCAGGGCAGCCTGTGCGGTCGCATAGGTCTCTAAAAGCAGCCGGGTATCGAAGATATTATCCTCGCTGACCTGGCCGGCATCCACAAGACCCTTGAGAGAGTCGCTGATCGGCTTGTGATATCCCGTGGAAACAAAGATACCCCCTTTGGGGCCTTTTTTGATGGTGACCAGTCCCAATCCTTCGAGCTGGCGCAGGGATTCACGGATGACTGACCGTGATACATCATGATCCTTGGCCATGTCGAGTTCGGCTTTGAGCTTTTCCCCTTTTTGGTAGGTTCCGTTTAGTATCTTGAATTTGATCTCGTCGGCAATGTCTTCGGATAGTCGTCTCATACCAGGTTCTAATTTCGTTGTGCTTTAGTATACCTCAGTGTCGTCATGCTGATTCCGGTAGCTCAACCACGGCGCGACCGTTTTGGGCCGCCATTGTTTCCCGTAGAGGAAATTATCCACATAAGGGAATGTCCTTTGGGCCAGGCGGGATTTTGCCACCAGTACCCGTACGGCCCTGTGCAACAATGTATCCGGCCTTGAAAACGGGCAGATGGCCATACAGATGGAACAATCCGTTCCCACGCGGCTCCAGTAGTCAAAGCATGATGCTTCGTCCAGCTTCCATTTTTCAAACCCGTTATACACGACTTTTTCATCCCAGGGAATAGATTTTGACGGACAGGAATCCGCACATTTTTTACAAGCCATGCAAAACGCCTCCACTCCCATGGAAATTGGAGCATCGGGTATCAGCGGCATGTCGGTCAGCGTAGCAAAGATTCTTACCCGTGCACCAAACTTTGGTGCAATCAGATATCCCTGGCGTCCCACCTCGCCAAGACCGGCATCAACTGCCAGCGGGGGCAGCGGCAGGTCATAATTCCGGGTGTGTTCAGCCACTCCCCGGTATCCCATATGGGAAAACCATTGGGCCATCAAGGTGCTCAGATAGGCACCACGGGCATAGAGGTGTGCACTTTCGGCAACCGTGGGGGTATGGGGTGCGGAAATGACATGGCCGTGCTTCATCTCCGTGAGCATTACCACTGCGTATTTCGGTAGGTCCGAGATCGGTTTTCCCCAGTCATCAAACCGTTCATAATGGGTTTCCCCCCGGTGGGAATAGACCAGGTCAGGATCTACCTTGGCGATTCCGACCATATCGGCACCAATATGAAGGGCCAGGTGTTTAACGATCCGGGTGGCTTTTTCAGGGGTAAGCCGGGCTGGGGTCACACCGTCCTGTGGTGAAGCATGTGCATGCAGTCCGAGAAAGGGCGGGATAGAGAATGCGGCATGCATCATGGCAACATTGGGCAGGTATTCCCGGTCAATGCTGCCCGGTGTACCGATAAATCCTTTTTTCCGGCGCTGTGCATCGGCCGATTCCCTGTCCGGGTGCATTTGATAGTAGGTGGTATACTGTTCAGACCCCTCAGGAAGATAGCGGTACCGGACAAACACGGAATCACGCTCGTCAAATCGGGTGACGTCTCCTTTTTGATATCCCCTTGAGCCTTTGAGTGCTTTCTCATCCGGGGCAGCTGGGATGAACAGGAGGGCGCTGAAACCGATCAGCACAAGACAGAGTGCTGCCGGTATAAACCAAAGCACCGGGATAAATGCCAAAACACTTAAGCACAGAATCAGCAGGGCGGCGCCAAGTCCGTTCCGGACCGCCCGTTTTTCCTGCTCCCTGAAAGATTCAAAAACAAAATACAGGGTGGCAGCCAGGAGTAGGACAGATATGATTAGAACAAAAACGGTAACAGGGCTCATCAGTTACAGGTCTCCTATGGATCAACCCATCATCCGGTTGGGAAGAAAGAGAACAATCTCGGGGAAAATGAGGAGCAGGATAATGCATGCAAACATAGCCACCCAGAAGGGTAAAATCCCCTTGAACATGGTGGACATGGGAATCTCCTTGGCCACCCCGCTTAAAACAAATACATTGACCCCGACCGGCGGGGTAATCAGGCTCATCTCCATGGTCAAGGTGATGATGATGCCGAACCAGATGGGGTCGAACCCCAGGTTGATGACAATGGGGAAGACAATGGGCACGGCCAGGACCATGATGGACAGCCCTTCCATGAAGCAGCCCAGGATAATGAATCCCATGATGATGCAGCAGATGACCGCATACTTGCTCCATCCCATGGTGACAACCATGGAGGCCAGGGTGGTGGGGATCTGGCTCAGTGTCATGAAATACTGGAATACCATGGCCCCGATCAGGATACCAAAAATCATGGCAGTGGAAGAGGCCGCCTCCTTGAGGGAATCAACCAGGGTCTTGAAGGTGAGCCTGCCCTTGATCAAAGTGATCATGAAGGCCCCGAATGCGCCGGCGCCGGCAGCTTCTGTCGGTGTGAACCATCCCGTATAGAGGCCGCCGATCACCAGGAAAAACAGGGTGATGATGGCCCAGGTGTTTTTCAGGGAAGCCAGTTTCTCCCTGGCAGTGAACCGGGGTCCGGGCCGTCCCATCTCCGGTTTGATCCGGGTCATAATGTAGATGGTCACGATGAACATCAAGGCCAGGATAATACCGGGAATGACACCGGCGATGAACAGCCGGCCGATGCCTTGTTCCGTGAGGATGCCGTAAAGGATCAACACCGAACTCGGGGGGATCAAAATTCCCAGGGTCCCCCCGGCAGCGATGCAGCCCGTGGCCAGTTTGTCTGAATATTTGAGTTTCTGCATCTCCGGAAGAGCAATGACACCGAACATGGCCGCCGTGGCAAGTGACGATCCTGAAATGGCGGCAAATAGAGAGCAGGCGCCGATGGTGGCCATGGCCAGGCCGCCCGGCAGATAACCGATCAGCCGGTAGACCGTATCATAAATTTCAGACCCGAGTTTGGAGTGATTGGCAAACTGTCCCATGAGCATGAACAGCGGGATGACGCTCAGGGTGTAAGATGCGGATGTATGAAACGGCTCAAAGCCCAATACGGCAAAGCCGGATTCAAAGCTATTGAGGACCACAAATCCGCCAAAACCAACCAGGGCCATGGCAAAACCGATCTGCATGCGCAGCGCCAGCAGTGCAAACAGGACACAGATGCCGAGAACACCGATAATTAGAGGGCTCATGACTGCACCGCCTTTAGAACGAGTGAAAGGACTTTGACGAAAAGTACGGCTGTCATGACCAGGCAGCCAAACGCCGCGATAAACACAAAGGGATAAATGGGCAGGTGAAGATCCATGGTCACCTCACCCGAGGACCTCATGTTCAGGGCGTGATGGAAGACAGATAAGGTCATCAGGGCAAACAGGGCCGTGCACAGGGTCTGGGTGAACAGGTCGGCGAACAGCCTTGCGCGGGGACCAAATGAGTTCATGACTAGATCCACGCGGATATGGCCGTCATTCACCTCGCACTGCGCCAGGGAGCAGAATACCACGATAATCATCATGAACTCGGTCAGTTCGACGGAGCCCAGGATGCCTGAGTTGGTAAAGTTTCTCAAGAAAAGATCGGTGATGGTCATGGCCATCATGGCGAAAAGCATGACCCATGACAGCCGGTCAATGAATTTAACCAGCGGGAACAGGCCATTTTCAACCTTTTGGACCCAATCGGATGACGTCATTGTTTTTCCTTTGGCAGGGTTGACAAGGGGGACGGTACAGGATGACTGTCCGTCCCCCCTGACATTGAATCAGAAGTGAATGAACTATCGAACCCGGCGTCTACCTGTGCTTTTCTGCGGATTTAAATACGGCATCCAGCATTTTCTGTGCATCAAACCGGGACTGGTTTTTCTCCACCCATTCCTGGTAGAACACATTGAATTTTTCCTTGATGGCGGCCCGGTCGGCATCGGAAAGCTGGTAAGATGTCATGCCTTTGGCTTTGGCAGCGGCCTTGTTGTCCAGGTCTTCCTGATCAAACGCGCCAGCTGCATCTAATCCGAACGCCTTGGTCGCAACGGTATTGATTGCCTTTTTTCCACTGGCGGACAGCGCGTTCCACTTGTTTTTATTCATCAGGACGCACATCAGGGCACCTGAAAAGCTGAATTCTGTGATGTGTTTGGACACATCGATCAGTTTGTGGCTTTTCAAGGCGGCGTAAGGCGTGAAGCACCCATCCACCACGCCTTTCTGGAGAGCAATAGAGAGTTCGCTGATGGGAAGCCCGACCGGATTTCCGCCCAGAAGTTTGATCGCCTTGGATTCAAGGGCATTTCCGCCCCTGATCTTCTTGCCTTTGAAATCATCCAGGGTCAGCAGCGGTTCACCGGTGGTATGGACCTGGCTGAGCGGTGCGGAAAGGAACCACAGGACCTTGAAGTCCTTGTAGTCCTCGGCCAGGAAGTCATCATAGATGTCATATACCACCTGGGTCACATGGGAGGCGGAGGTGAAGATAAAGGGCAGCTCAAATACGGAACTGCGCTGAAACCGCCCGGGGACATAGCTGGGAAGCACAAATCCGATATCGGTGATCCCCATGCGGATAGCATCCACCATGGTTTTCGGGTTGCCCAGGGTGGCACCGGGAAAAATTTTAATGGTGACTTCGCCGTTGGACTGCTTGGCGACTGCATCGGCAAATGGCTCAAACGCCTTGACATGCTGAACATGCATGGTCGGCATGAAATGAGCCAGTTTGAGTTCAACGGTTTTGGCAAAACACAGGCCTGTACCCAAAAAGCATACCATGGCGGCAACTAAAGTTATAAACCCGGTTACGTTTTTCATCGCTTACTCCCCCTTTTTGTGAAAGTTATATTGAAAACAACCCCTTGAGCAATAAGTCTGACTTATTCATATTTGAATGATATCAGGCTGTCAAGATTTTTTTATTCATCATTCGCTTTGTTGAATTATGGCAGTGTAGTGACTGCATTGTAGCTGTTTTTTGCATAAAACATGGCTGGCGTTTTCCAATGACCGCCGCAAATAAACCTTGACAAACCTTGGGCCGTTCAATACTTAATTGGTTGGATATGAGGGTATGATAACCGGTAACGTTCCAGTTGTACCTGATATTTCTTTAATCTGACCGTTTTTCGGAGTTGTCTTGTTGACATTTGATAAGCGTTTTAGATCGGTAAAATGGATGTGTGCTCATCAGAATCTGCCCCCATGCAGATGTGAAAAACGAACCGTCCGTCCGAACGATGAACGTGATCTTCCTCACCAGGACCTTCGATATAGGTCAGGGTATTCATTTCTCGACTCTTGCCTTAAGATAATAGTATGTCCCTTCTTCCCTCTTTTTTATGCCTTTTGTGATCATAAAATTTGGTTAAAAGGGATCGCGAAGCTTAATTTATCTGTGTTGATGTCTTTTGTGCAAAGCGGGAACGGTGTTTTTACAAAAACCTAAGTCTTGTTATTATCGAAAGGTTTGGAGGTTTATGACATGACACAGAATTCAACACCAGTAAACAATCCAGTCGGTTCTGCCATGGTGGTTGGCGGGGGGATTGCAGGGATGCAGTCGGCCATTGATCTGGCCAATTCGGGATACTATGTCTATCTTTTGGAAAAGTCATTTGCCATCGGCGGCATGATGGCCCAGCTGGATAAGACGTTTCCCACCAATGACTGTACCATGTGAGTTATCTCACCCAAACTGGTCGAGGTCGGCCGGCATCTGAATATTGAACTTTTAACCAACACAGAGCTTCTTGAACTGGAGGGGGAACAGGGCAACTTTACTGCCAAGGTTAAACAGAACCCCCGGTTTATTGATTTAGAAAAATGTACTTCATGCGGCGAATGCGCCAAGGTGTGCCCGGTGGATGTTCCCAGCGAACACAACAAAGGGCTTGCCCTGCGAAAAGCGGCATTTAAGCAATATGAACAGGCAATACCGGGTGCATACGGGATATCCAAGCGGTCTACGGCGCCCTGTAAGGCCACCTGCCCGGCCCATGTCAGCATCCAAGGGTTCATCGCCCTGATGAACGAGGGAAAACACCGGGAAGCACTGGAACTGTTTAAACAGGAACATCCCTTTCCGGGTGCCTGCGGCCGGGTGTGTCATCACCCCTGCGAATTGGAGTGTACCCGGGCGGATCTGGATGAGGCGGTCGGGATTCAATACCTGCATCGTTTTTTATCTGATAATGATTTTGAAAGTGACGACCCCTTTATTCCGAAAATCGGGGAGAGCCGGGATGAAAAGGTTGCCGTGATCGGTTCCGGTCCTGCAGGCTTGACCGTGGCATACTATCTTGCACAAAAGGGATATACCGTCAAAGTGTTTGAAAAACTCCCGGTAAAGGGGGGCATGATGGCGGTGGGGATTCCCGAATACCGCCTGCCCCAGGCTGAACTTGACAAAGAGATCAGCGTCATCGAAAAGATGGGAGTTGACATTCAGACCGGTGTTGAATTCGGTAAGGACATCACCCTGGACAGCCTGAAGAGCGATGGATTTTCCGCGGTATTCCTGGGTACCGGTCTACATGGATCCAGAAGCCTTGGGGTTGAAGGCGAAGACCTGGGCAATGTGATTCCCGGTGTAAAGTTCCTCAGGGATGCGGCCATGAACCAGGCAGAGAAACTCTCCGGCAAGGTGGTGGTGATCGGCGGCGGTAACGTAGCCGTGGACGTCGCCCTGACCGCCAGGCGCCTGGGGTCGGACGATGTGACCATGGTCTGCCTTGAAAAGCGGGATGAAATGCCGGCCTGGGATTATGAGATTGAAGAGGCCCTTGAAGAAAATGTGAAGATCATGGACTCCTGGGGACCCTTGAATTTCTCAGGAGACGGCGGCAATGTCGACAGTGCCAAATTCAAGCGCTGTGTTTCGGTCTTTGATGACCAGTGTGTATTCAATCCGGAATATGATGAAAGTGAAATCACCAGTTTGGATGCAGATTATGTCATTGTGGCCATCGGGCAGATGGGTGAACTTGATTTTGCCCAGCCCCAGAGTATTTCCATCACCCGCCGCGGCGGGCTTGATGCGGATCCACTGACACTCCAGACGCCCATCGACTGGGTGTTTGCCGGCGGTGACGGTTTTTACGGTCCGAAGTCAGTTGTGGATGCCGTTGCATCAGGCAAGGAAGCGGCTGAAAGCATCCACCGGTTCATCCAGGGGCAGGATTTAAGGGAAAACCGGGAACAGACCTGGGAATTTGATAAACCCGAGATTGAAAACGAACCGTTCAGAGACAGGATGTCCCCGGTCAAGATTGAACCCCATGAGCGTGAAGGCAACTTCAATGAGGTGAGTCAAGGCCTGGCCCGGGAAGATATTGACACAGAATCATCACGCTGCCTGTCCTGCGGGGTGTGTTCGGAATGTTATCAATGTGTTGAAGCCTGTCTGGCAGAAGCGATTGATCACTCGCAGCAGGTTGAGATCAGGGATCTGAATATCGGAGCCGTGGTTCTGAATATGGGTAGCGACCCCTATGACCCGTCAGATCTCGATGACACCTACATGTACAAGCGCTCTAAAAATGTCATGACCAGCCTTGAGTTCGAACGGATTCTCAGCGCCGGCGGTCCCACCATGGGACACCTGGTCCGTCCGTCCGATGAAAAGGAACCGGAGAAGATCGCCTGGCTGCAGTGCATCGGATCCAGGGATACCAACCGGTGCGGTAACGAATACTGCTCCTCGGTATGCTGCATGTACGCCATCAAGGATGCCATGATCGCCAAAGAGCATTCTGAAAAAGAGCTGGACTGTGCCATATTTAATATGGATATTAGAACATTTGGCAAAGACTATGAAAAATACTACCTGCGCGGGCGGGACGAAAACGGGATCCGTTTCGTAAAGTCAAGGATCCACAGTATTGTGGAAGAGGAGGGGACCGATAACCTGATCCTGAAATATGTCACGGAATCCGGTGAATTGGCCGAAGAGGTATTTGACATGGTGGTTCTCTCTGTCGGGCTTGAAATCTCCCAGGAGAGCATCGCTCTGGCCAACAAGATCGGCATTGAACTGGACCGGCATAATTTTGCCAAAACCCAGACCTTCAATCCTCTTGAAACCACACGCCCGGGCGTGTTTGTTTCCGGTGTGCTGCAGGGACCCAAGGATATCGCCACTTCAGTCACCGAGGCCAGTGGTTCGGCAGGTATGGTCGGTACTATTATCGCTCCGGCGCGGAATACCGCAACACAGACCGTTGAAGAGATCCAGGAGATCGATGTTGATGGAGAAGACCCGAGAGTCGGGGTCTTTATCTGTAAGTGCGGCATCAATATTGCCGGTATTGTGGATGTGGACGATGTGGAAGAGTATACCAAAACCCTTCCCAATGTCGTGTATACCGGGCAGAACCTGTTTACCTGCTCCCAGGACGCCCAGGGCACCATCAAGGAGGTGATCGAGGAACACAAACTCAACCGTTTGGTCGTGGCATCGTGTACACCCAAAACCCATGAAGCCATTTTCATGGACACCATGGAAGAGGTGGGACTCAATAAATACCTGTTTGAGATGGCCAATATCCGAAACCAGAACTCCTGGATGCACTATTTTGATCCGGAAAAAGCGACCCTGAAGGCCAAGGATCTGATCAACATGGCCGTTGCCCGGGCCGGTACCTTGAAACCGCTTCATGACAAGCGGATTCCCATTACCGAGCGCGCCCTGGTCATCGGCGGCGGTATCGCCGGCATGACCTCTGCCAAAGTACTGGCCGATCAGGGGTTTGAAGTGGTCCTGGTTGAAAAGGAAGAGCGTCTCGGGGGCTTGGGCAACCGTCTTTACAGCACCATTGAAGGTGATAATGTCAGAACCTTTGTGACGGATCTGGTTGAAACGGTGGAAGCCCATGACAAAATCGAGGTCCTCAAGCAGGGTCTGGTGGTCGGGTTTACCGGCTACAAAGGTAATTTTACCACGGATGTGCTGGTGGGGACCTCCATGGTCGAGAAAAAGATTGACCATGGTGTCATGATTGTTGCCACCGGCGCGGTTGAATATCAGCCCAAAGAATACCTGTATCAAGACAGCGACCAGGTGATCACCCAGCTTGAACTGGCGGACCAGCTCAAGGAAAAGGGGGCAAGAGACCTGGATTCTGTCGTCATGATCCAGTGTGTGGGATCCAGAAATGAAGAAAATCCCAACTGCTCCAGGATCTGCTGTCAGAACGCGGTAAAGAATGCCATCCATATCAAGAAGATGAATCCGGAAACGGATGTGTTTATCCTTTACCGGGATATGCGGATGTACTCCATGCTCGAAGAGTACTATAACGAAGCCAGGAATCTGGGTGTAATCTTCTCGCGCTTTGATTCCCAGGATCCGCCCCAGGTGGCAGAAGCTGATAATGGATCGTTGTCAGTGACATTCACTGACCACGTTCTGGGCCAGAAGCTTGAAGCCGATGCAGACCTCGTGGTTCTCAGTGCCGGTGTCCAGGCCGCAGATACCGAGGAATTGGCGACCATTATCAAGACCAACAGGAACTCTGAAGGGTTCTTTATTGAGGCCCATGTGAAACTCAAACCAGTGGAAGCGGCTACGGAAGGGATTTTTATATGCGGTACCGCCCACGGTCCGAAACTGATCACTGAAACCATCTCCCAGGCCCAGGCGGCTGCGTCACGGGCCACCACGTTCCTGGCCCAGGAGTAC
>QZLA01000078.1 GCA_004796375.1 Desulfobacteraceae bacterium
ACCGACTTTGAACTTCTTTTTACCGATTTCCTGTACAACACGTTTAAGAACGATCAACTCATTTGCCTTGTCTTCATTGCCACCAATAGCAATCAGGCGACCCAGGAATAAAGAATTTATTGTCATTATTATTTACGCTCCGTAATATGTGACCACGCCATACCGTTGCGGGCATTTGATGCAAACCCATTCCGGGTTAAAATGATGATTCCGATATCGACATGCCGGTCAAACAAAGTGATCGCCTTTTGTGCAGCTTCATCAGGGCCCATACTGCTTTCCAGCCAGGTGTAAACTTTATTTGCCAGGAGCTTTAGGGCGATGAATTCACCGTCCCCGGTGCAGGCAACTGCCCCTGATGCACCACAAAACAGACCACACCCCGGCAGAGGCACATCCCCCACCCGCCCCATGGCTGATTTTTCAAGTCCACCTGAACTTAGGGCTGCCGCAAAAGTTGTCCCGTCAAAAGCTACTGCGCCCACTGTATCGCATGATGTCCCAGGAGAATCTGCTTGGCAGGAGCCATTTAAACCTGAAACTGGAATATGATGTTCTTCCGCAAAAATCCTGACTCCGTCCCCAACTATGAGGATATGCGGAGAATAACGTAATACGCCGCTGGCCAACTCGATAGGATTTTTAATATTTTCCACGCAGGCAACCGCTCCGAACTCATTGCTACTGGTCATACAGGATGCATCCAGTTGCATGGTACGCCTATCAATCCTCCATTTTGAGCCCGAACCGGCATTAAACCGGGGGTCATCTTCTAAAACTTTTACAGCATCAACAACAGCTGTCAAAGCGGTCCCACCATTCGCCATCAGATCCATTCCTCTGTTAGCGGCAGATCTTGGTCCATCAAAATCTTTGGGATCCGAGCCTGCACCCCCATGTGTTAAAATCGCGCGTTGAAAGTCCGGCATTTATTGTCTCCAATTTTTTTATTAGATTCCACATAGAGATAAAACTTTGAAAGGCGTATGCCCGCATCAGCTATTGGTCATTCTCCTCAAATTCACTGCCGAATTTTTTAACCGCTGTGATCCATCCCTGTTTGAATAGTCGATATTCCTCACAATCCCAATCGCATACATCTTTTCCACTCTCTGAGGCCAAAAGCTCTTGAAATGCAAATCTGAAATTATTCTTAAAATAATCAAATTGATAATCATCCTGGCGGTTTAAACTATCTTCTGCATCATCGAAATCCGATGCATTGACTGCTACCCGGAGGGCGTCATCATTTGCCAGATTTTTGAGCCAGTTTTCACCTTCGTCCTTGCCGTATTCAACCCATGTTTCCCTTCTGTCCAAGGTGAGCCGGCTTTTTTGTCTTTTGAAATTTTCCATGAGGATTCTCCTATCCACAACTTTTACAGTACCCTCCCGCAGATTCAAGCCTGTGGAATGTTGTCAAACAAATACCAGGAAGTCCCTGGGGGCATCTTATCCAAGATATGCTTGCTGTCTTTTCAGGCCCTGCTCCTGTTCAGAAATTCATTTGAAATTTCTGTTCAAAGGCACACGCAATGGTTAGGGCAACCTGGTATTCTGATTCAAAGTAATCCATATTAATGATCATATCGAATTCATCAGGAGAAACTTTTTCCTTAAGATAAACCGATTTAAAAAATTCATGGTGTTCCTCATCAATGGTTTTTAATCTTTTCTCTGCTTCGCTTTCGTTTATACTCAGCATATCTGACAGCCTCTGAATTCTGCGCTTTTTGCTGCAAATCAATTGTACTGACAAAATCGTATCACGGGGCAGGATCAAATGGGTTCCCCGGCCCACAAATATCGTCGGATCAGCGTGTGCCAGCGCAGTAACCGTTTTTGCCAACTGCTTGACATATTCGTTTTTGATAAATTCCTTTTCAATCGAGAGCGCTACTAGCAGTTCATTCATCTTTCCTGGAAACCGTTCATCAAAAAATTCTATGATCTTTTCTGTCAAAGAAGAATCCTTTGCCATATGTTCCATTATTTCCTTATCAATCACACGATACCCTGTCCTTTTTGACAAAAAATCCGCTACTTCCAGAGCGCCGACTCCTATGCCGCGAGACAGGCAAATGCTGTGCTTAAGTGAAAAATCTTTAAGCTTTTTTCTTTCTGCCTGCTCTCTTTCCCATTTTCTGACTTGCGTGCCTGCCCAATCTGAAGCACTCATCATTTTTTTTCCGTAATATCCGGGCGGATACACTGGTTTTTTTGAATCTTTTTCCATGACTTTGCTCCCCTTTAGAAATTTAATTTGTGGTCAATGGATTATTGAGTAGATGTTTCAGCAAAGACGCCTCCTATATTTGATTTTATGGTTTAACACCTCTGCCATAATACTGGCAAAATCGATATACTTACATCATCTTTCTTAAGTCCTCTCCCTGGACAGTTTCCTGTGTCGAGAGGAGCGCTGCCAGTTTGTCAAGGAGCGCCCTTTTGTCTGAAAGAATTTTGTGTACACGCTGGTGGGCCTCGTCCATCAGCCTTGAAATCTCTTCATCAATCTGGGCGGCCTTGGCTTCACTGTAATTTTTAGCAGATGTATAGCCTTCCGGCATAAACATGGATTGGCGGGGACGCTCATAACTCACCAGCCCGAGCCGGTCACTCATGCCGTATTCGGCAACCATGGAACGAACCATATCTGTTGCCCGCCCAAGATCATTCTGGGCCCCGGTTGATATTTCATTGAACACCAGTTCCTCTGCCACTCTGCCGCCCAGGAAAACAGCCAGGCGATCAATCAATTCCGACCGTGTCATCAGATAGCGATCTTCGGTGGGCTGCTGCTGGGTGTACCCAAGCGCAGCAATGCCGCGGGGGATGATAGATATTTTGTGCACAGGATCGGCATGTTCCACTGATTCGGCCACAATCGCGTGACCCGACTCATGAAAAGCGACAATCTCTTTTTCACTGGCATTCATCACCCGGTTCTTTTTTTGAAGTCCCCCGATCACCCGGTCGATGGCTTCATCAAAATCCGAGGGATCAACTGTTTCTTTTTCATTTCGGGCAGCAAGCAATGCGGCCTCATTGATGATATTGGCAAGGTCTGCACCCACAAACCCCGGGGTTCGCCCCGCAATTTTGGCCAGATCCACTTCAGGACCTAAAAGGACATTCCTGGAATGGATTTTCAGGATGGCCTCCCGGCCGTTGATATCCGGACGGTCCACCAGCACCTGTCGGTCCAGACGTCCCGGCCGTAGCAATGCCGGGTCCAGGATTTCCGGCCGGTTGGTGGCAGCCATGATAATGACCCCCTTATTGGTATCAAAGCCATCCATCTCCACTAACAGCTGGTTCAATGTCTGCTCCCGTTCGTCGTGGCCGCCCATGACGTTCATTCCCCGGGCCTTGCCCAAAGCATCCAGTTCATCAATGAAAATGATACAAGGGGCCTGGCTTGCTGCCTGGGAAAAAAGGTCGCGAACCCTTGCCGCGCCCACGCCGACAAACATTTCCACAAATTCCGACCCGCTGATGCTAAAAAAAGGCACTTTTGCCTCTCCTGCCACAGCTCTTGCCAGTAGGGTTTTGCCGGTACCCGGCGGGCCCACCAGAAGAACCCCTTTGGGTATTCTTCCCCCCAGTTTCTGAAATCTTTCAGGTGTGGTTAGAAAATCGACCACTTCCTCGAGCTCCTCCCGAGCTTCATCAATTCCTGCTACATCTTCAAAAGAGACCTTGGTATCGCTTTCTGCAAAAATTTTCGCCTTGTTTTTTCCAAACGACATGACGCCTGTCCCGCCGCCCATGCTTTTCATGGAGAACCGCCAGATTAAAAATAGAAAGCCAAGCGGCAGCAACCAGGAAAGAAGATTACCCCAAATTTTGTTTTCAGACCGGCCTGAGTAGCTGATGTTGAGTTCATCCATCTGTTTTCCAAGACCCGGATCATTCACCCGGACAGTCACAAATTCGCCGCCCGGGGTCCCTTTGAGGGTGCCACGAATATTGTCGGGGCTGATCAGAAGGTCATCCACATTGCCGTTGGCCATGGATTGCTTAAACTGACTGTAAGGAATGGTCTGCACCTTTGATGGAAAAATGAACTGCTGCAAGTAGGTGAAGACAAAAAAAATCATCAAAACAGTCCAGATGTTGAAAAATGGTCTGGCCGTCCCAGGGGGCTTATCCTTTTTTTGACCTGATCCGGCAAACAGGTTGCCCAGCATCCCCCTGATGCTCTTTGATGGTTTCTGTTCGTTCAAGCTACGGTTCTCCTCTTTTTTCAACGACCTGACACAACGCAGTTTCTGCCGTTGGCCTTGGCCTTGTATAAATGTTCATCTGCCTTTGAAATCCAGGCAAAAAAGGTTTTATCCGAAGCATTTTTAACAATGCCCTGTTCAACCCCGATACTGATGGAGACAAAAATGCCTTCGGGCCGGGCTTCTTCAACGCCTTTACGAAGTTTTTCAGCCATATTCGGTACTGCCGAAGAGAGGATGTGGGGAAACAGAATGACGAATTCTTCACCGCCGTATCTGGAAAGAACATCTGATTTGCGGATACTGGATTTCAGGGACTTCGCCACCCCTCTCAACACCGCGTCCCCTTTGGGATGACCATATTGATCATTAATTTTCTTAAAATGATCAATATCGGTCATGAAGATGGCGACATTCTCTTTTTTTCTTTGCGCCAGGAAAAACAATTCATGTGCAATCACCAGAAAACCGCGTCGGTTCAAAAGACCTGTCAAACCGTCGACCATGGCAATTTCAGCCAGGTCCTTATTTCGCTGCCAAAGACTTTGTAATGTTTCTCCGAGCAACTCAAGCTCGGGCGTGATGTCACCATATCGGACAAACATATTTATAAATTCTTGAATATGCAGGTCATATGTATCTGAGGAATCAAGGCCATTGGCTAATGGTTTCAAGGCACGAAAAAGCATCTCAAAAGTAGGATGAAGCATATAGTATTCCAATCGGTATGCCAGGATGAGTGCATTTTCCATTACTTTTTTATCTTCCCATCGATCAAGAAGGACATCTATTTTTTCCAGTAATGTTGTCAGTTCATACTTCGTTTGTGCCGGATCGTTAAAAATTCCGGACAAGGTGTAACCCTTTATTGTTTCTTTGGTTCTGTCCCAGAAAGCTGCGCGGATTTTCTCCTCATCAGCCATACGATTCCAGAAAACCTTGAGTTCTTTAATCTCTTCGACTTCGAACAGTTTGGTATATACCTGTATGGCCTTTTGATTTATGGCAACACATAGATAAATAATTTCCCAAATGTTTTTGTCTTTCATGATGTGTTCCTCCCTCTCACACTTCTCAGGGAGCTTTACGGGCTTTCTTTTTCCTTTCTCGGGGTGCTGGAAAGCGATTTCACGCCTAAGGTTTCAATCAGCCGGTTGATATCTGTTGTTTTCAGGTTCATTCCCCCTTCGGATACCGGCAGCAGCATGATCCTTTTACCTTCAAGGGCTTCGGCAATTTTCAGCTTCACAATGGTCTCACCGCCGGAGCCGGCAAGGGCATTGTTCATTTCCCGGATTCCTTTGGCTTCGGCTATCCCTTCCGCTGTAATGGCTTTGGCAAGGAGCTGCTGCTGTTCCTGGTAAACATCGGCCTCAATTTTGTCTTTAAGATACTGGCCGTCGGCATCCGCCACCATCTTGTTGACCTCGCCCCGCGCTTCTTCCAGTTTGCGTTTGTATTCTTCAAGGGCGGCATGCTGGGCTGATTTGTTTTTCTCTACCTGCTGATCCGCGACTTTCTTGTCCTCGATGGCCTTGGTATATTCGGCATTGAACCGATAGTCGTTGGTCAATACTTTTTCTATCACAATCCCCATGGGGCCCAGGATCTGATCCAATGCATCCTTGGCCTTGTTGGACTGGGTTTCTCTTGCTTCAGCAACATAGAAAGCTTCTGTTTTAAGCTCCCCGAAAATATCCCGGGGTTTGCTTCTGGCAACGGTTCGAACGATCATCTCCCGAAGGGTGGCATCGTCCCTTGCCACATATTGAAGAATGTAAGGAGCTTTTGCTGCATCAATGCGGTAGGCAATGATCACATCCAGGCTGATGTCGTTGCCGTCTATTGTTTTGAACAACAGGTCATCCTGGGTTCTTCGGTCACCCCTGATTTTGGAGAATGTCATTTCAAGATTCTGAAGCTTTGTATCAAAGACATGCCAGTCATTGATAAAAGGCAGAAAAAAATA
>QZLA01000024.1 GCA_004796375.1 Desulfobacteraceae bacterium
ATGAATGCCTTTGAGTGCTTTTTCACCAAATGCGGCATATTTCCCGCTCAGCGGAAGGATACACCCGACAGTATCTGGTCTGAACGTTGCCTTTTTGATCAGAGCGACAAGCTCCAATGCGTCTGTGTGGTAAACATGACCTGGAAAGCGATTGACCAGATCATTGAGCCTCAACTTGGCAGCATGGTAATCCTGATTCATACTATGATTCACCCCGGCCCAGTAGAGAAGGATCGGTTCCGGGATCGCGAGGGACTCATGCCCCAAAAGGTCTTCAAGTATTTCTGGTGAAGCATTCATGGCAAGTGACTCAATTTTCTCGATCAGAACGGGTATCTGGTCACTGTCGGCCTGGTTGAGCGCCTGCTCCAACACCATCAAACCCTGCTTCATCTCATTGGCTGCCCTGAACTTATCCGCCTCTTCCAACAGAATATCAACCAAGGTTTTGACCGGCAAGGGTTCAGGTTCCGGCTCAGGCGGCACCGGGATCTCTATGTCGACACCGGTCATCTCCTGCTCGTCAGGTACTGAAGGCGTCTCTTGAGCAGGCTTTACGGTCTTCTTGCCACACCCGGTGAAAAGAAAAAGAAGAGACAGGCAAATCAGTAGCAAAGCGGACCATCTATTTTTTAAAGCAGGGGCTGCTTTCGTTTTAAGCATCATCATAATCTCAGGTGACTATCCAGTGTTCCATGTCACTCATATTGCGGGTTAGGGTATCGCTCAAAACAGGAGAAACTTCTGATAATGAGTCAGGAAACCTTATATAATAGATCTTCAGGGTGATGTCAAAAACTCTTTTATCATGCCGCAGGCCTTCTCCAGCTGATCCGGGGCCAGCCATTGACAGTTTTCTTGGTGGCTAAACCAGGTAAACTGCCTTTTGGCATATCTTCTCGTATCGCGTTTGAGAAGTTCTACAGCCCGTTCAAGGGTTGATTCTTGTTTCAACACCATGCCGGCATGTTTGTACCCGATGGACTGCATGGGTTTGAGATCGAAATCATACCCCATGTCAACCAGGCGTTCAACCTCCTGTACCAGCCCCTGCTCCATCATCAGATCCACTCTGGTGTTTATTCGTTGGTACAGTTTTTTCCGGTCCATCTGCAGTCCGATTTTCACTGTATCATAATCAGATCCCCTGAATTGATGCGCTCCCTGGTGTTGTGATATGGGTTTACCGGATGTTTCAAAGACTTCAAGAGCACGAATAATACGGAACCCGTCGTTAGGATGGATCTTTTGAGCCGCTTTCGGGTCACATTCTGCAAGCCGATCGTAAAGCGCATGAGAGCCTGATGTTTCAAGTTCCAGTTCCAGGCGGGAAAGTACGGTTTGATCAGCGGGTTTGGTCCTGAAAAGGCCATACAGCAGTGATTTGATATACAGTCCGGTACCGCCGGCAATGATCGGCAGCTTATCCTGTTGGTGCAGCTCTGAGATAATATGGGCTGATTCGGCAGCAAAAGCTCCGGCATCAAAGGTTTCGTCCGGTGTGACGATATCCACCATATGGTGCCTGGCCAGGGCCAGTTCTTCCCTGGTGGGTTTTGCCGTGCCGATATCCATGTATTTATAGATCTGCATGGAGTCCGCATTGATGATCTCGCCGTTGAACATACGGGCAAGCTCGATGGCAAACGACGTTTTCCCGATACCGGTCGGACCGCAAATGACGACCGCCTTTATTTTCATATGAACAAATCTTTTTACTATCTATTGACAAAAAATAATCCGACACACTATAACATAATATTTTGATTTATAAAAACATTGGTCGTTATAGGGTGTTGTATCTTGTTCGGCTGATAATAAGCATGTTTAATCATCTTAATTTATTGCTAATTTGGGAGATTGTGACGTATGAATGATAAAACAACCGGTTCAGTAGCAGTCATCGGCGGCGGTATTTCCGGGATGCTGTCTGCACTCGACCTGGCCAACTCAGGTTACTATGTATATCTGATTGAAAAGGGGCCTTCCATTGGCGGGGTGATGTCCCAACTTGATAAAACCTTTCCCACCAATGACTGTGCCATGTGAATTATCTCACCTACACTGGTCGAGGTCGGCCGGCACCTGAACATTGAACTTTTAACCCTGTCAGAAGTTAAGGACATCAAAGGGGAAAAAGGAAATTTTGAACTGGAAATCCTTAAAAGCCCGCGGTATGTCAATGAAGATCTCTGCATCGGCTGTGGCGCCTGTACTGAAAAATGTCCCGGAAAAACAGATGATGCATACAATGCCGGGCTGGCTCCCCGAAAAGCGGTTTATGTAGAGTATCCCCAGGCGGTTCCCTTGAAGTATTGCATTGATCCCAGCATCTGTCTGAAACTGCTCAAAGACAAATGCGGCACCTGTGAAGAGGTGTGCCCCACCAATGCCATTGACTATTCGCAGACTGAAACCGAACTCACCATACAGGCCGGCTCAGTCATCTTTGCGCCTGGCTTTAAACCGTTTGACCCCTCTCGGTTTGACAATTACCAATATGCAAATTACGCCAATGTGGTCACTTCCATGGAATTTGAGCGGATCCTCTCCGCCACCGGTCCCACCGGCGGTCATGTCACCACTTTGCCCAAGCTGCCTGCAAAACCTAAGAAGAAGGCAGACAAGCTTCTGGCCGAAAAGCGCAAGGATCCCAAGAAGATTGCCTGGTTCCAATGTGTGGGATCCCGGGACATCAACAAATGTGACAATGCCTACTGCTCTTCTGTGTGCTGTATGTACGCAGTCAAGGAAGCTGTCATCGCAAAAGAACATGCCGGAGACGACCTCGAGTGTTCCATCTTTTTCATGGATATGCGGACACCGGGCAAGGAATTTGAAAAATACTACGAAAATGCAAAGAGCAGCTACGGTATCAACTTTATCCGATCCAGGGTGCACAGTGTCACAGAGGACCCGGATTCACTGGACCTGAACATCAATTATGTAGATGAATTCGGCCAGATGGTTTCAGACACCTATGACATGATTGTCCTTTCCATAGGGCTCGAGATCCCTGACGAAACCCGTGAATTTGCCAAAAAGATCGGTATCGATATTTCCGAGGGCGGGTTTGCCAAAACCAGTTCCTTTGAACCGGTATCCACTTCCAGGGACGGAATCCATGTGGCAGGCGTTTTCAACAGTCCCAAAGACATTCCTGAATCGGTCCTTGATGCCAATGCAGCGGCATCTGCCGCGGGTGACTCTCTGAGCCATGTCCGGGATACCCTGACCCAGGTACCTGAAAAGGTTGAGGAGATCAACGTGGTCGGGGAAAGGCCCCGTATCGGTGTGTTCATCTGTGACTGCGGGTCCAATATCAAGGGCGTTGTCGACTGTGAAGCGGTCACTGAATATGCAAAGAGCCTGCCCTATGTAGATTTTGCCTATGAGAGCATGTTTGCATGCAGCCAGGATGCCCAGGATAAAATGGTTGAATATATCAAAGAAAAAAATCTCAACCGCATTGTCGTGGCCGCATGTACGCCCAAAACCCATGAACCGTTGTTCCAGGAAACCCTGAGCAACTCCGGGTTGAACAAGTATCTGTTTGAGATGACCAATATCCGCAACCATAACTCGTGGGTACACAAAAACAACCCAGATATTGCCACACAAAAGGCCAAGGACCTGGTTCGCATGGCCGTGGCCAAATCTGCCCTTGCAGAACCGCTTGCAGAAGAAAAGATCAATCTCAATGATACCATCATGGTCGTGGGCGGAGGCATTGCCGGATTGAGTGCTGCCAAAAGCCTGGCCATGCAGGGATATGAAACCCATATTATCGAGAAGAAGGATATTCTCGGCGGTGAAGCCCGTAAAATTTATAAAACTGCGCAGGGTGAATCGGTTCAGGATGAACTGGATAAACTGATTGATTCGGTTATTACCAATGATAATATCAAGGTTCATTTGAACACGACCCTGGACAGTGTTGACGGGTTTGTAGGCAATTTCAGGTCCACGCTGACCGAAAACGGACAGCCGATTGAGCTTGAATATGGCGCAGCCGTTCTTGCCACAGGGGCAAAAGGCTATGAACCCACTGAATATGGGTACGGCAGTGATGACCGGATCATGACAAGCCTTGGACTTGACGCCCTGTTTGTCGAAAGCAGTGAAAAACTTGATGCAGTTAAATCTGCTGTATTTATCCAATGCGTGGGATCAAGGGAACCTGACCGTCCCTACTGCTCGCGGGTCTGCTGCACCCACTCCATCGATAACGCCATTGAGCTCAAGGAGCGCAATCCCGAGACAGATGTCTACATTCTTTACAGGGATATCCGGGCCTATGGCGAGCGGGAACTGCTCTACAAAAAGGCAAGGGAGCTGGGTGTCATCTTTATCCGCTACAGTACGGATGACAAACCCGTGGTCCAGGTTGAAAAAGAGACCCTGACCATAAAAGTGACCGACCATGTTCTTGGCAAACCGCTCGAAATTGAAGCTGATCTGTTAACCCTGGCTTCAGCCCTGATACCGCGCCGGGATGAACAGCTTGCCAACTTCTTTAAAGTCCCCCTCAATGATGAAGGGTTCTTTGTTGAAAAACATGCCAAACTCGGTCCTGCCGAATTTGCAACAGACGGTGTATATGTGTGCGGTTCCGGGCATTATCCCAAACCGCTCAACGAGGCCGTTACCCAGGGAAGAGCTTCGGCATCCCGCTTACTGACCCTGTTGGCCAAAAAGGACAGCCTGTTCACATCAGGCACCATTGCCACCATTGATTTTGAGAACTGCTGTTCCTGCGGCGTGTGTATATCCATCTGCCCCTACTCCGCACCTGACTTTCAAAATGAGGGACGGTTTGCCGGAAAAGCAGATATTAACCCGGTGCTCTGTAAAGGCTGCGGCTTGTGCGTTGCATCCTGCCGCTCAGGAGCGATTCATTTAAGAGGCTTTGATACCAACCAGATCCTGACCCAGATTTTTGCTTTGGACGAGGTTGTTTAAAAGGAGATAAAAAGTAATGAGTGAAAATAATGTTAAAATCGTGAGTTTCCTCTGTAATTGGTGCAGTTACGGGGCAGCCGATCTGGCCGGTGTCAGCCGCCTTGAATACCCGGCTGATATCCGGGTGATCCGGATTCCCTGTTCCGGGCGCATGAGTCCCAAGTTCATCCTGTCCGCCCTCCGTGAAGGAGCGGATGCCGTATGGGTATCCGGCTGACATCCCGGTGAATGTCATTACCTGGATGGTAATTACTATGCAAGACGTAAATTTGCCTTAATGGGAAACCTTCTCGAGCACATGGGCGTTGAAAAGGACCGTATTCACTTTTCCTGGATCTCCTCGGCCGAGGCCACCAAATTTGTTGATGTGGTCAAAGAGATTTCTGACAAGGTCAGGGCCCTGGGTCCCAATACTAAATTGAAAAAGATATACAGTTAAAGGTTAAACTATGGATACCTATACAAAAAAAATCAGGGAAATCGCCAAAGATCTTCTGGCATCCCAGAAGGTCGACAGGGTGATCGGTTTCGAAATGGGAACCATTCCAATGGCGGCCCGCCCTGTTTCCATTGAATCTGAAAATGATGCGGAAAAACTGGTGTTCAACTCGCTTTGCGCCATGAACCTGGCCAACTATATCCGCAAGCCCAAGGGCACCATAGCCGTTATTGCCAAAGGATGCGACTCTCGCAACATGGTGAATCACGTGGTTGAACACCAGGTTGACAGAGAGAATCTCGTGATCATTGGTGTACCCTGCCACGGCATGGTTGACAAATCACAACTCGCCCTTGAGGTGGAAGGTGAAATTACCGCTTATGATGAAGAGGGACAGACCCTCAAAATCACAACCGCACAAGGTGAACTCACGTTTGAAAAACAGGATTTTTTAAAGGACAACTGCCGGCTTTGCCAGCACCGGAACCCGGTCATCCATGACTATATGGCAGGGGATCCGGTCACGGAACAGGAACTTGAAGATCCGTTTGCTGATGTGAACGAGATTGAGGCCATGTCCCAGGAGGCCAAAAGCACCTTGTTTGAGGACCTGACCAAGAACTGCATCCGGTGTTATGCCTGCAGGAACGCCTGCCCGTTATGCTTTTGCCCCACCTGTTTTGTGGATGAATCCAGCCCCCAGTGGGTTGGCAAAAGCCAAAACAAGACCGATGTGGATACCTTTCACTTTTTAAGGGCCTTTCACTGTGCCGGCAGATGTACCGATTGCGGCGCCTGCGTAGAAGCCTGCCCCATGGATATTGACGTCAGGAAGTTTACCCGCAAACTGATCAAGGATTCTTATGAGATGTTTGGGTGGGAGGCCGGACTGGATATCAGCAAGCGACCGCCGCTTGACACCTTTAACCCCGCAGACCCTGATGATTTCATCATGTAAATGATAAGGACGCTCTTATGAAAATACTGACCATCAAAAAAACAGACTGGGAAAAAGGGGTTGATGCTGCACGGCAGTCCTATCGACTGTTTGGCCCGGTTCTTGAGGACAACATGCATGTGATCAGGGAACTGGATGAGAACCAGTATCCGGATCTTGGCTATATCGATACGGTACTGTCTTTTAAATCGATCCTGTTTCCCCAGTCAGAGAACATTTTGACCGCCTCTTTAAATGAAAATGATGACAATCATCATATTTTTGCCCGTCCGCCTGCAGACTACTCACCCAGAGCGGTCATCGGCATCAGGCCATATGATGCAAAAGCGGTCGAACTGGTCAAGATGAATTTTGATACAGAGGATTACCG
>QZLA01000033.1 GCA_004796375.1 Desulfobacteraceae bacterium
GCGGGATTTCAACCGATCCGACCATTTTCATACGTTTCTTCCCTTTTTTTTGTTTTTCTAGGAGTTTACGTTTACGTGAGATATCACCGCCATAACATTTCGCTGTTACATCCTTTCTAAAGGCAGACACGGTTTCCCGTGAAATTATTTTTCCACCGATCGCTCCCTGGATAGGAATTTTGAACTGCTGCCTGGGCATCTCCTCTTTAAGTTTTTTACAGGCGATCCGTGCCCGTGCTTCAGCTTTATCCCTGTGGATCAACTGTGAAAGGGCATCCACCCGTTCACCATTGATGAGGAAATCAAGTTTGACCACATCGGTCTGTTGATACCCGGAGACCTCATAGTCAAATGATCCATATCCCTGGGTTACACTTTTGAGTTTGTCATAAAACTCGTAGACCACTTCGGCCAGAGGCAGGTCAAACTTCATCTCCATTCGGTTGTTGGTCAGATATTGATAGTTCTTGCTGACACCGCGATGATCGTGGCATACCTGCATCACATTACCCATGTACTTGTCCGGAATGATGATCGAGGCGTTGATGAACGGTTCCTTGACCTCTGTAATCTCTGCCGGATCAGGGTACAGGGCGGGATTGTCCACCATGGTCACCTCACCGCTGGTATGTGTCACCTCATACATGACCGAGGGCGCGGTAAGGATCAGGGACATGTCATATTCCCTTTCAAGCCGTTCCTGCACAACTTCCAGATGGAGCAGGCCTAAGAACCCGCAACGATAGCCGAATCCCAGGGCAGCCGAAGAATCCTTTTCAAACACCAGCGCCGCATCATTGAGCTTGAGCTTCTCCAATGCTTCGGTCAGCTCCTCATAATCATCTGATGCTACGGGATACATGGAAGAAAAAACCACTGGATTGGGTTCCCTGAACCCGGGCATGGCCTCTTCACATGCGTCACCTGCCAGTGTGACCGTATCTCCGGTATGCACGTCCGAGATCGTTTTGATACCGGCAATAAAATAACCGACCTGACCGGCAATCAACTCTTTTTGCGGGATCCTTGCAATCTGAAATAGGCCGACCTCTTCCACCTTGTATGTGGCCTTGTTGGACTTGAACATGATCTTATCGCCAGGCCTGATACTGCCTTCAAAAATCCTGAAATGAACAATGGTTCCCCTGTAGGCATCATAGTGGGAATCAAAAATCAGTGCCTTTAACGGCGCAGTTACATCATTTTCCGGTGCCGGTATTCCGTCCACCACCGCCTGGAAAATCCGGTCCACCCCGGTGCCGACCTTTGCAGATACAGGCAGGGCCAGATCGGAGTCCAGGCCCAGATCCTCATCGATCTGATCCTTGACCCATTCGACTTCAGCAGAAGGCAGGTCAATCTTATTGATGATGGGCAATATCTCAAGATCATGCTCCAGGGCCAGGTAGAGGTTGGCCAGAGTCTGTGCCTCCACACCCTGGCTGGCATCCACCAGGATCAGTGCGCCCTCACAGGAAGCCAGTGCGCGGGAGACTTCGTATGTGAAATCAACATGGCCCGGTGTATCGATCAGGTTCAGAAGGTATTCTTCACCATCAGCGGCCTTGAACGGCAGGGTAACGGTTTGGGATTTGATGGTGATACCGCGTTCCCGTTCGATATCCATGGTATCGAGGATCTGATCCTTGAAATCCCGGTCTGAAATAATACCGGCCAGCTGGATCATCCGGTCAGACAATGTGGACTTGCCGTGATCGATATGGGCAATAATGCTGAAGTTTCTTATATTTTTCTGTTTAACCTTCAATCTTGCTCCAAACAAAGAGTTGACATTTTTTCTTCATATAGATAAATTTTTATATTGGTCTATTTAACAAATTGTACTCAATTATGTCAAGATAGACCCTATAGAGCTATGACCCGGGAGACCTTCATGACGACCTCGATTTTGATTGTTGATGATGATGAAGCTATTAAAGAATCCGTTGAAGAATTTCTAACTCTGCTCAATTATGATGTCGCGAGCGCTCTCAGTGCTGATGAAGCCATTAACATCCTGAAAACCTTTTCTCCGGACATAGTCCTGACCGACATCATGATGCAGGGGATGGACGGCCTGGAGCTCACCCGTTATATCAAGCAGAACTGTGATGCCGATGTCATGGTCATGACCGGCTACAGTGCACAGCATTCCTATGAAGAAGCCATTGCCGCCGGGGCCAGTGACTTCATATTCAAACCGTTCCGTTTTGAAGAACTTGATCTTCGCATCAAACGGGTCCTTCGCGAGACCCAACTGCTGAAAGAAAAAACCAAACTCCTTGAAAAGATGGAACGGCTGGCCATTACCGACGCACTGACCAAGCTGTACAACTCCCGTCATTTCTTCAGTATCATCAAAACAGAAATTGAGCGGCATAACCGCTATGGTCACCATCTTTCTTTGCTTATTCTCGATATTGATCATTTTAAAAATTTCAATGACACCTGGGGGCATCTTGAGGGAGACAAAGTGCTCATGCGCGTGGGAGAGGTCATTTCAGCGTGTCTCAGGAGCATGGACACCGCCTTTCGCTACGGCGGGGAAGAGTTTGCCATACTCCTACCGGAAACAAAGCTTCAGAAGGCATGTGTGGTCGGTGCCAGGATCAAGGATATCATCGCTGAAGAGGTGTTTGAACCGGAAGCGGATGCCGCCATCTCGATCACCATCAGTATCGGCGCAACAGAGCTGGATCGTAATGAAAACTTTACCGAATTTATCAAACGGGCAGATCAGGCCCTGTACCGTTCCAAAAACACGGGCAGGAACAAACTGACCTACATACCTATTCCGGACTAATCCGCATACTTAAATCCATGGAGCGTGCCTGGTGGGTGAGTGCGCCGCATGAAATCACATCCACCCCGGTCCCGGCAATCCGTTCAATCCGTTCCAGTGACACATTACCCGACGCTTCAACCACTGCACGACCATCGATATACTCAACCGCTTTTCTCATCTGGGAAACGTTCATGTTGTCCAGCATGATCACATCTGCACCTTCATCTACCGCCTCTTTGACCTCCTTGAGGCTTGAGGTTTCGACTTCGATCTTCATCAGGTGGGACACATTTTCCCTGACCGTTTTAATGGCCTGCCGCACCCCCCCGGCAACGGCAATATGATTATCCTTGATCAGGATTCCGTCATACAAAGACATGCGATGATTATGCGCCCCCCCGGCCCGGACGGCCTGTTTTTCAAGCAGCCTGAGCCCCGGGGTAGTCTTCCGTGTATCCACCAGTTTGACCCGGCTGTGACCGATTCGATCAACAAACTTCCGGGTCAATGTTGCGATTCCCGACAGATGCTGAAGGAAGTTCAGGACGATCCGTTCCGCTTTGAGCATGCAGGCCAGATCACCCTCGATCTTCATCACAATATCATCTTTTCCCGCCCTGCCGCCATCTTCAAACCCAGTATGCAGCATGACACCGGGATCTACGGTGGTAAACACCCTGCTGGCAACACCCAGCCCGGCCAGTACCATGGGTTCCTTGGCCACGATCACCCCGCTTCCTCTGAAATCACTTTCAAGAAGACTCAAGGTGGTGACATCTCCCATTCCTGAATCCTCGGCCAGGGCCAGGGTAATGAGCGAATCAATAAAATCCATGATCAATTTTTCATCGATTTAATGCGTTCAAGATTCTGATTCAGCTTATCAATTTTTGCCTCGATATCGCTATGCTGGGCCTTGACCTTCTCGACCACATCTTCCGGTGCTTTTTCAAGGAAACTGTCATTATTGAGGCGTTTGGATACACCGAGCAGTTCCTTGGTGTTTTTCTCGATCTCCTTTTCCAGCCGCAGCATTTCCACGTTCAGGTCAATCACCCCTTCAAGGGATACATAAGAGGTCGTATTTTCCGTAACCACGGCTGCGGAAGATGACGGGGCCTCATTGCTCTGATTAATCTCAAGGATATCCAGTCGGGCCAGGTTCATGATGCTGGCACTGTTATCTTCAATCAGCCTGGCTTCTCGGGTATCCGCGGTTTGCGTCACAACATTCAGGCTCATGGAGGGCTGGATATTCATTTCACTACGGATGTTCCGGATCCCGGAGATCATCTCGAAGATAAATGTCATGTCCTTTTCGATGTCGGCATCCCTGATCGAATCATACTTGTCTGAATCATAGGGGAAACGAGCATCCATGATCGAACCTTGGGCTCCCGGAAATATACTGTAGATCTCTTCGGTGACGAACGGCATAAAGGGATGGAGCATGATCAGGATGTCTTTGAGGACCCGGGCAAGTACCGCCCTTGCAGCATCTCTTCTTTGGGTCCCCTCCTTTTCGTAAAGCGCGGGTTTTGACGCTTCAAGGTACCAGTCACAGAACTCATGCCAGATAAACTGGTAAACCGCACTGGCGGCTTCATTGAATTTGTAGGCCTCGATTCCCTCTTTCACACTCAGTGCAGCGGCCGCACTCCTGGACAGAATCCACCGGTCCACAAAGGCAAGTTCAGACTGGCTGATGCGTTGATTCAGTTCATCATCACTTAAAGGCTCTTCTATGTGCATCAGGGCGAAACGGGCGGCATTCCACAGCTTGTTCACAAAGTGGCGATACCCCTCTACCCTGGATTCAGACATCTTGACATCCCTGCCCTGTGCGGCAAAAGCGGCCAGGGTGAACCGGAAAGCGTCTGCACCGAAGTTATCGATCACCTGCAGCGGATCGATGACATTCCCTTTGGACTTACTCATCTTCTTGCCATGTTCATCCCTGACCAGTGCATGGATATAGACATCCTTGAACGGCACCTCGTCCATGAAATGAATACCCATCATCATCATGCGGGCAACCCAGAAAAAGAGGATGTCAAACCCGGTGACCAGTACATTGGTCGGATAAAACGTTTTCAAAAGATCCGTGTTTTCCGGCCATCCCATGGTGGAGAAGGGCCACAGCGCACTGGAGAACCAGGTGTCGAGAACATCGTTTTCCTGGATGATATCAGTGGAACCGCAGGAAGTACAGGCACTGGGATCGGTTTCTTCAACAATCACGGCATCGCAATCCTGGCATTTCCATACCGGAATACGGTGTCCCCACCAGATCTGACGGGATATGCACCAATCCCGGATATTGTCCATCCATTCAAAGTAGGTCTTGGACCAGTTGTCAGGCAGAATTCTGGTCTGGCCGCTTCGCACGGCATCAGAGGCTTTTTGGGCCAGGGGACCGACCTTGACAAACCACTGCTTGGAGATAGTGGGCTCGACCACGGTCTGGCAGCGGTAACAGTTGCCCACAGAATTTTTCAAGGGTTCTTTTTTGAGCAGATATCCCGTTTCTTCGAGCTTTTCAACGGCTGCCTTTCGGCACTCAAACCGGTCGAGCCCTTTGAACTGGCCGGCACCATCCAGCATGATGCCGCTGTCGTCGATGACCTTGAGTTTTTCCAGCCCATGCTTGTCTCCCAGGGTAAAGTCATTGGGATCATGTGCCGGAGTAACTTTGAGTGCACCCGTACCAAACTCGGTATCCACATACTCATCCCGGATAATGGGGATCACCCGATCGGTCAGCGGCAGGCAGACATGCGTATGCGTCAGGTCACTGTAGCGCTCATCGTTCGGGTTCACTGCCAATGCCGTATCTCCGAACATGGTTTCAGGCCGGGTGGTGGCCACGGTCAGCCCCTGCTTGGAATCCTTGAACGGATACCTGATGTAGTAAAGGGTGCTGTCCTGTTCTTCATATTCAACCTCAAGGTCAGCCAGGGCGGTCTGGCATCTCGGACACCAGTTGATGATATACATGCCCTCGTAGATCAGGCCTTCTTTGTAAAGTCTGACAAACACCTTCCTGACGGCATCGGACAGGCCTTCGTCCATGGTGAACCGTTCCCGGTCCCAATCACACGATGCGCCGAGCCGCTTGAGCTGATTGATAATCGCGCCGCCTGATTTTTCACGCCATTCCCAGACCCGTTCGATAAACTGGTCACGGCCGACTTGATCCCGGGTCAACCCCTGTTTGGCCAACTCCTTTTCCACCACATTCTGGGTGGCAATACCGGCGTGATCCGTTCCCGGCATCCATAAAACGTTCTGGCCCAAAAGTCTGCGATACCTGCACATGACATCCTGAATCACATTATTCAGCGCATGTCCCATATGAAGCACACCCGTCACATTGGGTGGTGGAATAACAATTGAAAATGGCTCGCTGCCGTCCTTATCTTTTGCGGAAAAAAACTGGTTTTCTTCCCAGAATGTGTACCATTTTTGTTCAATTGGTGCGGGATCGTACCCTTTGTCAAGCGAACTTGAACCCATAAATTTCTCCTAAAACCACATTAATGAAAAAGGGGATCAATAAATAATCCCCTGAAAAACACCATATAATCTATCTTAATTAGACTTTGTCAATATCATCCAGATCTTTTTGAAGACTCTCCTTGATCTCCTGGATCTCCTTTTCAATGACTTTTTCCATGACTTCAAACAGAATCGATTCTATTTTCTGTGAAAACTTATTTTCTATCACCCGCTCCAATGCCGCTTCAATCTGTTCTTTGCTCAGGGCGTCCACACGCGCTTCACTGGAAGCAGGCTCTAACACGGATGGTTCTTCGTCCGCTTCAGGAACAGGCTCAACCGGTTCTTCAGGGATCGATTCAACCGGATCCGGGGTCAAATCTGAAACATCCTCCCCGGCGACCGCCTCTAATGCCGGGGCGGCATCGGTCAGTTCCGAAGACTCAAGGCTGCCGTCAAGGTCAAAATCCTCATTAAAATCAATTTCATCCGGTTCTGAATAATCACCTTCAAATTGGGACAGTTCATCCCCCGGTTCCGGGACAATATCCTGACTGTCTATATCAAGGTCAGCCAGATCAACATCGGAATCAAGATCGGGAGCATCTATAGCGGCGGGAGGTTCATCCAAATCAAGGGGTTGGACGTCAATATCGGGGGCCGGGACGGCATCTTCGGCCTTATCCGCCTCAATGTCAGTAAATGCCGCGTCACCCTCGGAAAAATCCTCGGTGATCATGCTTAAATCCAGAACCGGTTCCTGGCCATTAGACGCATCGGCCTCTGTTTCAACAATATCCGTCAATTCAATGATATCATCCGAGTTTTCGCCCTCTGGCCCTGCCTTCTGCTCCAAATCTGTATTATCGGCCATAACTCCCTCATATGTATATTAATAGTTTACCTGCGTTTGGCACTTCGGTTGATGCCAAAAAGTACCAAACACAACCATTTGTGTCAACCATTTATAATCTATATGGATTATTGGATAATTGGCTCCTATCCTGGAAGTGGGATTCCCCTGTGGCACGCTGATGGCCAAAAAAAGATTTACAACCCCCGGTTGATACATTAAAACCATTGAATGCCAAAGTTTTTAGTGGAGCATATCGATTCAAACAGGGCGGTCATCAAGGGACAGGATGCGCGCCACATCTGCCGGGTCCTCAGGCTTGATACCGGGGATTTCCTGGACATTACCAATGGCAAAGGAGACAGCTTCAAAGCCTCCATCCTGTCCTTGTCTCCGTCACAGGTGGATCTGCGGCTCCATGAAAAACATCTGAAAAATTTTGAATCCCCGATTCGTATCACCCTGGCCGTCGGCATGCTCAAGGATAAAAAGATGGAGGAGCTGCTGCGACAGTCCATTGAGTTGGGCATATTCAAATGGCAGCCGGTGTATTGTGAACGATCTGTTCCGGTTCATGATGAAAAACGCATCATCTCACGCCTGGCCAGGTGGGAGACCATCGCCAGGGAAGCGCTCAAGCAATGCCAAAGAAGCCGCCTTCCTCAAGTGTGCGTGCCAGTGCCCCTGGATGAACTGTTTCAAAACAGCTCTCGATATGATTTAAAGCTTGCGTTTTGGGAAAGCCAGGAAACCGGGGAAGTGGACAGCAGTGCACAGAAGACACCAGGGGTTGAGAGGATCCTTATCCTGATCGGCCCGGAAGGCGGGTTTTCCTCAAACGAGATCACGACCGCCCGGGATCATGGATTTGAAATCCAGACTCTGGGCCCGAGGATCCTGAGAGCTCAGACGGCGGCCATCTCTGCGTGCACACTGATCCAGAATCGATACGGTGACCTGTGATATAATCACATGCATTCTCAAAGCGTATAACATGATAGTGAACCTTAAGGATAAATTATGAACCCCCCTATAAAACACGACCAGCACATCATCATCATCGGCGGCGGGATCATCGGGTTGGCCTGTGCCCATTACCTGAGTGACCACGATATCGACATCCTCGTGATTGACCAGGACGGTATCGGATCCGGCGCGTCGCATGGCAACTGCGGGTTGCTTCACTTCTCGGGTGTGATCCCGCTGTGCGCGCCCGGCGTCATTTCTAATGAAATTTTCCGGATGTTTTCAAGCGCATCCCCTCTGTATATCAAGCCGGGACTTGACTTCAAGCTGTATTACTGGCTGACCCGGTTCGCCTTGAACTGCAACCCGTCACACAAAAGTCACGGATCAGCCGCTAAAACTGCCCTGCTCAAATATTCACTGGATCTTTTTCTGGATCTTTTTGCACTGGATGCCTTTACCGACAAGTCCGCTTGTGAGCTTGAAAAACAAGGACTGGTACTTGCCTTCAAGGATCCTAAAAAATTTGAAGCATACAAGAAAACCAATGATTGGCTTGCCAAATACGGTTTTGGCGGAACCGCCTATCCAAATGAAAAGCTCGGTGATCTTGAACCGTGCCTGAAACCCCACCTTGCCGGTGCCTGGCTCAATTCCCATGACTGGCACCTGAGACCGGATACCTTGATGAAAACCTGGCGAAACCACCTTTCCCAAAAAGGGGTCCGCTTCCTGGAATATGCAAAGGCGCAGGATTTCCTGACCAATGAGGGGCGGATCCAGGAGGTGGTGACCCCGAAAGGGTCTTTCAAGGCAGACACGTTTGTCATGGCTACGGGTGCATGGGCCGGTCCCATGGCATCCCTGCTTGATACCCGTATCCCGGTCCAGCCGGGTAAAGGATACAGCCTCACCATGGAACGGCCGGATCCATGCCCGTCCATCCCCTGTCTGCTGTATGAGCGTAATATGGTGGTTACACCCTGGGAAAGCGGTTACCGGCTGGGCGGTACCATGGAATTCTCAGGGTTTAACAGTCCGCTGGATCGAAAACGGTTGGACCGCTTGATTGAAGGTTCGCAAGAGTATCTTTCCTCCCCACCCGGCAGTGTCGTGACCGAGGAGTGGACCGGCCTGCGGCCCATGACCTCTGATGACCTGCCCGTGATTGATCGATCCGGCGATTACTCAAATCTGTTTATTGCCACCGGTCATGGAATGCTGGGGATCACCATGGCTACGGGTACGGGAAAAGCCATTACCGATATGATTCTTGAAAATACTTTAGAGATAGATATGGAGGCATTTTCTGCGAAACGGTTCTAGCTGGAATACGCTGAAAATTAAAAGAGGCGCAAGTTGTGTTCAGCCCGATGCTGAAATGCTTGCGCCTCTTTTCTTTTTCTGGGAATTGACTAGTTCAATAAACTAAACAACGGTAACGTTGACTGCGGCAGGCCCTTTCTGTCCCTCTTCCACGTCAAAAGATACTTTGTCGCCTTCGTTCAGTGATTTAAATCCGCTGGAGTTGATCCCGGTATAGTGGACGAAAACGTCCGGCCCGTTCTCCTGCTCGATAAATCCAAATCCTTTAGCATCATTAAACCATTTTACGATCCCATCTGCCATTGTGACTTTCTCCTCAAAAAAGTTAATTGTTCTAGTTTCACACTTTTGGGTCTTGCCACTACACAAATGGGACTGCCCTTTAGAACGAAACTGCTATGCCTCCAACCACGGTCCTCCTACCTCGGCTTGGGTTGTATCATATAAGCTTGAATTTAAAAATCAAGACTTAATTTGCATTTTTATCCAAAACTAGTTGTTTTCGTGTATAAGCCTGACCTATACAGGAATTCCACCCGAAAACCAGCATGCACTGAAATGATCTTCAGACATTTGTACTTCGTTAGGAATATCCTGCAAACACACCTGTTGCGCTTTAGGGCATCGGGCGGCGAACCGGCATCCTTCAGGCATGGATAACAACGAGGGGACCTGTCCCTTTATGGTAGGCAACATGGTTTTCGGCGTTTTCGCCCTTGACGGCATGGAACTGAGCAGCCCCTGGGTGTAAGGGTGAGACGGAGAACGAAACAATTTTCTAATCGGTGCCCGCTCGGCCACCCGGCCGGCATACATCACAACGGCATCATCGCAATTCTGTGCGATGACACCCAGGTCATGGGTAATCAGGATAACGGACATGCCGATCTGGGCCTGCAGCGATTTTATCAGTTCAAGGATCTGTGCCTGAACCGTCACATCCAGTGCAGTGGTGGGTTCGTCGGCAATCAGGACTTCCGGCTGCGCAGCCAGGGCCATGGCGATCATGACCCGCTGCCTCATCCCCCCCGAAAGCTGGTGGGGGTATTTGCCCAGTAAGGTCTGTGCATCGGCGATACCGACCTTGTCCAGCATCCCCAGAGCGGCGTCGTTTTTATCTGCGGATGTCATGTCATCAAAATGAAGGTCATATACCTCCACGAGCTGTCGGCCGATACTGTGGACCGGGTTTAAGGCGGTCATGGGCTCCTGGAAAATCATGGAAATTTTCCGACCCCTGAACCGAAAGAGCGCTTCAGGGGCAAGGCTGAAAATGTCATCGCCGTTGAACATCGCCACCCCGTTCACGATCCTGGCCGCCGGCTTGGGCAGAAGCCTCATGATACTCAGCGCCGTAACGCTCTTGCCGCATCCGGATTCCCCGACAATCCCCAGGGTTCCTCCTTTTTCAAGTCGAAAAGACACGGAATCTACGGCACGGACATCTCCCTCTTCGGTATCAAATGCAACGGCCAGGTCTGTGACCTCAAGTATCGGGGTTTTCATTTGACAATGGCCTTGGGCATATATTTATCATCCTTGATCACCACGGGTTCAAAGGTCTGTTTGGATTTCATGGCCCCAAGGGTTTCTTTCTTAACCGCATCATCCACCCAGAACACGCCCCCCGTGGAGGTACCAAAAGGAGAAAAAAGGTTTTCTGACCGCTTGGTGCCATGAAATTCAGGCAGCCTGAGCCAGCGCCAGTATCCCTGCCGGACATAGGGCACCATGAACGTGGGAACAAACGCGCCGGTATCATGAATCAGGGGCTGTATCTTCATGGACAGCGCAATCCGCTCCTCTGCCTCCAGGCTGTCGCGGTATTGATCGATCAACTTGTCAAGCACCTTGTTATCCGTATTGGTAATATTATTGGTCTGGGGTTTATGGGCATTGTCCGAGTGCCAACCCTGCCAGTATGACGGGCGCAGGTTGGTGGACCACCCCATCCAGGCCACATCATGATTCTTTTCAAGAAATTTCTTAAAGGAGGCTGTCGAATCCAGTTTCTGCAGACGCAGTTCAATGCCGGCTTTAGCAGCCTCCTCCTTTAACACCACCAGCCGTGGCGTGTGGCCTTCAAATCCGTAGGTCACCTCAACGGAAAACCGCTGACCCCCTTTTGCCCATATGCCGTCCTTCCCCCGGTTCCATCCGGAATCGGTCATCAACTCCCCCACCCTGTCGATATTATAGGTCCTGGGTCTGACCGCCTCGTTGGTATATTCCCCATACCCGTAAAACGCCTGGGGGAGCCTCAGGTAGTCATTTCGCAATACACCCTGAATCACCTTTTCCACATTCATGGCATGGGCAAAGGCATACCTCAGATTGATATCGCTGAACATCGGTTTGTCACAGTTGAGCCACATCCCTTGCGCACTCTGCGGGTTGTCATAGTAGTACCAGATTTTTTGGGTGTACCCGTTGTTAAAAATATCGATATCCGATTTGGTGTGCCAGTAATCCGGAAAGGTCAAAGGGAAGGTATCGATTTTTCCTTTTTTGAAAAATTCCCACGACATGTTGAAATCCCTGACCACATCGAGGACCACCAGATCAACATTAAATCGGTTCTTAAAGTAGCGGTGGTCCTTGGCCCACCACGCCTTTTTCCGCTTGAATTTGACATATTTTCCCTTTTTGAAATCTGAAATCTGGTAGGGTCCGGTATTGGGATGGATTTCCCAGTTGTATTTCTGGACAAAGTCAGATCCCAGGGGTTTAAAAAAATGTTCTGGTGTCGGATCAAGGGCCACGTGGAGGTGCAGGTCCGGTACTGCCTTGGTCGCGCGGATACCGATGGTGTAATCATCGTAAACAAATACCGTGTCGATCTCCCGGGTGTAATAGTCGTTATAAAAGGGTGCGATGATGTGTTTGGAACGCATAAAGGTCAGTGTATAGGCGTAATCCCAAGCGGTCACCGGTTCCCCGTCCGACCATCGGGCCGCTTTGTCCAGTTTAAAATACATGGTTTTCTTATCATCATCAAACGCCCAGTGGGTCGCCAGTTCCGGAATGATATTGTCGGTATTGGGATGGAGATTGATCAGAGACATGAAATTGGCGCGCAGATGGCTGGCAAATGATCCATTGGAATCCGGGCCGACCAGCCGGAACGTCATGGGAAAACTGAGGATGTAATCTTTGAACACCCCTCCTTTTTGGGCCTTGGGAGATGAGAACACCGGATCGTCATTGTTGGTCAGCCAGTTGATGTTATTAGGCATGGGGTCATATTGACGCTGCTGACCCTGTTCTTTGGCAGGTGCGTGTTCTTGAACCGTTTCCTTCACGGCGGCTTCTGTTTTCTGTTCCGGTTCCTGGTTCTGGCACCCCCATACCGCAAGAAGGGCCATACCGATCATGGCCAGGATCGATAACCGGATCCTGAAAGGTGTGGTTCGGGCACTGCGCATTCTGCTCAAAAGATTCATAGGTTACTCCTGTTTTTCATTTGCCGGCGGATTCTGATTCTATTCAGCCCAGAGCATACCAGATAGAGGCTGAAGGGATCAATCTTTTGTTTTTAGAACTATTGACCCCTCAAGGGATTTCATATAGCATATTCAATGATAACAAATCGTGTTCAAGGGCATTTCATTCAAACTGCTTGGCCAAGGACTGAAGAATTATGGATATTGCGTCTCTCATCGGTATTGTTTCCGGCCTGAGCCTGATTGTGACCGCCATTTTCCTAGGAGGGGACCTCCACAATTTCATCAACATTCCCGGCTTGATGATCGTCATCGGCGGTACCATTGCTACAACGCTACTGACCTTCCAGTTCAAGGATGTGATTGCTGCATTTAAGGCGGCCTACTTTGTATTTTCAAAACGAAAGGAAGACCCCAATGACGCCGTGGCCACCATGATCCGGCTCAGCCAGATCAGCAGGCGCCAGGGGCTGATTGAAATCGGTAAAATACAGACCTCATCCCTGTTTTTAAAGAAAGCATGCGGACTGATTGCCGACGGTTCCCCTGAAGAGGTGATCCGTGCTGCCCTGCGGACAGAGATTCAGTCCCTGCAGATGAGACACTTTATCGTACAGGATGTGTTCCGGAAAATGGGCATGTATTCACCGGCGTTTGGCATGCTCGGCACCCTGATCGGTCTGGTCCAGATGCTTTCCCGCCTCCAGGACCCGTCCAATATCGGGCCGGCAATGGCTACGGCGCTGCTGACCACCTTTTACGGCTCCCTTTTGTCCACCCTTTTCTTTCTGCCCATTGCCGGGAAGCTTAAGTCACGGACCATTATTGAGATCATCAACCTGGAAATCATGATGGAGGGAGCGATCTCCATCATCAACAATAACAACCCCGTTATTATTTATGAGAAGCTGTCCAGCTTTATTTCGTCAAGGCTGCGCAAACCCATGAAAAAAATGAATTTGAAATAGGATCGATGAAAAGTACCCAGGATACAGAGAGCCTGATTTCACACGGCGATGATTCCGTCTGGCTGATCACCTATGCCGACCTGATGACCCTTTTACTGGTCTTTTTTGTCCTGCTCTATACCCTGGCCTATTTTGAAACCAACATGTACAAATCAGCCATTGAATCGATCAAGGTAAAGGTGGATCAGGATGCCGACCTGATCGGGTTGATGGAGCTGATGGAGGTGCCTGAATCTTCAGACACCCAGATCACCATTGAGGATATTACCGGGTTGAGGTCACGGGCCGAAGCCCTGCAGAAAGATTTTAACGCCCTGGCCAGACGGAGCAGGCAGTCTGAAAACATCAATACCCGTATCCTCGACAATAAGATTATTGTGACCGTTAAAGGTCAGGTGATCTTCCGGTCCGGGGACGCTGCATTGAGCCGGACGGCCCTTCCCGTGTTTGACGAGATTGTCCAGATCCTCAGGGATTACCCGGACTACAACATCAATATCAAGGGGCACACCGATGACAACCCCATTGCCACGGGCCGGTTTCCATCCAACTGGGAGCTGTCTGCCATCCGGGCCACCACGGTACTCAAATACCTGATTTCCAAAGGCGTATCCCCGGATCGGCTGACAGCTACGGGCTACGCTGATATCCTGCCCCTGGTTCCCAACTCATCGGAAACAAACCGTGCTGTAAACAGGAGAGTTGAATTTGTTCTGGAAAAAAAAGAAACATTCTGACACCGAACTGATCCTTGACTCCGGCAACAAGCGGGACGCCTACCGCTACACCTTTAACCCCCATGAAGCGCTTGAGCTGCAATTCAAGGGCCGTACCATCCGGCTGATCAATATCAGCGCCATGGGTTTTGCATTCAAGCATACTGAATTTCGAAAAAACGATTCCGATCAGGTCCGTTTTGAACTGCCCATTCCCAACTATCCGGGTGTATCGGAACTCTCCGTCCGGGTCCGGATTCTGAGTATTGACTCCCATAGTATCTGCCGCTGTGTTTTTGAGAACTGTACAGCGGCGCAGCAGGACCTGATTCACAAATACCTTCTTGAAATGCAGAAAAAAGATCTGCGACAGCAAAAAGGCCATGATTCTGCACCTTGATATGGATGCGTTTTTTGCCGCCATCGAACAGCGGGACAACCCGGCACTGAGGGGTAAACCCATTGCTGTGGGCGGGACTTCCGACAGAAGTGTGGTCAGCACTGCCAGCTACGAGGCCAGAAAATACGGTATCCACTCGGCCATGCCCATGTTCCAGGCCAAAAAAAAATGCCCCGATTTGATCATCGTGCCGGGCCACCGGACCAAGTACAGTGATGCATCTCGCCAGATTATGGCCATTTTAAATGAGTATTCTCCGCTTGTGGAACCGGTATCTATTGACGAAGCCTACATGGACATTTCAGGATGTTCCCGGTTGTTTGGTACCCATCTGGAAATGGCCCATGCCATTAAAAAACGGATCAAAGACCAACAGCACCTCACCTGCTCCATCGGTATTGCACCGTTGAAATATATGGCTAAAATCGCCTCAGATATACAAAAACCCGATGGCATCACCATTATTAAAAAAGAACAGGCACAGGCCTTTGCCATGGCCCTGGATATCAAAAAGATACCCGGTGTCGGCAAGCGGGCTCTTTCACAGCTCCAGCGGTTGAATATCCATACACTTGGTGACATCCACCGGTATGAAGCAGAACACATCGTTTCAAAATTCGGGAAGTTTGGCCTGCGATTGGTTGAACTGGCAAACGGGATTGACCAATCCAGGGTGGAATCCCGCCACATCAGAAAATCGATCTCTAAAGAGGTGACCCTGTCCCATGACACCACGGATCCCAAGTATATCCGTGAAGTGATGCTGTCCCTGTCCCAGAGTGTGGGAAGGACATTGCGCCGCAAAAAAATGGTCTGCGCCAATGTGTTTATCAAACTCAAATTCTCAGATTTCTCACAGATCACCCGGACCCATAAGCTGAACCTGCCGGTATGCTCTTCAAAATCGATTTATGACGAGGCGGTCAGGCTGTTTGAAAACGTCACCCTGAAAAAGCGGGTCAGGCTGATCGGAGTTGGGGTTTCTTCCCTTCAGGATGAATCCGTGCCAGTCCAGATGGAGCTGCTCGGCAATGGGCAGACACGGCATAAGCAATGGGAACGGGTGGATGAGGCCGTAGACATGATCATGGATAAATTTGGTTCCGACCTGGTCAAGAAGGCGACGCTCAATCCAAGCATCAAAGAATAGCCGTTTAAAAAAAGGAGTAAACATGGAAGACACCGTACAGGTCAAGGTGAACATTACCGGACGCGTTCAGGGTGTGTTTTTCCGGGTGGAATGCCAGAAAGCCGCGCTCATGGTGGGCCGCATCTCAGGGTATGTGAAAAACATGCCGGACGGATCGGTAGAAGCTGTCTTCTCAGGCCCAAAAGACCGGGTCGACCGTATGCTGGCGTGGTGCGAAAAGGGGCCTCCCCTGGGCCGGGTGGATGAAGTCAGCCGGCAGGATCCTGAAGTCGAGGCGTCTTTTACGGATTTTGATATCAGGTACTGATCCCTTGAGTGTTTCCAGGGGATCAGTCCGGTCAAGTCTCCCCAAAATACTGCACCTGATAGGTCAGGATCTCAAGATCGCCTGTTTTCCAATCCTTTGCCGGCAGACCGGCTTTCTGGCACAACTGAGACAGAAAGGATTCCGGCTTGGGCAGTGAATCCCATACCTGGGGCAGGAAGGTGGCTTTTGCCCACCCCTTTTTCAGGACCACCCCGTCCACGCCCGGTCTCAATTTAGCCAGAAGGTCTTCTGCGTCCCGGTATTCCAGGGGTTTGGGCTCGGTCAGGATACTGATTTCAACATCTATCTGGTCATACTCGGCCACGGTCAACGGAGAAAATCGCGGATCCTTGAAAGCGGCATTGATCGCATTCTCCTCAACCGAAACCTTCATGGGGGCCGAGGCCTCAAGGGAACCGATACATCCCCTGAGTTGCCCCTGTTTGTGAAGGGTCACAAAGACCCCCCGATTCTCCTTGAAAACGGTTTCATCCAATGGGGAAGTGTCTTCTATAAAAGATTCGCCATAAAAAGCGCCTCTGGAACGTTCACTGTCTTCATAAGCGATTCCCAGGCGTTTGCAGATGGTCTGCCTGGCCAGCCGGATCAGTGCATGTCCCTGGTCCGGATTCAATTGATCCGAAGGCGTGCATGCGCGTTTTTTATTCCCCGGTTCTGAACGGCCCTGATTGGACCTCTTTTTCTTGAATATATTCATCATACCTAGTTTGTTGGTATTACCGCATTGATCCCGGCATAACTGATATTCCCGGATTTCAGATTAGTATACAATGCAAAGGCCGTCAACTCACCGGTTGATGTAACCGTGACATACCCGCCTTTGATATCCGTTCTGCCGGTAATCGTGCTGACCGGTACCTCTGCACTGCCGGCTGCCGGGAGCGTTATGGTATGGGGTGATAGGGCTGTCCCTGATTTATCCGTATAGACCAGGTTCACCGTAAGCGCCGATCCCGTGGTGTTGGCAATGAATACCGTGGTGCTCCAATTGGCGTTTTCTGCACAATGGGGAATGACCAGTTTCTTTGCCGCTGTATCGGCAAAGGGAACATCGGCCAGGTAGTAGTTGGTGCTGCTGCCGATATATTGGCCCATAAAGTTCAGGCCGAAAACAGGCTGATCTGACGTCACCTTGATCCATCCACTGTCGGTCAAGGCGCCTCCCAACACAAATCGGGTCTGACCGGTGGGCAGAATGGCTTTTGATTCTGTCAGCAATACCGATCCGGAGCGGTTGTACACTGTAATGGCTATATTGGCAGTATGGGTCATGCTCCGATTGGTGATCCCCAGGCCGGACCAGAACCCGGGCTTGGGCTTGAATACCGGAAGATAATACGCCTTGGCGCCCCCTTCACTATGGGTCGCGTTAATCCCGGCAAAACTGGAATTTCCTGTCTTGATATTGTGGTACAGGGCAAAGGATGCGATCCGGGTATCAGAATTGACAATCACATACCCCCCTTTAATATCCGTACTGCCGCCAATGGTGGACACCGGGATCTCGACACTGCCCATGGCCGGAATCGTTACAATATGATTGGGTGAATTGGTGCCATGCTGATCGTAGTAAGTGAAATACACTTCAGTGGATACGCTATTGGGGTTGGCGGTGTACACAACCGTATCCCATTTGCTGTTCTGTGCACAATGGGGAATGACCATTTCTTTGTAAATCTCCTGGGCAAACGGCACATCCGCAATAAATGAATCCGTACTCGAGCCGTTGTACTGGCCCATGAAATTCAAACCGGCCAGGGGCTGATCTGAGGTGATCATGATCCAGCCGTCACTGGTCAATGAACCGCCCACAACAAATGACGCCTGCCCGTTGGCAGGAATGGTTTGGGTTTGAGTCCCCAAAAGATTTCCGGTATTGCTGTATATCTTGACGGTGACACCGGCCTGGGATGCGGCACTCAGGTTGGTTATCCCAAGACCTGACCAATGCGCGGTCCCGGGTTTGAATACCGGTACATAATAGGCATATTCCTGGGTGAGTGCATACAGGTAACCATCAAGGGAACCGCAATAGATGGTGCCGTCCGGAGCAATGGCCGGTGATCCTTTAACATTGTGCATGGTTTCATGGCGCCAGCGCAGGGATCCGTCCGGGTTGAACGCATGGATGAAATAATTATGCGACCCCACGAATATGGCACCGTCAGTCCCGATGGCCGGATTGCTCATCACTGCACCACCGGTCACATAGGACCATTTCAGCGTGCCGTCCGGGTTGATGGCCCGAAGTTCAGAATCATCGCTTCCAATATAGATGGTCCCGTCCGCAGCAACGGCAGGGCCGCTTCTTACCGTGCTTGCAGTGGCATATGTCCACTTCAATGTCCCGTCACTGTTTAACGCATAGACATTCCGGTCATCGCAACCGAAATAGATGGTGCCGTCCGGAGCAAATGCCGGTTTGGAATAAATAGATCCGGATGTCTTGTATTTCCATTTTTCTGTTCCATCTGGATTCAGGGCGTACAGGTACTGATCAATGGAACCGCAGAAAATTGTGCCGCTGCTGCCAATGGCCGGAGATGCAATCACCATGTCCCCGGTTTTAAATCGCCATTTCAATGTCCCGTCCGGGTTCAGCGCATAGATATAGGTGTCCCCGGAACCACAGTATATGGTGCCTGAGGAATCCACGGCAGGGCCGCTGCCCACCCAGTTTCCGGTTTCATAGGCCCACTTCTGGGTGCCATCGGGTTTGACCGCATAGATAAACCAGTCGTCACTCCCGACATATATGGTGCCATCCGTGCCCACGGCCGGTGTACTGTTTACCGGCATGGTGGCGGCAAATCTCCATTTGAGTGTGCCGTCAGGGTTCACTGCCTGCAGGTGATGATCGCTTGAACCAAAATAGATGGTCCCGTCACCCGCCAGGGTGACCCCGGTATAGATGCCGCCTCCGCCCGTAACGCTCTTCCATTTTTCCACACTGATCATTCCTGCCGTACAGACCGATGCCCAGATAAATGTCATAACGAATACCACAATAACGGATCTTCCCAAACGCCGCTCAAGGATCATCATATTAACTTCCTTTTTATTATATTGCGTGTTCATCGCAGATGGTAATTAAAACTCTACCCGTGTTTCCTATACAATTCAAGTCACCATACCCATTTTGTTGCGGTAATATCCCAATTGGTTCATTACTATCAGTATTTTTTTTCAATACGCCCTGTCGCCCCGGAACTGATTCAAATTGGTTCTAAACTATATATTATAATTGGATCTTTTTTAATCCAATTCATATGATACCCTGGCTACCAAGTCTAACAATGTAACACAACTGGAACAGGTATCATGGACATTCAGGATTTGATAACGTTTTATCTGGCCACCGCAGCCGTGGTGATCGTGCCCGGCCCCAATATCATGCTGATCATATCCGACAGCATTCTTTATGGTGTCCGGCGCAGCTTTTTTACGGTTTCAGGCGTCAATGCAGGCATGCTCTTCTTATTTTCCCTTTCCCTTTTGGGGGTCTCTGCTGTGATGGTCCAGTCTCCTTTTTTGTTTAAAATCCTCAAATTTACCGGAATGGGGTATTTATGCTATTTGGGCATCATGCAGCTTACCGTATCGCTTAAGCCCAATCATTCCAGGCAAAACGATCCTGAAAAGCCCTGCCCGCATTCAACCGGCCCCTATCAATCCAGGGGCCGCCTGTTGCGAAAAGGATTCCTGATTTCTGCCACCAACCCAAAGGGTGTGATATTTGCCGGTGCCTTTTTCCCCCAGTTTATCAATCCGGATATTGATCTGGTGCCCCAGACCCTTGCCCTGTGCACCGGATGCCTGATCGTCGCCAGTGTCATCGGTATGCTCTATGCCCTGATGGCAAAAACAGCCAAGGACCTGTTCCTCTCCCTGCGTTTCCAGATCTATACCGTACGCATATCGGGCCTGTTTTTTATTCTTTACGGCATCGGGCTGTTCTGGTTCAGCTCCGGGCAGCTGGTTTAAAACCGTTGAGCTGCGTGATCCCTTGGCTGATCTCTTCTAAACTAAGATTGCCGTATCCAAAAACCAGTTGACGGGTAAAAATCCCTTTTTGTATGGCATGGTGATCTACTGAGGGAACCATCACCCGGTTATGAATGACCTGTGCCTGGTCTGCAAATGAATGATCCAGGAATTCTACCACCATATGGAGCCCTGCATTTTCACCATACACTCGGATTCTGTCACCGAACTCCCGGGTCAAGGCCTCGATCAGCAGATCCCTTTTTTGATGATAAATCCGTTTCATCTTATACAGGTGCCGTTCAAATTCACCATCCCGTATAAAGTTCATCAGGGCAGCCTGTTCGATCATGGGGCTCTGGGCATCTGAAAACCGTTTCAAGGTCTTGTAGCGATTGATGAGAGACGGCGGAAGCACAGTATACCCGACCCTGAGCCCCGGGCTGAGCACCTTTGAAAAGGATCCGATATACACCACCCGGTCAGGTGCCAGTGCCTTGAAAGGGTAAACCGGTGCCCCCTCATAACGGAACTCTGAATCATAATCATCCTCAACAATATAGGTCTTGGAACCGGCGGCGATTTCCAACAGTCCGAGGCGGACGGCTGCCGGCATGATCCGGCCCATGGGAAACTGATGGGAGGGTGTGGTGTAGATCATTTTCACAGCAGGGTCCAGGGCAGGGGCACTGGAGATCACCTGCTCAAACCCGACGGTAACCGGATCCAGTCCAAAGCCTGTATGCTTAAATATCTGAATTGCGCCATAGCTTGACGGATCCTCAATCAATACGCTGCAGCCCGGTTCGTACAGGAGCGATGATAATAACGACAGGGCCTGGGTGGCACCTGAGGTGATCACAATATGGTCAGGCACCACATCAATTCCCTTGACCCGAAAAAGATAGTCCGCGATCACCCGGCGCAGCTCAAGGTTGCCTTCAGGCACATCATAGGCGATACTCATATCGGAGAGCGCCATGGAAGCCGCTTTCAAATAGTTCCCCCACAGCTTTCCGGGAAACCGCCCGGCATCAGGCACACCGGTCTTGAAAGCGATGTCATACACAGGCTTTGGGACCGCGCTTACGGATGCAGGAGCGGTTCGACCCTGATATTTTCCATAAAACGTATCCAATGACACCCGGGTATAGGCCCCCTGGCGGCTGTTTACAAAGCCTTCCGCATGCAGCTGCTCATACGCCTGGATGACCGCATTTCTCGAAACAGACAACTGCTTTGCCAGGTAACGGGTGGCGGGCAGGGCTGTTCCAGGGGCAAGGCTGCCTTTAAGGATCTGATCCCTGATTCTGGAATAGATCTGCCGGGATATCGATATCCCCTGCCCTCGTTCAATGATGATATTTACCGTGTCCCTGATCATTGGAACACCCTATGATATTTTTTAGGGTCGATCCACTGTAATCTGATCCATTTTTTGCATTTTTTGAAAAAATCATAGAATCTTAATCAATGATCCCTGCCGGTAATTATTGGTTTTGGCCAATTGAGCCTGAATGACATTTTCAAGGCCAGCAAAAAGGCCAAGGAGTTGGTTGAGCAGATCCTGATGTCTGCCAGGCGATCGGGGATCAAACAGGGCGGATCGAGATCAAATTGATTGACGCCCCTCTCTATGGGGAAAGGTGTCAATTTCAGACTATACCGGCCGGCCCTATAGATCCCGAATAGCCAATGTCTTTTCAAGTCCGGTACCGGATCCGGAAAGGCCTGTTTCGACAATTCTGCAGGATTTTACATCCCCTTTAATATACATGGAGGCGTTCGGACCGACAACCTGTGTTCCGGTTTTGATCCCTGTATGAATTTTCACATCAGGAACCGGTCCTTCCAGCATCACCAATTCCGTAAGAACGATGTGGTCAAATTTGATTTTCTCTATGGTTTCATTGAGCGTTAAAATTTTAGCCTCCATGGTCCCAACCGTCTCCATCAGACGATCCTGGGATGCAAACAATTCCTTGAGATCGTTTTCAAATGCGTCGAGCCCGATTTCCAGCTCTTTGATCTCTTTCATCCGCGAAAGTTTTACGGTCTGTTTGTCTTTTGACTCGGCAAGCGCCTGTTTCATTTCATTGATCCTGCGCAGTTTTGACTCATGGGCAAAGGATTGATCCGACGCCTCTTTATGCAGCTTGAACAGGTGCTCCTCGATCAGCTTTTTTTCCTCCTCAATCACTTCGATCTTGGACCGGTTCTTTCGTACCTGTGTATCCGCTTTATCAGCAAGCTGTTTTATGTGATCATCCAATCCGAATTTAATGGTTGACCTGCCGGCCGTATCGGTCCCGATCTGCCCCATGTTCATTCCCTGTTTGGTAATAATGAGTGACTCGGTTACCCTGCCGCTCTTATTATCCACATTACCGCTGCAGAGAATCCTGGTTTCCATGATCTCCCGGGTCACGACAACATCTCCCAGAACCTCGACTTCCGAGGATTTGATATAACGGGATCGTACATTGCCAAGGACAGACAGTTTTGAACTGATAATCCCTTCAGACACATTAAGATCACCCTGTACATTGATATCAGCGCCCTGGATACTGGAAGTGGTCAGATCGATGCAGCTCACTGAAAATCCTTCACGGATAGTTCCGGTGACCACCACGTTCCCGGGGTAATCAATATTTCCGGTTTTAAATGTGACATCACCCTGTATGATCATCTCCTTGTGGACACTGACATACCCTTTGGGATCCAGGGTGGGCTGTCCTTCGACTGTCGCGTAAATCCTGGACCCGCATTCTGAAATCGAAGCTCCCCGATCCACACGAAGTTCGGAATTCTCTGATTCAGGCGGATCGATCCGGCTGCCGTAAACATCAACCCCCGGTTTACTCTCTGTGCCGGGAACGATCTCAGCCAGCAGATCCCCGTCTTTAACAAAGGGGATATCCCCCCGGTTTGTAAAATCAATGGTGCCGTCTGCCCGTATAGTTCCCGGACGCTGGTAGGTCGTATTAAAATGATACTCAATCTTTGCACTCTGACCCGGATCCGGTTTCTTCCCCAGGGCAACCAGGAATTTCTTATCCGGATCCTTGGAATACTTGAGAAATTTTGAAATCAGGTTCTCTGAAACGAGCCCCCATCTGATTTTATGTGTTTCAAGGAACGCCTGAATACTCGAGATATTGATCTCTGCTCTGATCTCAAGAGGTATTCTCAGGTAGGCTTCTGTGCCATCCTCGGAAACCTGCAGGGAAACCAGATCCATAATGTTTTTCTGACTCTCCTCGTGGTGCTTGGAACCCTGCTCCGGCTCATTTTTCTCATCCACAGGTTCGTCAAAATACACGCGTTTCTCCTCCGGATCTACTAAACCGGCTGAAGCAAACAATTCTCCGACAGACATGACCGACCCGGTTTCACGAAAGTGGTTGAGCTGTTTGATAAACCCTTGCTGGACCTGTTTCTCAGAGATTTTTCCATCAACTCTGAGGGCTTCTGCAACCACCTGGTCTGCCAGGTATGTCTCTATAAAACGCTGCTCCACCCGGATCCTGCTGAAATTGACACGATTAACAATCCCCTTTTTGAGCAGTAATGTACCGATGCCATCATCAGACGTGGATGGATCGTTTTCCATATCATCCAAAATATCTGCAACGATACTCGGGTCAATCAGGCCCATGGACACACCAAGATCCACAAACCCGGGAACGGTTTTGTAGTCATGGAACCCGGATGATCCCAATGCCTCAATCCCCATAAAAAAAAGCAGGGGTTCCGCATGTTTTCCCATGTAGTGAAGCAGGCTGTCTATCACATCAAAAGCCTCTGCAGGTGCGTTCGCCTTTCCAATCTGACCCGCGAGCTGATCCCTGGACAAGGAATCTTTGGGCGGTTCAAGTCCATAGATTTCAGCGATACGGGCCATGGCATCGTCCACCTCTGTCTTGCAGTAATCAAACGCTTGTAACAATGTCTCCTTTTCGATAACGATTGTTTTAGACAGCTGGTCGTGAAGATTGAAAACCCCTTGATCATATTTGTTCTGCCTTCGGGATTCTTTGATCTCCTTTTTAAGGGTTTCAATTTTCTTTAGTTTTTCAGCGATTTCTGCTTTAAACACTTTGTCAGCCTGCCGGATCGAGAGTGCGAGCTTATATAACCCTTTGTTCTGAAGCTCCACCGTTTTAAGAAACGCTTTTCTGGCCTCAGACGTTTCATAGGTTTCCAATTCGGTTTCCAGCTTTAGCAGGAGGTCATCATTATCCCAGGGTTTTGTGATGAAATGATGAACAGCCCCCTTGTTGACGGCATCAATGGCAATGTCGACATCTTTGTAGCCGGTCATCAGCATGCGGCGGCTGTCCGGTGAAATCTTTGAAACAGATTCAAAAAACTCGGTACCATCCATATCCGGCATATTGTGGTCTGAAAGAATCAGGCTGAACCGGGAATCGGCAGCTTCAACAAGCTTCAGTGCCTGAAGCGGAGACATGGATGTGGTCACATCTGAGACCCCGAAATGTTTGATCATCCGCCTCAATATATTGACGGTACTTTCATCATCATCCACCACCAGTATTTTTTTATTGTGCTGATCGACCATCATTCTCCCCATACTTTATGAAAATCCATTTCAAATCCTCTTCGTGATGAGATGCCTTTAAACTGGTCAATCAGTTCAGACAGCAATTGAACGTAAAGGGTGTCAAGATTCTCCTGGGTCGTCTGTTTTGTTGTCCCCATCTGCGTAAGAATGGTTTTTATTCCTTTTTGACGCTGGGATTCCGGGTCTACTTCAATGCGTTCCAGTTCCTGCTCGAGTCGACAAATCATATCCGTATATGTTGATAGTTTTTCTTTGTGGGCATCCATTTTATTCAGAAGCTCCTTTTTCAGATTGTATAGCTTCTCGTTATGCTCTCTAGCGGTTTCAAAGAGTTTCTTCTCCTCGATATTGACTTCATACTGGGTCAGACTCTGATTAACCGTGTCGAGGAAAAACTGATTTTCCCAGGGTTTTCTGATGATCTTGTGGACATGTCCGATATTGATGGCATTGATAATATCATCCACACTCTGATACGCCGTGATCAGAATGCGGATACTGTCGGGGGATATCTGGGAGGCCTGTTTTAAAAATTCATGCCCTGCCATGCCGGGAAGCCTCTGGTCGGAAAGGATAATTGAAAACGGCTGGCGGACCTGCGTAAATTTTTCTAGCCCGGATTCACCGGACGCCGCATAAATCACACGGATGCCCTGTGGTGAAAAAAGCCGCTCAACAATCTTTGGAATGGACTCATCATCGTCAACCACAAGCAATTTGTGTGAGTATGATCCGGTCATTTTATATCGCCTTCAATAATTGAGCATTTTGTTATTGCCATCATTTCTTGTCGAGAATCTCTCTGATGATACCGATCAGGTCTTTTTCATAAAACGGTTTTTTGATCATGGCATCAAACCCCAGTTCTGCGGCTTCTTTTGGAGAAATGTATTTATTATAGCCGGTACACAGCACCAATGGAAGATCCGGGTTGACTTTATTGATCTCGACCAGAAGTTTATCACCGGTCATCTGGGGCATGGTCATATCCGATATGACCAGATCGAACTTTTCCGGGTCGGACTGAATCATCGCCAGGGCCTTTGTACTGCTGATTTCCGTGGTTACACGATATCCGTGGGATTCAAGTAATCGGGCGCCAAGTTTGAGAATTGCCGCCTCATCATCCACAAACAAAATACGTTCACTTCCGTCATACGGTTCTGGATCATTGCGTCCAGGCGCAGGATCCGTATCTGCTTTCTCACCTGGAAAATAGATCATGAACCGGGACCCTTTTCCAGACGTCGTCTCTACAGTGATTTCACCGCGGCTGTCCTTGACGATACCATGGACAACAGCCAGCCCCAAGCCGGTTCCCTCCTTGAAATCCTTTGTGGTAAAATAGGGATCAAAAATGGAATCCATCAATTCAGGGGGAATACCGCACCCGGTGTCCTCAACCGCCAGCAGGACATGGGGGCCTTTTTCAAGGTAATGAAACTGATGTAAATCCTCATCATTAAGATCGATCTCCCGGGTTTCAACTGTCAGAGTTCCGCCGTTGGGTTCCATTGCATGAGCTGCATTGGTACACAGATTCATAATGATCTGGTGAATATTGGTGGGATCACTGAGTACCTTGAGCGTGGAGTTTTTAATAGACGATTTGATCTCAATGCTCGTTGGAATGGTAGATCGGAGTAATTTCAAGGCTTCTTTGATAATGATACCGATAAAAACGGGACGAAGCTTTTTTTCCGACTGGCGGCTGAAGGCAAGGATCTGGTTTACCAGGTCCGCAGCCCTGAGCCCTGCCTTGTGAATCTCCTTGGCATCCCTGTGGGCCGGGGATTTATCATTTGTATACCTTCCAATCAGCTGTGAATATCCAAGGATGGCGGTTAGAATATTATTGAAATCATGGGCGATTCCTCCGGCAAGGGTCCCGAGCGACTCCATCTTCTGCGCCTGCCGCAGTTTGGTTTCCATGCGAAGTTGATCAGTAATATCCTCCATCACATAAACATACCCGCCGTTGGATTCTCCTGTATCTTTTGAAAGGGCGGACACAGTGATCTTCAAAACCCGTTCAGGTCCGAAGATGGCCTTCTTGGTAAATGTTTTACTCAATGCGCCATCTGAAATCCTGGTCATGCACAGGCAGTTGTCACAGTCTACGGCCTCATAAATTCGTTCACAAAACTGCCTGCACGGGATGGGCAGAGATTGTAGTACATCCGGGAACCAGGTTCTCACCTGTTCATTGACTTCGACAATCTCCCTGTTCTCGTTGATGAGAATGATGCCGACTGCCAGGTTGTTCACAATGTTCCGGAAGCGGGTTTCCGAATGCCTGAGCCGTTCCTCGGTCTGCTTTCGCTGGATGGCGTAGCGCATGACCCGCCACAGGCTCTGCTTCGGGGTTTTGCCTTTTACCAGGTAATCCTGAGCACCCTGGCTGATTGCAGCAAGTCCGAGCTTCTCGTCATCCAGGCCGGTCATGACAACAATTGGAATATTGCGGCATCGATCATACATGGACTTGACCGTATGGATGCCGTCACTGTCCGGCAGGGATATATCCAGAAGAATCAGATCACAATAACCCGTGTCAAGCCAATTCAATGCCTCAGCAAGGGTTGGCAATGCCTTGATTTCGATAACCACCCCTTCCCATTCGCTGAGCATCTCCATGATCAGGTCCCTGTCACCGGGGTTGTCTTCAACCAGAAGTATGTTAATATCGGCTTTCATTTTTCTACCTTTCTGTCGGTAATACTGCAATGGTCAGCCCGATGCCGGTTCCGTGTTTAGAAAAATATACGACCGCGCTGCGTTGATAGATCGCAGCAACTGCCTGGAGGTCCAAACCATCAGCACAGTGGATCAGGATCTCTTCCGGTGAAACGACTGAAAAGTGAGCGCCCCCCCGCTGACCAGTGCATCTACAGGATTAATGTTTTGTCCGCCTTCCAGAAAAAGAATATCGATATCCTGGTGTGCGTATAACCCGGTTTCCTTTGCAAGGTAAAAACCGGCGAACTGGGACTGATGAACCCACTTGAGCTGAACGGTAACGGTTTCGGACGCGAAAATGGGTGTTAGCAGCAATTTGAGCCAAACAATCAGCATGAAAACTGCGATGGATTTATATCTTTTTGATATCAAAACCGATCCTCCGGCAGGGTGGATTGAAGGTGCCCAATAACATGCCTTACCTTTTCCTGAAACAGGAATCGTACACATTTCGTATCATATCCGGGTATACAGATGTTTAACCTTATCCAGGGCGAATTTATAGGATGAAGTATAGATCGTATTCAATAAAAAAAAAAGCAAAACTTGATAATTGCAGACCATGAGGATATGAACCCTGAAATTTGAGTTGGACACCGATTCTGATGAGGTGTATGATACAGAGGTTCCAAATGCCCCGATATATCAGTGATATTGCCAATACCGTCTGCCTTTTAGAGGAGGGATCGTGTCGCAGTTCCCATTTTCACAACCTGAACCCAAGGAGATGAAATGAAAATTGACAAAAAGTACGAAACCGGCGTTTACTGGCAGGATGTACAGCACGGGCAGATGATTGACTTTTACAAACAGGTATTGTCAAGGCCGTCCATTGCACGCGATCCAGCCATGTTTTCATACTCCATCGGATTTCTAGTCATGTATGCGGATCAGCATTTCAAACTGGAGGAAGCCTATATGGAAAAATACAACTATCCGGATACCGACACCCACACCCGGCACCACCGGGAATTTATCAGGGAATTGAAAGCGTTCAAAAAAAAATACACCTCTTACTCAGACGAAGCAGTAAGCGTCCTGGAATCCAAAGTGGGGGCATGGATAAAAACCCATATCCTGGAAAATGACCAGAAGCTCGGCGCATATCTCATCCGCCGCCAAAAAGAGGAACTGCTTAAATCATAATCCCCCATTTTATTGACGGCACAGTTTCTATGAACCTGACTGATTTTGGATAAATTTTGGCATTGAGGCTGTTTTTTTTCTTGACATCATCAACCCGAAATGATTCTATATACAAAACTCGATTCTACACAAAGAACAATTTGAACAAAAAGAAAAATATGATTCCCCCACCTCCTTCTCCAGCGATGACCAAAGAGCCTGCCCGCACCTCAGCGCCGGCAGTGGAACAGGCAGCCCGGGTGCTGCTGTGCCTTGGACAAAATTCAGCGGATCACATGAGTCTTACCGATATCTGCAAACAGGTGGGCATCCACAAAAGCAAGGGGCTTTCCATTCTCAATGCCCTGGCCAAATATGATTTTGTCACCCGGGACGCCCAGACCAAGGCGTATTCACTAGGGCTTGCCGTGATGCCCCTTGCCCGGAATGCCAGGGAACATTTCAACATCGTCACGGTTTCAAGGGAGTATCTGCAGGCACTTGCAGATGAAACAAGAAGCAGTGTGCTTTTGGGTGTGATCTCCAAAGACCTGTTCCATGTCGTGGAAAAACTTGACGGGAATTCCCTGCTCACCCTTACGGTCCGTCAGTTCCAGTCTCTGCACATTACCCATGGTGCCCATGGCAAGGCCATATTTGCATTTTTGGATGATACGGAGCAACAGCGGATTCTGGGCCTGGACCAGCTTCTTTTCCATGGGGAACATGACCGTTTTGATCAACCCAGATTTAAAAAAGAGGTCATGGAGTGCCGTCAAAAGGGGTTTGCCACGGATAATGGCGAGCTGACACCCGGCACCCGGGCCATTGCCGCACCGGTGTTTGATCACCAGAACCAGGTGATTGCCGGGATAGTCATCTTTGGTACTTTTGAAACAGACCGGTTTGATGAATTTGGAAAAAAAACAGCTGAGGCTGCTCGCGCCATTTCAAGAATGGCCGGGGCTTCGCTTTAATAACCATTGGGGTCAATTCTAACCAAGGAGTGTTGTATGCGATCAGATGGGGTAGAAATCATCAAAACAACGACATGGTCGCCCGGTCCCGGATGCCACGGCGGATGCGGGATACTCGTCCATGTAAAAAACGACAAGGTGATCAAGGTTGAAGGCGATCCGGATCACCCCTGGAACCAGGGCAGATTGTGTTCACGGTGTCTGTCCATGACCCAGTATATGTATCACAAGGACCGCTTGACCCGCCCCCTTAAGCGGGTTGGAGAACGGGGTGAAGGGAAATTTGAAGAGATCTCCTGGGATGAGGCGTTGGACCTGATTGAAACCAGAATGAAACAGATCCGCGAGGATCACGGCCCTGAATCTGTTATTTTCCATCAGGGAACCGGCCGGGATATCGGCGGGTGGATCTCCATGCTGGCCTATGCATATGGTAGCCCCAACTGGATGTTTGGGCTTTCCGGCGTGTCCTGCTATACGCCGAGGCTCATGATGATGTCCATCACACAGGGGGATTTCGCTGTGGTGGATGCCTCTCAGTGGCATGAGAAGCGGTATGATGATCCTGAGTACGAAATACCCGAAACTGTCACCATATGGGGCCAGAACCTTCCGGCAACCTGCCCGGACGGATTTTTTGGACACTGGTATGTCGACCTGATGAAACGGGGTACGCAGCTTCTGGTCATTGATCCTAGATGTACCTGGATCGCCTCCCGCGCCAAACTCTGGCTCCAGCTCAGGCCCGGGACCGATGCTGCATTGGGGCTTGGATTCATTCATGTCATGATCCGGGAAGACCTGATCAATACTTCCTTTGTTGAAAAATGGACCAATGCCCCCTTCCTGGTCAGGGTAGACAGCACGCCTCACACCCTGTTGCGGGAGAGCGACATTGACCCGACCGGGTCTGACGAAAACTTTATTGCCTGGAACCCGGATACGGGTTCTGCCATGGTCTGGGATGTTGATGCGCAGCTATACAAGGACAGCAGCACCCTGCCGTCCCTGGAAGGTGAATTCGATGTCAGGCTGGCAGACGGGTCTATCATTTCTGCCAAAACCGTCTGGACCCTGTACAAGGAAAATGCAGCAGGCTACACCCCGCAGGTTGTCTCAAAGATCACCTGGGTCCCTGAAGAAAAAATCGTGGAAGGGGCCAGAATGTATGCCCAAAGCAGCCCCTCTGCACTGCACTGGGGACTTCCCATCGACACCATTCCCTCGACCATACCCACGTCCCAGGCCCTGAACCATTTGTGGGTGCTGACCGGGAATCTGGATAACCCCGGTGGAAATGCCATTGCCCGCTACGCCTATGATGTGGTGACCTACCCCTATCATTCCGGGGGTGCGGTTCTCAGCCTTCCCCCTGAAACCGCCGAAAAAAGGATCGGCATGCACGACTACGGCCCGATCAGGGATTTCAGGGCCTGGGCGCAGCCCGACAAAATGCTTGAACAGATCTTTTCAAAAGATCCTTATGAAATCAAAGGCATGTGGATCCAAACCGCCAATCCTTTGGCCTGCACCGGCATGGAACCCCAAAAATGGCACAAGGCCATTAAAAAACTGGATTTCACGGTATGCGTGGATCTGTTTATGACGCCCACGGCCATGCTCTGCGACGTGATATTGCCGGCTGCCTCATTTCTTGAAAAAGATTCTCTCAAGGCCTGGTGGGTACCGCTCAATGCCATTAAAAAGGTGACCCAGGTCGGGGAATGCCGATCCGATATAGAGATCAATCTGGAGCTGTGCAAACGGTTCATGAAGGATTTTCCGTACCAGAACACCCAAGAGCTGTTTGACAGACTACTCTCATCTGCCGGCCTCACCTATGATGAACTGTGTGACAATACCTGGATGATGCCGCCCGAGGGCCACCCGAGCAAACCCTACTTCAGATATGAAAAGGGGCTGCTGCGCCAGGACGGCCGACCGGGATTCAGGACCCCTTCCGGGAAAATAGAACTGTTCTCCTCATGGCTTGAAAAATGGGAACTTGAGCCCCTGCCATACCATGAAGAGCCCCCCTACAGCCCGGTCAGCACCCCGGACCTGTTCAAGAAGTATCCTTTAATCCTGTGCACCGGCCGGCGCATGGGACCCTATTATCATTCTGAACACCGCCAGATCCCCTGGCTGCGTGAACAGCAAAAGGACCCGGTCCTTGAAATTCATCCGGACACGGCCCAGAAGTACGGGATATCCCACGGCGAACCGGTCTGTGTAGAAAACTGGCTGGGAAAGATCACGGTCAAGGCCCTGGTCACCCCGGTGATTCACCCGGATATCGTGATGGCGGAACACGGGTGGTGGTTTCCTGAAAAAGAGGGTAAGGAACCTTGCCTGTTCGGGGTTTGGGATGTCAACGTCAACCAGTTGATCCCCATGTCACACGAAGGCAAGGGCGGATTGGGGGCTCCCATTAAATCCATGCTGTGCAAAGTGTATAAACCGAAAGGATAGTCACATGTCTGAATATGGAATGCTGATCGATTATGAGTACTGTACGGGCTGCAGAACCTGTGAAGTGTCCTGCAAGCAGGAATACCAAAGGCCTGCCGGCAGGGTCGGCGGCGTGGAGGTCACTGAATACACCCACACCCTTCCCAACGGGAAACTGTTCATCACCAATATCCCCCACTTCACAAGGGCCTGTGTGTTCTGTGCCGGGCGGGTGAAAAAGGGCCTGGACCCGGCGTGTGTCAAACACTGCATGGCCAGGATACTGACCTATGGTAAGGTGGAGGAACTGGTTAAAATGCTGCCTGCGAAACGCAAGGCCATGATCTGGACAAAGGGATCATCCTGATGGCACATCGAAAGCAGGCGCCGTATTACACCGGATCCCTTCTGGCGGGTGCGGTGGGTGATGCCCTGGGCGCACCCATTGAGTTCATGTCTCTGGATCAGATCCGGTCCGCGTTCGGTCCCAACGGCTTGTCCGATTATGCCCCGGCATACGGCCGCAAGGGAAGCATCACTGATGACACACAGATGACGCTTTTCACGGCTGAAGGATTGATCCTTTCAAGGGTCAGGGCAGAGTACCGATCAAGAAAGGGTGTGATTGATGCCGGATATCATGCCCTGTTACGGTGGCTGTACACCCAGGAAACCGGTCTGCAGGATCACCTTGTCAATCAATTCGGTACCTGTTCTATCGTGGACGGGGTACTGACCGGATATCAGGAGCTCTTTTCACAAAGAGCGCCCGGTAACAGCTGCCTGTCCGCACTCAGGTCCGGAAGGATGGGAAGAATAAACGATCCGGTGAATAACAGCAAGGGCTGCGGTGCTGTGATGCGGATGGCCCCTGTGGGACTCATTTACACCGATGCGGCTGAGGCATTTGACACGGGATGCCGCCTGGGAGCCATCACTCACGGCCACCCCACGGGGTATCTGACATCTGGCCTGTTTGCATCAATGATCTCTCTCATCATTCAGGGTTTATCCCTGACAGATGCCATGGACGAATCCTTGAAATTTATTAAGAGCAAAAATGGGTTTGAAGAGACGTTGGCTTCTCTTGAGAACGCCCTGGACCTTGCCGTGAATCCCATAAAGGTTGATGCTGCCATTCAAAAGATCGGAGAGGGTTGGGTTGCCGAAGAAGCCCTGGGAATTGCTGTTTTTTGCGCGTTCAGAGCAGAAAACAACCTTGAAAAAGGCTTGTTGATGTCCGTGAACCATTCGGGTGACAGTGATTCCACGGGATCGATTACCGGGAATCTGCTTGGGGCACTGCTTGGTGTGGATGCCATCCCTGACCCGTGGATCAAAGGACTTGAACTCAAGGAGGTGATCGAAGAAACTGCCCGGGACCTGCTGGTCCAGGCTTTGTAAACAGTTACCGATAGCTTAATCTATATCATCTGCCATGATGTTATAACCCTAATCCTGAGAACGGACTTTTCAAAAAAGTCCATTCAGGATAATATTTATCTTTGCAAATGATCGATTTAACGGTAGCTTAGCGTATGAGCGAGTTTAAAGAGTTTTACAAAGAATTTTTAAAGCATTTCCGGTTAAACACCGCCAGCCTGATTTTGATCGCTGCCACTATTTTGATCGGGTTGATCATTATGGCCCTGGTTTTCTGGGCTGCCCAAAAAAGTGCCCCGCCTGAGAGTAAGCCTGAGATGGTGGTGACCAAAAAAATACCTATTCAGGGCCAGGCTCATTCCTCAAGAACCTTACCACTCCCTGAAGAGACTATCCAAAAACCGGTGTTCCCTGTGGCCAAAAAAAAAGAAGAACCGCCTGCTGAACCATTAGCGGCCTTTTTAAAGGCCTATAAGCTTCAGAAATATGAGGCCTCGTTTTCAGAAGCCATTCTGTCTGAAAATTTTGAGGAAATTACCCGCAAGATTTATAAAGAAACCGGGCTCATGCTGATCCACCTCAAGTCAATACCTGCAGCGGTTGAAAACCGCTTTCCCACCCTTGAAAAGCTCTTGTTGAATCCCGTCCATACCCGCTTTTTTCTATTCTGGAAGCCCACTGTTTATGTGTCCACCTATGAAGATGGTTATTTTGGTGAAGAAATTAAACATCTTCAAATAATGCTCAACAAAATCGACCTCTACCATCATAACATCGATGGGGTGGTTGATGCCCGATTGACCCGTTCACTCGTCAGATTCCAGCGCCAGCACCTTCTTGAGCAAACCAGCTTTCCTGATCCCTCTACCCTGTTTCTTTTGACCGTTTTATCAGAATAACACCGGGTGTCATTGATGAATCATCTTACCATAGGAAAATTAGCCGGCAGAATCGTTCTTACCGGTTTAAGGCTGGGCAGTTTTACGTTTCGTATTGTATTGCCTGCTGCTGCAATGGGTACAATTGTTTATAGCGGTTATAAAGCTGCAAAATCAAAACACAAGAAAGATGCTCAGGCAAAGAAACTCAAGGCTTAAACCACTTTTACGAATTGCAAGAAATGCCTGATCTCGGGACAGAAGTGGCTTAAATAGTCAACGCTGGCTAACCCTATGAAAAATTGGGTAATTACGGGCTCAATGTAACAGGAGCATAACAATGGTTAAAAAAGAAGATCTTGAAAAAGTTCTGGGAGAGTTAAATTCACAATCAGATGAAAAAGAGTTCTCAATTCTACCCGCAAGTGAATTACTGCATCTGAAAAGTGGAGATATGCTCAGGGAAATGGAACAAAAACTAGGGAGCAGCCTGCAACGTCGCTTTTGGTACATTTTTATTGTTGTTGCCGTGCTAAGTTTTTTCGGAATCCAAGGGTTGACATTCGTATTTCTTAACCAACAGCTTTCTCCTCAGATCGATAATGCAAAAAGTGCGACCATTACGGCAGAAACTGAGATTAAAAACGTTCGTAATAAAATGGATGAAGTCATCAAAGAATCCGATGGTGCCCAAAAAAAAGTGACCGCTTCTCTAAAAGAAGCTGAGGATCTAATCATCGATTTAAAAACTCGGGCAGATTCACTTGATACCCGATTCAAAGGCATCGAAGCCAGTAGCGCTAATATCAGAGCCCAACTTGAACTTCAGATTACTCAATTAGAAAACCGATTACTGAAACTTGCAGAAGCAGTTCCAGTACCTGAGATTCAAACTGAACAAAAAGCCTTGGTAAAAGAAGATGAAACAAAATTAAATGAATTTAAAACCAATTCCTTGATTCAAGTACATATGTACAGCTATGGAAATGTAGTATTTGCCGAATCGGAAAAAGTGTATGAAAAACTAACACAAGCCGGATTTAAATCAACACTAACCAAGCTGAACGAAAAAATCCCAAACTGGACGGGTATGCAATCGAATCAAGCAAAGATTGCATATGTAGAAAAAGGTAGACATAAGACTACCATAATTACTGAACTGATTGCTGAGAATACCGATTTAAATGTCATTATTAAACCAGAGGTTCTGGATGACAGGTTCATAGGAGATATTCAACTGACTATAACTGAACCTGACTCATTCTCAGATGAAAAAGAATAACATCCCGGGGAAAATTTCACTTTATTTATAGAATTTTGCATTTCAATTGAGATCGTGTGAGGAACTAAAATTCGGCAACCAAAAAAGGGGGCAGCGCCGAACGCTGGACCCCCTAGTATACTGTGTGGTAGCGGGGGCTGGATTTGAACCAACGACCTTCGGGTTATGAGCCCGACGAGCTACCAGACTGCTCCACCCCGCATCAACAATTCGAGCAATATACAGATTTATTAGAATTGTGTCAAGGCTTTTTCAGATCCCATGACAGATTTTTCAACGGCCCTGGGGCTGCAGCCTTGACATGTCTTAAGCCTTGGGGTAAGCGTTGATTGAATGATCACAGATCCAGGAGAGATGACTTGAAAAAACAGCCCCTTGTCATATCGGCATTCATATGATGTCACATCATCTCAACACGATCCTTTACGCGGTCAGCGGCACCGGAAACACCTACCGGGTAGGGCAATGGATCAAACAGACCGTCGAGGCAAACAGCGGACAGGCCAACCTGTTATTGATTGATCAGGTGGATTTTACTACCCCTGTGGACAAAGAGAGGCTCAGGTCCTGCACAACCCTTGGTATCCTTTTCCCGGCCCATGGATTCATGCCGCCCTGGTCCATGATCAAGTTTCTCTTTCAACTGCCCCGCGGCAAGGGGCAAACCGCATTCTGCACCGCAACCCGGGGGGCGCTGAAAGCAGGGCCGATTCAGATCCCGGGTATTGCCGGGCTTGGTACATTTTTCACATGCCTGCTGCTGTTTCTTAAAGGGTATGGTATTCAAGGCATGTTCAGCCTGGACATGCCTTCCAATTTTATCAACTTTCACTGGGGACTTCACCCTGACAATGTCCGTATCATTTCAAACAAGGCCCGGGAAAAACTCAACCTATATATGGTGAGACTGATAAAGGGCCAAACCGTCTTTATCACCCTGAACAACCTCTGGGAAGCATCCTGGAGTGTAGTCATTTTGTGGTTTATGCCAGTGTTTCCCATCCTCTATCTTCTGGTGGGAAAACTATTTATGGCCAAACTCATGTTTTACAATTCCGCCTGCAACGGCTGCGGCATTTGTGCCAAATTCTGCCCGAACCATGGCATCCAGCTCATGGGAAAGGGAA
>QZLA01000234.1 GCA_004796375.1 Desulfobacteraceae bacterium
CCAAAGGCCGGGATGTGGAACATCTGATCGACAAGACAGACTATATTAACTTCAAGGCTCTGGGTTACAAGGGCGACCCCATTATTCACGGCGGCCGGTTCAAAAAGCTGCCCATGGGGTATGCAAAGACGGAGGAGACGAAATGAAAACACTGATTGTGTATTCCAGTCAGACCAGCAATACCAAAAAACTGGCAGATGCACTCTATGAAAACATGGCCGGCGATAAGGAAATTTTTAATGTCGGGGATACGCCCGATCCTGAAGGTTATGATCTGGTAGCTGTGGGATTCTGGTTCCAGGCGGGGAAGCCGGATCCCAAGTCCTCACAATACCTGTCAAGAATGACAGAAGACCATCGGGTGTTCCTGTTTGCCACCCATGGGGCAGGCGCGGGATCGGATCATGTGAGGCAGGGCCTGGCCCATGCCAAAGGGCTGATCAACGGGGCACAGGTAGCCGGGGCTTTTACCTGCCAGGGGGAAGTCAGTCCCCAGGTGCTTGAAAAGGCCAGGCAGAAAGAAACACCACCGGCGTGGATCAAAGATGCGGATCAGGCAGCGGGGCATCCCGATGCATCTGATATTAACGCATTAGTATCCATGGTCAGGCAGTTGTAGAATGATCTGTTCCGGGCAGTGCTGCAGGCTTGCAGCACTGCCCGGAATTTTAATGCGAACTATTCATCGGGTTCTGACAGATTACGTATCTGCTGTTTCAGGGCAGCCAGTTCCTGTTCCAGTGCAGCTTCCCGGTTTTTCAGTAACTCCCGGCTGTCGGTCATGGGCTCCGGCTCATTGAATCTGCCAAATCCCGCACGCTGGTGCGGGGACTGAAATCCCTGCGAAACGCACCTGCGGCCCCGCCTTCTGCCCATTCCCATACCAGACCCCATTCCCGGGCTCTGGTTGCCGGTGCAGGTTCCTTGACTGCGGCCTGTCATTGGACCCTGGTTCATCGGGCCTCTTTGATTAAATCCCGGCATGATATCACCTCCTTTACTATGGATTGCGTCGTCCGGGGCCTGACCCTGGGCCAGCTCCCCGTCCTTTTCCCCTGCCGGCCCCCCGCCCTTTCGGGCCGAAGCCCCTTCCCGGGCGGTTGGCGCCATTTTCCTGTATCCGGTAGCATCCGCCCTGCACCTTGAGGCGATGCCCTTCCACCAGAGCCGTGGACACTTTAATCCGTCCGGCTTTGAGTACTCTTCCCACGGTCTGCCTGGAAACATTCATGACATCAGCAGCCTGGCTCTGATCCATTCCGGTATAGTCTATGAGACGGATCGCTTCAAACTCTTCCAGGGAAAGGATGATGTCACCTTTGGTATCCATCCCCTCGGGCCTGAATGATTTGAACTCAGGGCTGGAAAAGATGTGTCTGGGTCTTTTGGGTCGCGGCATGGAAACTCCAACATTGTTTTGGTCATTTGACCATAATGTAGCAACGCGGAATAGAGGTGTCAAGGGAATAATGATCAAATGACCAAAATTTTTATTCAGTCCGGACAATCCATACCGCACGTTAGACCGGTGAGTCGGGGGCAGGGGCCTGGGGGACTTCTTTATCCGCTTCTGGCTTAGCTTCAGAAGCCTTGGCAGGACCGAATATCCTGTCGGTAAACCGGACATACCAGGCAGCAGACTGCACCTGGATGATATAGGCGATAGCTACCACCAGTGCGGCACTGGCGCCCTCCTGTCCAAACGCATTGATGGCAATGGCCAGCGCAATGGACAGGTTTCGCATCACCGATCCATAGACCAGGGCAATGGCATCCCCCCTGGGCAGAAAAATTTTACCCACCACGGAGCTTAAAGTGAAGTTCACCGCGTAGATGATGACCAGAGGAATGAGGATATATAAAAGTTGGCCCGGTGCATGGGCAATGCCTTTGGCCTTCAGGGCCATGGCAATAAACACGATGCCGACCACGCCCAGGGTGGACAAGGAGGGGAATTTGGGACCGATATCCTGTTTGAATTTTTTAGGCCCATATTTCTGTACCAGGGTTTTGCGGGTAAAAAAACCGGCGGCCATGGGGATAAACACAATGATTACAATCTGCTGCATGATTTTGAAAAAATTGATTTTGATGGCCGTACCCATGAGGAATTGAACATAGAATGGGGTGGCAATGGAGCCGATGGCCAGGCCGATGACCGTCATTTTTACGGCGGCTTCAAGATTCCCCCTGGCAAATCCCGTCCAGGATATGGTCATACCGCTGGTGGGAACCAATCCGGCCAGGAGCAATCCCAATGCCATGTAAGGGCTGTTCTTAAAAAAGAGAAGACCGATGCCGTATGTGAAAAACGGAATAATCCCGAAATTGATGAGCTGTGTGAGCGCTTGAGTTTTATAATCTCCGCCTTCGAACACCTTCTGGATATTCAGGTTCACCATCATGGGGTAGACCATGAGAAAGGTGAACGGAATAATCATGGATTTCAGAAAAGTCGCGTCAACCATCAGGCCGAAAGCGAACCCCGCCACCATCATGGCTGGAATGGCAATGATCAGGTTTTTGGTGATGTTACTCAGTAATCGCCACATGATTGATCTCCTTTTTCGGACTATTGGGCAGGTGGCCGTTACCAATAATTCTCTGCCCGCCCAGGGGTTTTTTCTTTTCACAGTTGTCGATAGTCGCTTCGTCAAATCCCTTTTTGGAATTGAAATGGATCAGGCAGGCTGGCCTGAATTTGCAGTACATATCAGGATCCCTGCATGCCATGCATTCTCCGCACTGGTAGATGCCGTGTTTCATGCAGATGGTGTTCGTCTCCCGGTCCGGATGATTGATGCACGTTCCCATTTTGTGTCTCCTTGGTTTCTGGTGGGCAATTCAATGGCAGCATCAAATTAATCAAGAATCATGCCATGTGGTTACGGAAGCCTTCAGGTAGGGCCTGCAGGCTCTGACTGGAAGAAACTTTGGCCGGTCAGGCAGGGGGCAAAGGGTTGACAGTCCGGGTAACGTTAGTTAGCATTGGGGTGTTAAGGTAACGTTACTTTGTGGGGTAACATGAAAAATGATCAATTGTGGAATGCAGATGTCTTAAACCAGATTCTCGACACCATGGCGGAGGGCTTGTTCACCCTGGATGATCAGGGCATCATCACCTCCTGGAACAGATCCATGGAACGGATCAGTGGCTATAGCGCCAAGGAGGCCATGGGTAAAACCTGCGGCCTGATTGAATGCAGCCGGTGTTTTGGCAAAAAGTGCCCGGCCAGTATTCATCAATGCGGTGTGATGATACATGGGCGGACCGAAGCCAAGGAATGCGTTATCCGTCATAAAGACGGACATGACGTACCGGTCATAAAGAATGCAAGGCTGGCAAAAGATGAAAACGGTCAGATCGTGGGTATTGTTGAGACCATTATTGACCTGACTGAGCTCAACCGGGTCAAAGAGGAGGCAATGGCCGCCAAACGGCAGCTAAAAGAAGCTCATCGGTTGGGGAATATCATCGGGAAAAGCCCAGTGATGCAACATGTGTTCGATGCCATCCGTGCAGCAGCGAACAGCCAGGCCAATATCCTGATCCAGGGGGAAAGCGGAACCGGAAAGGAGCTGGTGGCCGGCGCCATCCACTACAACAGTTTACAGGCGGAAAAGCCCTTGATTACGGTAAATTGTTCGGCCCTGTCTGAAACCCTTCTGGAGAGCGAATTGTTCGGTCATGTCAAGGGTGCGTTTACCGGTGCCCATCGGGACCGTACTGGGCGGTTTGAGGAGGCTGACGGCGGAACGGTCTTTCTGGATGAAATCGGGGAATTGACGCCCTACATGCAGGTCAAGCTACTTCGGGTCCTGCAGGAGCGTGAGATCGAACGGGTGGGTGATTCCAGCAGGATCAAAATTGATATCCGGGTCATTGCAGCCACCCATAAAAACCTCTATGATCTGACCCGGGCCGGCGAGTTCAGGGAAGATCTGTTTTACCGCCTCAAGGTCTTTCCCATACAGGTTCCCCCGCTGCGGGAGCGTCGCGTGGATATACCGTTGCTGGCAGAACACTTCATCGAAAAGGGCAACCAGCGGGAAAACAGGTCCATTGCCGGTGTCCACCCGGACGCGATGCGGTTGCTCATGGAGTACCCCTGGCCCGGCAATATTCGTGAGCTTGAAAATGCGGTTGAGCACGCGTTTGTGCTATGTACGGCAGACCGGATCATGAAAGCGGACCTGCCAATGGAGATCAGGGGACAACGCGGGCAGGATTCGAAACCGCATCATACCTATTCCATGGGAGCACCCGTTCCAATTTCAATCACGGGTGACGTGCCTTTCAGGGTCACACGGGAACTGCTGATGGATCTGCTGGCTGAATGTGATTGGAACAAGGCAGAAGTGGCCCGCAGGATTCAAAAAAGCCGGACATCGGTGTGGAAATATATGAAAAAATGGGATATCCCGCTTCAGGATCCTGGGCAAACTTAGGTAAAAAAGCCCGGTGTCAATAGGTGAATGTTTTCGACAGGTAATCCCTGGCTGACAGGTTGCCCGCATTGACCTGCGGTGGCAGGTAATCCATGATATCGGCGCTGGCCAGACCAGTCTGGGATATTTTGGCCTCTTTTTTCAATTGGGCAATGATATTGCCCGCATCTTCAATGGAACAGTTCCTGGATACTCCGGATTTGAGTTCCAGGATGGCAATACTCACCGTCATCAGCGGTATTTTGCCCTCTATACCGTTCCGGTCTTTAGCGACCAAGAACCCGTTCTGAACCGTCTGGGGGTCATAAAAGCTTTCCGCATTCTTTTTAAAGGTCAGTCCCAGTTGGGCCATTTCAGATTGCACCGGTTCAAAGGACGCATTCTTAATGCCCAGAAAGAAGTCATCTCCGCCGATATGACCGGCGAACCGGTCTTTTCCGATCCCTGCATTCTTCAAAAGATCGGCAAACATGAGGATCAACCGGTCTCCGTTCCTGAATCCATAGCGGTCATTATAGGGTTTGAAATTGTCGAAATCAAAATAGATCAGGTGATAGCTCGAATCGGTATCTGAAAGGCTTTCGCTGAAGTACTCATGGATCATGGTGTTGCCCGGAAGCTTGGTCAAGGGGTTCTGATTCCGGGCCATGGTGATATTTTTTTCATTGATCAGTTTCAGAAGGGATTTGGTACTTAAAAGACCCACATACTTCATATCATCCACCATAATTAACCCCTCATTATTATTATAGTGGGTATAGGTTTCTATCAGCTTCTCAACGGATGAGTGGATATCTGCAATGGGAATTTTGGTAATGAACTTTGAAATGTCTTTTCCAAAAGAGGGATTCTCCAGCAGCTGGCGGCCGAATTTGGAAAAAATGTACTCCTTGAATGAGGTGTCTCTGACAATACCTATGGGCTCTTCATGCCGGTTGATAACCGGAAAAAAGGCGACATGCTCCTCGTTTCTGAACTTATCAAACAAGGTGATCGTGTCACAATCCGAAAGTACCGGTTTGATATATTTGATCTCATTGGTAATGAGTGAGCGATCCTTGGAAGGGCCGCTTCGTTTTTCAAGGCGGGAGATCTCATGGATATCTTCATATCTTGGCTTAAGCGCCATGATATCCAGCTTGGGGTGCTGGACAAAATATCCCTGGACCATATCACAGCCGATCTCCTTGCACAGAGAGTATTCCTCACGGGTTTCAACACCCTCGGCAAGCACCAGGCTGCCCATGAAATGTGTGAAATTAACAATGGTTGACACCACGAGCCGTTTTTTAGGGTCGTTCTCCATATTCTGGATAAAAAAACGGTCGATTTTTACATAATCCGGCTCGAGGTAATACAGCAGCTGGAGTCCGGCAAAACCGGTGCCGCAATCATCCACAGCGATTTTATACCCCTGATGCCGATACAGGCTGAGCACCTTGGAGATATCGACATCCTTTTCAAACTGATGTTTTTCTGAAATTTCAAAACAGATATCTTCAAGGGTATAGCCGTATCTTTGGACAATTTCTGCCGTGCTCCCCCTGGCGTAATCTGTGGACTGGAACAGCCGGTTGTCAATATTGTAAAAAAGCTTGGCATGATGCGTCTTTTTGAACCGGGCAAATTTGGAAAAGGCTTTCTCCCTTAAGTGCAGGTCGACCTGGTGCAACAACCCCTGATGATAGGCCTGGTTAAAAATGTCATCAATGGATGTAAATCCGGCGTCCCTGTGGTGTCGAAGCAGGGCTTCAAAACCAAAGGCATTTCCGGTATGGATATTGACAATGGGCTGGAAGGCATAATCGATCCTGGAAAGCCGCTCCAGCCAGTCTTGATTCAATTCTTTTTTCTTGAAGTCACTCACCCTGATTCTGATATCAACCATAATAATGTGTTCCAACCCGGTTTTACAAGCATCGCAGCCCAATACCACAACGTGTAGTCAAAAATATAAAATGAAAATATGAGAATAGTGTTAGCCGGCCATAAGGCTTTCATAAACCCAATTTTTTAATCTTAACCATACTGTAACAATCTATTAATCATCTACTCATGGCGGGCATGTTAAATCCCTGTAACTATAAAACAAATCATGGAAAGGAAGTGAATGGAGACCCGGGATAAAACTGAACGAAAAGCCTGGATCAAACTCTTGGCCGGTGCAGATCCCGCCCGGTTGAAAGCTTTCCGAGATCAACTGCCGGACTCCGTGAGATACGCATACATTGTCAGGCCGGAAACCGGCATGCTTATGGTACAGGCTAAGGCTGACGGGTCCCAGAACCGCTTCAACCTGGGTGAGGTAACGATTTCGAGGTGTGTCCTGGAGGTGAATGAGAAATATCTTGGCGGGGCATGGGTGATGGGAGGTGACCTGAACCATGCCGAACTGGCCGCCATGTTTGATGGCCTGCTCCAGGACCCTGAGCACCATGAGTCCCTGATGAACGGTTTGATTCGTGTGTTGGAGCAGGATTATGAGAATGAGATTCGATCCATGGAAAATGATGCCCGGGACACTACGGTGGAATTTTTCACCATGAAAAGAGGGGAGTAGGCTGCCATGCTCAAAGGTTTTGCTTCTGAAGTGTTTGACAGCCAAAAGGTTTTCAGGCAATTGCTTGCGGCCATGGCAAATCCCGGACGAATCATGGATATCGGTATCGATCTGGAATCGCCTGAATTCATTCATCCGGCCGCCGGAGCGATCCTGCTTGCATTGCTTGATTTTGAGACACCGCTCTGGTCTGATCTTGAAAACGACTCCAAAGAGATTCAATGGCTGCGGTTTCATACGGGTGCACCTTATGCATATGCGAAACGGAATGCACTATTTGCGCTTCAGACCGACTATGATGCGCTGGAAAGCGTTGATCAATTCAATCCGGGTACCTTGGAGGCCCCGCATCAATCCACCACTTTGATCGTGCACACCCGGGGAGTGGATAATAACGGCAGAATCCGGCTTACAGGCCCGGGCATACAGACTGACAAGTTCTTAAAACTCAAGGGCATTAAAGAGAGTTTCCTGCACCAGCGCACCCAGACCCTGAAAGACTATCCCCTGGGTGTGGATTTGATCTTTGTGTGGGATCACTACCTGGTCAGCATCCCGAGAACGACAAGCGTGGAGATTTTGTAATGTATGTAGCGGTGAAGGGGGGGGAAGCAGCAGTTGCAAATTCCAGGAAGCTGGTAAAGAGATCCAGGCGGGGACCACTGCATATTCCTAAAATAGGAACCGATCAAGTCGACCATCAGCTCGGTCTTGCCGTTGACCGGGTGATGGCCGAAGGTGCCCTGTACGATAGAAAAGCAGCAGCACAGGCTATTTTGCAATCCCAGGGGGATATGGTTGAGGCCATTTTCCTGTTGCGGGCGTTTAGAACGACCCTGAAGCGGTTTGGCAACTCAAAGCCGGTCAACACCGGTAAAATGCAGGTGATCCGCAGGGTGTCCGGTGCATTCAAGGATATTCCGGGCGGGCAGATCCTTGGGCCGACCTATGATTATACCCACCGGTTGATTGAGTTTGAAGATGAACCAGAGCCGCCATCCCGGGGAATCCAACCATCCCGGGAAGCTCAAATAGATAGCGACAGCACCTCACCGGATCAGGAATTGGCGGGACTGGCACCCCGGTTTCAGCAGCTGCCATGGGTGGTGGACATTTTGAGAAACCAGGGATTGATGCCGCCAGCCAGCGAAACACTTATTGGAGAGGCGGTCGAAGATCTGACCCGGGAACCATTGAAAGTTCCAGCCTCCAGGAGTATCCGGCTTCAGAACCTTGCCAGGGGAGATGAGGGATTTTTGCTGGGCACCGCTTATTCGTTGCAGCGGGGATTTGGTCTTGACCGCCATCCCTTCCTGGGAGAGCTGCGGGTAGGTTACGTGGAACTGACCTACACCCCCCCGGAACTTGGATTTGAGATCTCCATCGGTCGGGTCAAAGTGACCGAGTGTTTTATGATCAACCGGAACGACGGCAGTGAAAACCGTTCGCCGGGATTTGAAAACGGGTACGGGCTTGTATTCGGGCAAAATGAGCGTAAGGCCATGTCCATGTCCCTTTTGGACCGGTCGCTTCAAAGTGCCGAAGAGGGCGTAGAGGTAAAATACCCGGCACAGGATCAGGAATTTGTGCTTTCCCACAGTGACAACGTGGAATCCTCCGGTTTTGTGCAGCACCTGAAGCTCCCCCATTATGTTGATTTCCAGTCAGAACTCGTATTCATCCGAAACTACACCAAAGATTCCCAGAAAAAGAGGAAGGTACCCGTTGAGTCTTCAGTATAACTTTGCATACCTGGACGAGCAGTCCAAAAAGATGATCCGGCGATCCATACTTAAAGCGATGGCCATCCCCGGGTTCCAGGTTCCCTTTGGCGGACGTGAAATGCCGCTGCCTTACGGCTGGGGAACCGGGGGCATCCAGCTGACGGCATCTTTGCTGGGCAAGGAGGACTGTTTGAAGGTGATCGACCAGGGATCGGATGATACCACCAATGCTGTCAGTATCAAGGATTTCTTTAAAAAAACCGCCCGGATTGAAATCACAGAGAACACTGAAGATGCCACCATTATCCAGACCCGGCACAGAATTCCGGAAACCCCATTAACACCCCAACAGATCATGGTCTACCAGGTTCCCATACCGGAACCGCTGCAATTCATCGAGCCCAAACGACAGGAAAATGCAAAGATGCACGCGTTTTCCGAATATGGAACCATGTATGTGAAGCTGTATGAAGATATTGCCCGGCATGAACGGATCGCCATGGCATTTGACTATCCGGTCCATGTGAACGGCCGGTATATCATGAGCCCGTCACCCATCCCGAAGTTTGATAATCCCAAGCTCCACCAGTCCTGTGCCATGCATATTTTCGGGGCGGGACGGGAAAAAAGGATCTATGCGGTTCCCCCATACACAGATGTGGTGAGCCTTGATTTTGAAGACTATCCCTTTGAGCTTGAAGAGTGGGATGAATCCTGTGCTATCTGCGGTTCTGACCAGACGTTTCTGGATGAAATTATTACCGATGACGAAGGAACACGAATGTTTGTGTGCTCTGATACGGAATTCTGCAGTCGTGTCCGGCAGAAAGGAAAGCGCTGATGACCGGGAATGTCCCAGATAAGAGCCTGCCTTTGTTGAAAGTTCAGAACCTGTCCAAATTTTACGGAAAGAACATGGGCTGCCATGATATCAATTTTGAGCTGGCCGAAGGAGAGGTGATTGGTGTCGTGGGTGAATCCGGATCAGGCAAATCCACTCTCCTAAAGTGCATCGCCGGGAAGATTAATACCACCAACGGTTCAGTGTTCTTTAACTCGCTTTACGGTTTTGTTGACCTGTGTCAGTGCGACGAACTGCTGCTGCGGCAGCTGACCCGTACCCAGATCGGTTATGTGACCCAGAATTCGGTGGACGGTCTGAGGATGAATATCAGTGCCGGCGGTAACATCGGTGAACGATTAATGGCTAACGGAATGAGAAATTACAGCCAGATCAGGAAGATCGCCCTGGAATGGCTGGAGAAAGTGGAAATCGAGACCAACCGGATTGATGACCTGCCCACGACATTTTCCGGAGGGATGCAGCAGCGTCTCCAGATCGCTGCTAACCTGGTCACCGATCCAAAGATTATTCTGATGGACGAACCCACCTCCGGGCTTGATGTATCGGTCCAGGCCAGGTTGATCGATGTTCTCAGGAAGCTGGTTTCACGGTTACGGCTGTCCATGATTCTGGTGACCCACGATCTGGCCGTCGCCAGGATGCTTAGTCACCGGCTCTATGTGATGAAGGAGGGGAAAATCGTTGAATCGGGTCTGAGCGACCAGATCCTGGACGATCCCAGGGAGCCATACACCCAGCTGCTTGTTTCATCAGTGCTCAAACCCTAACCTCTTCCATTGAATTGAAAGGATTGCCAGTGGAGGCTGTACTTAAGATCATCAATATCAGCAAGGACTTTGTGCTTCATCATCAGGACGGTACCCGCCTTCAGGTCCTGGATCATTTTTCCATGGAATTCTTTCCCGGAAAAATCACCCTGCTGAACGGACCGTCCGGAGCAGGTAAATCGACACTCCTGCGTATGATCTATGCCGGATACCGTACCTGCAGGGGCAATATTATGGTCAAACATAAAGATCATTTTGTGGATATGGTCCAGGCCAGCCCGGCAACCATATATGATATCCGTCTGCATACCATCGGATACGTCAGTCAGTTTCTGCGGGTAGTCCCCAGGGTGTCAGCACTGGACACCGTTATCGAGCCACTGATCCAGCGGGGTGTCAGTGAAAGCAAGGCCAGGGAAAAGGGCAGGCAGATCCTCAGGCGTCTCAGAATCCCTGAAAATTTGTGGCATCTATCAGCAACCACATTTTCCGGGGGGGAGCAGCAGCGTATTAACCTGGCCAGGGGGTTTATTGCCAGTTATCCCATCATGCTTCTGGATGAGCCCACGGCATCCCTGGATCCGGACAACCGGGACACGGTATTGAACCTGATCAAGGAGGCGGTCCGTTCCGGCAGTTGTGTTATCGGCGTGTTTCATAATCAAGGTGATCAGGAAAAGATTGGCGGCAGGGCGGTTGACATGACCAGAAAGTATTTTCATCCCACGGAGGTTGAACATTAGATGACCCAGACACTGCTCATTACCGGCGGACCCTTGTTCGACGGAATTAAACTGTACGAACAGGGCTCGGTGCTGGTGGAAGGCCAGAAGGTCAAAAAGGTGTTTCCCCATTATGTTATGGTGGAAGATGCACTGTGTGTGGATACATACGGCGACCTGATTATGCCGGGCCTGGTGGATCTTCATTCCGACAGCCTTGAGCGAAGTATTGAGAAACGAAAAGGGGTTTTCTTTGACATCGATTTTGCCATACTCAATCTGGACCGGCAGCTGGCGTGCTGCGGCATCACCTCATTTTGTCATGCCATCAGTTTTGCAGACAATGAACTGGGGCTCAGGTCACCCGGGGAAGCCAGAAAATGCGTCCAGAAGATTAAATCATTTACCCGGTCAGACCAAGCCCTGGTCAAGCACCTGACACATGTCCGTTATGAGGTGGGTTCAAAGGTCAGCTATGAGGTGATCAAGGAGCTGATCGATCTCGAACTGGTGGATATGATCTCCATCATGGACCATACACCCGGTCAGGGACAATTCAAGTGCATGGAATCCTATGTGCGGTTTCACTCCCAGGAATATGACCTGGCAGATGATGAGATTTTTGAAAAGGCCAGGGAAAAGCAGCGCAATAACAATCAGGCATGGGAGATGGTCAGCAGGCTTGCCGATCAGGTGGCTATCCGGGAGATCCCCATGCTCAGCCACGATGATGATACCGAAAGCAAGGTGAACCTCATAAAGGCTATGGGGATCAATGCCTGCGAGTTTCCAGTGACCCTGGAAGCAGCAAGGAAGGCCTACAATTTCGGTCTGGACGTATTCATGGGGGCCCCGAATCTGATTCGTGATTCATCTACAAACGGAAATCTCAAGGCCTCGGATGCGCTTCGTCATAATGTATGCACCGGACTGGTGTCGGATTATTATCCGGAATCCTTGTTCCAGGCATCATTTGTTGCGGCCAGACATACCGGAAATCTTGAGCAGGCGCTTCAGAAAGTGACTTCCGGGCCGGGGCTGTTTCTGAACAGGGACTCAAGCCCCGGTTTTATCACACCCGGTACTGATGCCGATATCATCATTGTCAACCGGGATCATGAATGGGCACACATTAACCGCTCTTTTGTCCGGGGCAGAACCATTTTTCAGATCCAGGATAAAAGATCTACCATCAAGGAAAGCTAATGGAAGTAAACTCACAGAACGTATTGGAGGTCAAGGCGTTGACCAAAGTTTACCCTGGAGACGTCACAGCCGTGAACCAGGTGTCATTTTCAGTTGGAAAGGGTGAAATGGTGGCTGTGTTGGGGCCTTCAGGCGCAGGAAAGTCAACGCTTCTTCGGTGTCTGAACCGGCTGATCCGGGCGACAGGGGGGCAGGTGCTGGTGAACGGGCAGGATATTACCCAACGCCGGGGAAAAGCGCTGAGGCAGCTTCGAAGTGATGTGGGCATGATTTTTCAGCAGTTCAACCTGGTTCCCAGGCTGACGGTTTTTGAAAATGTACTGGCCGGCCGGTTGAGCCACACCCGGAATCCTTTTTGGTTCACCGCCTCTGTGACGAGGTGGTTCAGTGAAGACAACAAGCAGAAGGCATATGATGCCCTCAAGCGGGTGGGGATTGAGCATTTGGCCCCCAAGCGGGCTGACAGTCTTTCCGGAGGTCAGCAGCAGCGGGTGGCCATTGCAAGAACCCTTGCCCAGGAGCCAGCGGTGATCCTGGCAGATGAACCCGTGGCCAGCCTTGATCCGGCCAGTTCACAGCGGGTGCTGAGTATCCTGAAGGAAATCTGCAAATCCAAGAATATCCCGGTGATTGTCAATCTTCACCAGATGGATCTGGCACAGCAATATGCCACACGGATTATCGGTATCGAACAGGGGCACCTGGTGTTTGACGGCAAGGTGGGGGATTTTACCCTGGATATCGCAAAGAAAATATACGGAGAGCAGTTTGAATCCGCGGTGTTTAATCCGGATTTGGAACGGGTTGAAGCCGCATAATTTTTTTTTAATATTTTAAGGAGAAGACAAGATGAAAACCGTTTTAAGAGTACTGGTAGCATTGATGTGTTTGGCTATGGTGGCGGGAAGTTCAGCATTTGCGGTTCAGGATTGGCCTGAAAAGGTCAAGCTTGGATTGATCCCGACCGAGGGGGGAGCGGACATCAAGGTGCGGTTTGCGCCACTGATCGATCATCTCGAAAATGAATTGGGAATAAAGGTGGAACCGTTTTCCGCATCAGACTATGCCGGGATCATCACGGCCATGGCCCACAAGCACATTGATTTTGCCTACTTTGGCCCCAAAAGCTATGTGGAAGCCTCTGCAAGAGCCAATGCCCAGGCCCTGGCACTGGAGCTGAACAAGGATGGTGCCAAAGGCTATTACGGTATTATCGTGACCCATAAAGACTCCGGTATTACCACCCTGGAGCAGGCCACGGATAAAAGCAAAACCTTTGCCTTTACGGATCCGAACTCCACTTCCGGATGCCTGGTGCCCAGCGTTCTGTTCTACCGGGATCTCCAGACCCCGCCGGAAAACCTGTTCAAAGAGGTATCCTTTTCAGGTTCCCACGGTGCCAGCATCCTGGCAGTAAAGAATAAAAAAGTCCAGGTGGCCTCTACCAATAACATTGATTTTAACCGCATGATCGAAAAAGGTGCGGTATCCCGTGATGATTTCAATATTATCTGGACATCTGAGCTGATCCCGGGAGCACCCATGTGCGGTAGAAAAGATCTGCCCAACAGTCTGAAATCAGCGTTTACCGGCGCACTGATGTCCTTTAATTTCGATCTCAAGGGTCTGGACAAACTGCAGAACGGCGGATATGCCCCGGTCAGCGACAGCACGTACGATGTGGTCCGTTACATGAAAAGACTGAAAGCCAAACTTCAGGAAAAGAAAGGCGACTAATCAATGAACAAGGGATTGAGATTTACAACCGCTGGTGCGGGATTGATGCTCATTGCAGGATTTGTCCTGCCCTGGCTGGGTAAAAATCCCTTTCAATTCTCGGGCCTGGCGTTTGCCGGGCTCGGGTATCCTTTCTTGTACGCTATCCCTTTTGCGGGCGGGCTTTCGGCGTTCTTCGCGCTCAGGACATCACGGCTCCGCCCCTCGCACATCCTGTATCCGGGTCTGGCAGGTGTATTGTCCCTGGCCCTTTTGGGTGCATTATTCGTTTTTTCAGATACAGGGTCTCTCAGGCTGGACTGGCCACTCAGTTCAATGGAGTTTATCCGGTTTGAATATAAATCCAATGTGATTCTGTTCCATCCGTTCAAGGACATGGGCGTTGGGGCCATGCTCAGCACCCTGGCGTTGCTGGGCCTTTGCGTTCTGCCCCTGGTGTACACGCCCTCTTTTGAGCACATCCGTGAAACGGATCCTGAGTCCTACCGCCAAATCATCAAGGATCCCAGGGTGGGGGAGGAATACCGTCGGTTTTCACTGGTGGGGATCTCCCTGGCCATACTGGTGGTGACCTATGTCTGGTGCGGCATCAGCCCCTACAAGTTGTGGGAGAACCGCGGCAATGCCAAGGAGTACCTGTTCGGACGGGCCATGTCGGAAGGCGATCTGGCCTATATCAACGATCAGGCGCAGCGGGCACCTGAGATTGAAGCCCAGGGTCTGGCCGAGGAGTATATGTCAAACAAGTACCGCGGCATCCCCTTCTCACAGCAGCCAAGCTCCCAGGATAAGGCCCGGGAACGAAAAGAGATGGCGGCAAAAATGCTGGCAGGGATGGATGAGAAGGAAAAAACAAGGCTCAGCAAGGAGGCCCGGAAAAGTGCAATCAAGGAAAAAAAGGGCGGCTATTTCCCGCCGGAGACCAGCCCGGTTAAAATCAAGGGATACCTGGTTGCCCTGATGGAAACCGTTGCCATTGCCGTATGGGGAACCATGTTGGCCGTTATCTGTGCCATACCAATCTCCTTTTTTGCCGCCCGTAATACACTGCAATTGATTTTCCCGTCAGACGATTTGAAAGGCCAGGCCACCCGGCAGAGCATCTCCTTTGGTGTCAGGCGGTTTCTGGATTCCTGCAGGGGATTCAACGAGTTTGTGATGGCCCTGATTTTTGTTGCGGTGATCGGGCTTGGGCCCTATGCCGGTATCCTGGCCCTGTGGATCCACACCTTCGGTATCCTGGGCAAGGTGTTTTCAGAGCAGATCGAGGCCATTGAGTCCGGCCAGGTGGAAGCATTGACCAGTACCGGTGCCGGATCTGTCCAGACCATTGCGTTTTCGGTCATGCCCCAGGTACTTCCGGTGTTTGTCTCCTACACATTGCTTCGCTTCGAATCCAATGTGAGAAGTGCGGCTATCCTGGGGTTTGTAGGGGCCGGTGGTATCGGTTTCCTGATATTTGATAAACTGAACGGCTATCTGTTTAGAGAAGTCTGCACCATGATGATCATCATTATCATTACGGTGGGAATTATCGATCATTTATGTTCCAGAATCCGGATGCGGTTTATATAACAGGAGAACGCAGATGAACCTCATCGGCAGTAAGATTGATGAAGTCAGGATCGACGGGAGCCTGGAACGATTCACATCAGATCTGGAAAAGCTCAAATCATTCAACCTCCAGGCGGTTGAACTCCCGGTCCATGGGCTGGATATCATTCTGAACGGGCAAATTAACGCCCCAAGGCTCAAAGCGACTCTGGAGATCCTCCAGGCATTTGACTTTGAATACTCCATCCATGCGCCCAACCCGCTGAACCTGATGGACCAGAAGCGCCCGGCACTCCATGTGGATGTCATGCAGGCGACCCTGGAATTTGCCCGACGGGTCAATGCCAAAGTTGTTGTCTACCACGGGGGGCGGTTCATTCCTGAAGAGGAGTTCAGTGTCACGGGTTACCGCACCCTGTCGACCCGTGAAAAACGATCAATGCTTGAACGTGAGGCGGTTCTGCTTCAGACGGCAGCAGAGTTGTATCCGGATGTGACCATTGCCATCGAAAATGCAAGGCCCTATCTGAGCCAGAGCCCTTACACCTATGCCGAGTCCATCCAGGACCTGAAGCAGCAGGTAGTGGATATCGACAGGAAAAACGTCAGAATCAACCTGGATGTCGGGCATCTTTACATGACCTCCAGATTTTACGGGTATGATCTGCTGGAAGCCGTCCGGCAGATTCAGGCGCTTGTGGCCCATACCCACATTCATGATAACTTCGGTCATGCGGTCCATCATTTTGAAAAACAGCAGACCCATCAGCTTCCCTTTGGTCGTGGCGATTCCCATATGCCGGTCGGGTGGGGAGATCTGGCCATCAAGCCGATACTGGATATTCTCCTTCCCGAATATCAGGGGCTGCTGATGATGGAGCTTCGAAGCCGCTACTTTAATGATATTCCGGCATCCAGAACCAACTTGGAGGCACTGCTGGCAGCGTAGCTGTCACACCACTGGATGTCCGGCCCCTTTATTCTCACATGCCCCGCCAGGACGTCATTCTGCAAACCCCTGGCTGCTCCTGATGGCCTCTATGTTCAACCGCCCCTGGATGTAAAGGGACAGTGCTGCCACGGCCCTGTCACAAACGGTAAATACGGGGATGTTATCTGACATGAGGGCATCCCGTAAGGGGTCGTACAGTCGCCCGCCATCCACGACAGCCACAACAGGAATCCGGCATGAACGGCACAATTGGACCATCAGGTTTTTAATACTGGCTTCATGGTGCATGTCAAAGGCCGGGATTGGGCAGTCGTGCAATGTTTTCATGGCCGGGGACATGGGGTCGAGGCTGACGATGACGGCATCCACGCCCTGATCCTGGGCCATGATTTTTGTGATATGGATATGGGCATCATCGTCAGCAGCCGGGTTGATATCCAGGGGGTTTGACACCGTGACCAGGCTGTCCAGGCGTTTATCCTTCAAAACAGCGGATATCTTCTCACAGGTTATTGGATCAAGTTGCGCCAGCTGCATTTCAAAATCATCGGATTGTATGGAATCGGCCATGCCGACTGCTTCAAAACCGGCACCGCTGACGGCTGCCAGCCGGTTCCCTTTGATGTCTTTGGCGTGAAGGGTTTCAGAAAGAAACAAGAGTTCCTGGAATTCTGCAAATGTACGGGCCACAATGGCACCCGCCTGGATCACGCAGCTTTCACAGACCATATAATCTCCGGCCAGGGACGCGGTATGGCTTGAGGTGGCCGCTTTCCCCTCAGGGGTGCGCCCGGCCTTGTAAAACACGACCTCTTTTCCGTTCAGGACTGCTTCCCTGACCGCTTTGCAGAATTCAAGACCGTCCAGGTCGTTAAATCCTTCGGCATACACCGCAATGACATCCACCTGGTCCGAGGATTTAAAAAAGTGAACCATATCGCCCAGGGTCAGATCGGTCTGGTTTCCCATGGATATCATGTAGGCCGGGTTCATCTGAGGGAACTGGTGGCTGCGATGGAGCATGAATGCGCCGCTCTGGCTGATCAACGCGGCCCGCTGACAGGTTGCCCCCCTGTGCTTGGGTAGTTTCTCTTCAGGTATGAACCAGGTGTCATAGCCGCCCGGTCTGGAGATGACCCCCATGCAGTTGGCACCTAAAAACACCGGTCCGCCGCCTTCATTTTCGTGGGAAAGGTTGATTTTGCCGATAACCTGCCTGGCCCGGTTCTGGCTGTCCCGTGTTTCTCCCATACCCCCGGGGATCAGCATGATGGTATGCGCGGCTTCCAGTCGGATAATTTCTTCCACAAGATCCGGCACCTGTGCTGCGCCGACCGCCACGATGAACAGGTCCAGGGTCGGAATGGATTGTTTTTTAAGTGCATCCAGTCCGGGCAGGCATTTGACGCCGTCAATCTCGTCAACACCTTCCCTGAATATGGTGATTTTTTCTTTGCCGTACCCTTCTGCCAGGATGTTGTCCAGGATGATCCGGCCAAAATTTTTCCGGGTGGCGGACACACCAATAATCCCGACGGATCTGGGGTGAAGCAGGTGATCGATTTTGCCCACCGGGCGCGGGGGGCTGACCTTTTCAGGGGCTGCAAACCGGCACAGGCCGTCCAGAGGAACCATGAGGTAATCACAAAAGGCAAAGGGATTGATCTCCAGTTCCTCAATCACAAAAGGGGCATCCGGATTGTTTTGCGAGTAGTAATTGCCCATCTGGATAAAAGATTCAAAACACTCGATGAGCTGTTCATCCGTTACAATCCGCCGCTGGCCCCGGGTCAGACCGGCCAGTTTGCGGTAGGAGATGGTTTGCCTGAACATCTGGAAAAAGGTCTGGCCGTCATTCAGGGCGACCGAAGCCGCCACAATGGCCTGTCCCTTTCGAAACCGTTTGGCATAAAGTTCAGTGTCCGTTCCACCCAGGCCCGCACTGATTATGGTGCCGAATTCACGGGTATGTCGAAGCCCCACAATCAGTTCATTTCCAAATGCTTCGGAATCGGGCGGCATGAACTGGACCTGCAGGATCCCTTTGACATCTCTGGTGACAGCAGATACCAAAGCTTCTCCGGCCAGGCCGCAGTAGGGATCCGGTGCCTGCTCCGGGTGCCGTTCAATCCAGGCCGCATAGTTTTCCGGAACTTCGTAGAACATCCGGCGGACCGCAGAGCGGATTCGGTTGGTTTCATTTTCGATGATCCTGACGCCACCAACTTCGGTCTTGTGGATAATGTAAGGGGAGACGATTTTCAGGACCGCTTTTTCTCCCTGCAGGGCATTGAGGGTTTCATCAGAAGGACGTGAACCCCTGGGGATAAAGGAAGATTGGGGCGGCGTTTCTGCCCCGGATCTGGCCAGCAGTGAGTAAACTTCATACTCGTACAATGAATCCCTGCCCTCCTGCTGGGCCGATGCAAACATCTGGGTGATACTTTTGAAATCAATGGGAATATCCATGATGCGCTATCCTTTAACAAAAAGGGTTAAACCAGATCGATTCCGGCATTGAATGCCGCATGGTTGCTGCGCCAGATCTCCGGCTTCGGACTAATGTTTTTCAATGCACAAAGCCAGATCTCCCGGGGTATCCGGTTGAACGGCGGCAGTGCACTCAGTGCACCGAGCATCACAGCATTGGCACTTTTACCGGTCATGTCGCCGAGCCGGATAGCCGTATTCAATACATCTAGCCCGATTGTTTCGAAACCGTCAAGTCGTCTCAGAATTTCATCATCCCCTGGGTATTGGCTGGGTGCCAGTCCCTGGGGTATCATGCGGGTTTGGGCCAGCAGCACAATTCCGCCGGGGCGCAGACAGGAGAGGAATCCGGGCCGGAGCACTTCACTTTTTTCCATGGCGATCAAGCAGTCGGCAGATCCGGGCGTCAACAGGGGGCTGAACACCTTGCCGCATCCAAAGGTGCTGATGACCGGACCGCCCATCTGGGCCATACCGTGGGTTTCACCCTTGATAATATTTGTGTTGCCATAACCAGCCAGGAAAGCCATCTGGGCCAGTGCCTTTCCGAAAAACAGGTTTCCCTGTCCACCCACACCCCGGATGGCCAGGCTCAGCCTTTCGGGAAGATCGTCTGGATAAACTGTCGGTATCTCAATCGATTCGGGTGCTGCCTCCAAAGACACTGGGGTTTTATGAACAGGGGCATCCACGGCATGCTGATCAATCCGGATGGCGCCGGTGGGACACATCTGCAGGCATGCCGGATTTTGGGATACGCATCCGGAACACAGGTTGTTCCACACGGGCTGGTTGTTGTCATCCATATCCAGGCCCGAGCAAATGTTGCATGTGGCGCAGGCTTTGCACAGATCCTTATCGCAGGTCAATATCCGGCCGAAAAGTGGTTTGGGAACGCGCCGGATACAGGTGCCCTTGATAACGATGACGGTAAAAATGCCACCCCGGGCATTTTTCAGGGCTTTTTTTAGCTCTGTCCGGATCGACTTACGGTGATAGGCATCCACTTCAACGACGGATGCACCTTCACCCCGGATGGCGCTGACCAGGTCAAATTTATTGGGGCTTCCGTGAAAATTGACCGGGGATGCCGGTGAGTTCTGTCCGCCGGTCATGGCGGTCCATTCATTGTCCAAAACGACTTTGACACCCGGAGAGTTGCGGTAGACTGCATTGCGGGTCGCATCCATGCCGCTGTGGCATTCTGTGGAGTCCCCGAGCACGCTGATGCACTTGTCGGCCATCCCAGGCCGGGACGCCACATATCCGGTCCGTTTGCTCTCGCTGGCCCCCATGGCGACACCGGTATCCATGGCCTGGAGAAAGTAAAGCAGGGAGTTGCAGCCGATATCACCAAAGATCGCTTCAAGGTCACCCCGGCGCTTCATCTTGGAAACCACTTCTGCGAACAAAGCATAGGGGCAGCCTGCGCAGATCAGGGGCGGGCGGGGTACTGCTCCGGATTCAATCCTGCTGGGGTCAACAGCCTGGCCCAGGAACCCGGCAATGGATTGAGGGGTCCACTCCGTAATCGTGCTGCTATCTGGCTTGCCCATCACATCCAGACCAGTTTCAAGGCAGGCGCTTTGAATGAACCGGTATCCGTCTTCCACTATATGGATATCACCTGTAATATTGCTGCAGAACTGTTTGATCAGGTCCATGGGCAGGGGGTTTGTAAATCCCAAGGAAAGGATGTCCAGATCAGGCTCAAACCGGTCTCGATATTCTTCGATGTAAAGCGTGTTTACACCATGGGTGATCACTCCGCGCTTTCCAGAACCCTTTTTCCAATGATTCAGGGGAGAGGCTTCGACCATCTCTTTCAGGGCCGGCATACGTTCGGCCAGGATGGCGTCGTAGCTGGGTCTGGCAAGGCTGGGCAGGCAGTTGTATTCCCTGAGGTCATCCATGGGTACCGGGTCTCGGTACTGTTTCTCCATCAGGGAGATCAGCCCCTCGCTGTGGCACAGGGTGCCGTTGGCAAGGATCACCACAGAGGTGTTGAAGTCGCGGCCGATATTGACGGCGATGGATGGGGCTTCGTGCATCTCCTGGTGGTTTCGGGGCTCAAATACAGGGATAAAACAGCTCTTGAGCAGGTACCTCGGATCAATCACATGCTGTGTGGAGTTGGGAACAAAGTCACTGGCCAGATAATATATCAGGGCCCCCCGGTTCCGGGTAAACTGTGAGGCGCTGGTCACCACATCCGCTGCCTGGAAAAGCCCGGGGATCTTCATGGTTACCACGCAGTCCCGACCAGCCAGGGAATGACCATGACCGACACCCGCACTGACCGCCTCGTTCACCGACCAGTTGGCATCGATCAGATCAAGGGCTTGGGAAAGGCCCTTATCAATCACTTCGGTACTTGGGGTTCCTGGATATCCGTCCACACTGTGAATACCAGACCGTACACACCCTGCTGCAAATGCAATATTTCCCTGAAGGACCTTGGTTTTTCCCGGCTCATCCAGGCACATCCGCTTGAAATCATTCATTTCTTTCGCCTCTCTTGGGTATTTAATGTTGAATATGTTGAAAGTATGACTTTTATTATCAGGCATCAGTCCCTAATGTCAATAAATGTTGAGCTATAATTGAAAAAAATAGAATTTTTAACATAATTTCAGGTATATATAAATAATAGTCAATGTATGACAAAATCAAAAGCATGATGGGTGTCTGATATATGCAGTATGGATGGGCGAGAGAATGGTCTATTAATAACTTACTGAAATAATGAATTAATGGATTGTGGTTGTTTTTCATATTAAAAAAATATACGATCTGTAAGAATTGTGAGTTTTAAAAGTATTACATATGAAATATCATGAAAGCCTCTATTATTATAAAGGGTTATTTGTGGTTGAAACTGTTGTTTGGTTGATATATGATCATGTGGACATGGATAAAGGCCATACAAAATAACAGCCGTCCCAATGATTGATTTTCGTGGGGCGGCTAAAAGAGCGGGATCGAGATGAAGGCATCACCACCGAGATTTCAGGATATCATCAACCGCATCAAGCGGGATATTCTTCTGCAGCACTATCGGCCGGGAGATGCGCTGCCCAAAGAGGAATCACTGGCAAAGGATTTCGGAGTGGGCAGGGCACTGGTCAGAGAGGCGTTGGGCGTGCTCAAGGCCCAGGGATATCTTGAGGCCAGGCGGGGCGGCAGCGGAGGGACCTTTGTGTGCAACCTCCTGCATTCAAAAGGGGTGACCACCCTTCTGGCCGACCTGATCGTCATGCGTTCCATGAGTATCAAGCACCTGTGTGATGTCCGGGTCCTCATTGAACCGGAAGCAGCACGGATGGCTGCCCTTGAAGCGTCACCCTCACAGGTCCGACAGCTTGGGGATTTCGTGTACAAGGGGCAGACCGCGGGCAGTGTTCAGGAACGTATCGAATTTGATGTGCAGTTTCATAATCAGGTCTGCGAACTGAGCGGTAATCCGTTTTTTTCTCTTTTAATGCGGAGCATGATGGGATTTCTCCAGCAGTTTCTTGAAGTTTTAGAGGAGGACACGACCTATCTGCATGATGAAAATATACACGGTACATTGTATGAGGCCATTGCGTCGCGGGATCACCAGGCGGCGTATGAAAAGATGTACAGTCATGTGGTGGATATGAAACAACGGTTCTGTGACCTGGAAAAGGAATTCTTAAACATTCAGGCGGAAAATCTTCAAAAATAAAACCTGAGGATCAAGCGGACTTTTTCAGTTCGTTTTTTACGGCCATGCCGAGCTCTTGAAACTGGTACGGTTTTCTAAGATAACTCCCGACACCCAGCATCTTCGCCTCTTTCACACGGTTTGACTCTGAAAATCCACTGGTGATGATGGCACGCTGGCCTGGATGAATTTCAAGGATTCTCATATAGGTTTCAAGCCCATCCATGCCCGGTTCCATGATCATATCAAGGACCAGAAGGCTGGCGGTATTGGATCTAAGATAGGAAACAGCGGCTTCACCGTTGTCAACGGTTTTAACGTGGTAATTGAGTCGTTTCAGGTAATTTGCAGCGATCTCCCGCTGTTCCGCCACATCATCCACCACCAGAATGGATTCCCCCTGCCCTTGAAGATCCAGAGGCATCCGGGGCTCTGTTTTCGGTACCACATCGCTTGGCCGGGAAGGAAAATAGAGTGTCACCGTGGTTCCTTTTTCAGGCTCACTGCCGACATGGATGTAACCGTTGTGGTCTTTTACGGTGCCCCACACAACGGACATGCCAAGTCCGGTACCACTGCGCCCCATTTTTTTCTTGGTGTAAAACGGTTCGAAAATCCTCTCAAGATCATCCGGGTCAATACCACTGCCGGTATCAGTGACTGAAAGGATCACGTAATCTCCAGGGTTCACAGAATCATAGCCTTGAACCGCAGCGTCGATATACCGGTTTTGGGTGGAGATGTGAACCTGGCCGGTGCCGCTGATGGACTCCACGGCATTATGGACAATATTCATAATGGTCTTTACCAGATGGACCGATGACCCGTTGATCGGCAGCAGGTCCGGTGCGCAGGAGATATGGATATCGATGCCGGGGTAATCTCGCTTAAGCATCAATCCTTCCGGGGAATCAAGGTACTGGAACAGGAGCGTGTTCAAGTGGAGAAGGTCGTGCTTCATTACCCCTCGCCTGGCAAGGGTTAGAAGATCCTGTACGACCGCTGCCGCTCTTTCACCGGCATTCTGGATGGATTTTAAAGAGGGGATCAGTGCGCTGTCCTTGGGCAGATCCATCATAATCAGTTCCGGATAGTTGACAATGGCGGATAAGATGTTGTTCAGGTCGTGAGCGACCCCGCCGGCCAGGCGGCCAATGGCTTCCATTTTCTGGGCCCGGGCAAGTTGTTTTTCGAGCTCGCTGCGGCGGTTGTCATCCCTGAGTCTCTGGGTGATATCCTGATAAAAGCATAAAACACCGACCACTCTTTGCTCCTGATCATGAAGGGGGATCTTGTTGATATTGAGGAACCGCTTCTCACCCCGGAAATTGGTCTGGACCTGACGGACATTGAGTTCTGGACAATTTTGTGACATGATCCGCCTGTCCTGCCCAATGAACAGCTGAGCTTCTTTGTCTGTCCATGGCAGGTCGTAATCGGTCAGGTGATGGATGGATTGGGTGTCGTCAAATCCTGCGTCCCGGGCAAATGCAAGATTGCAACCCAGGTAGCGGCTCTTGATATCTTTCCAGAATACAGCATGGGGGATGGTATCGATCACCAGCTGGAACATTTTTCTGGACTCCTGGAGCGTTTTGATTAACCGCTCCTTTTTGACCGTTTCCATCTGGAGCTGCAGGTTTTGCTGCTTCAGGTATAACGACTGCTGGAGCTGGAATCTGACCAGGGCGTTGAGTATCTTTCTAACGGGGACAATACCGTAAAGCCTCGAGTCCCGGGTGATGATAATGTGATCATAGAGCCTGCTCTCATTCCGCTCCATGGCAGCGGCAGCCACATCCTCGATACTGTCATGATAGTCCACCAGCATGGGGCTTTTATCCATGACATTGGTGATGGGTTTCTCATAAAAGAGTGAGAATCCATATCTCTGGCTGAGCTGGTAGTTCAGGTGAATATTCATGACCAGTCCGCAGATTCGCTCGGCATCAAGAATGACCACCGCACTGACGGGTTTGTTCCGGTCGAAGAAGGTTTTAATGTGACTGACCGGCGTATCCGGTGCTATGGTGTGGGCCTTTTCACTGATGGACCCGATGGGTTTTTCTGTATGTGCGTCAGGGTCACCCATTAAATTTTATGTTTCACGACACCAAAGGAGATTTCAGCATCCGTAACGACACTTCTGCCGGTATGGATGAAGGAGGCCACCCAGATGGACTGGATCATCAGGATAATCCAGGGATTCCATAAGGCGTTGAGCCCGGTGCTTAAATCAGGGGTTTCACTTCCGGCAGGAAAAAGAACGACCACGCCGGCAGCATAGAAAATGGTCAGGGCTGACATGATCTGATATGGGGTGATTTTGAACGATCCCCTGAAGTCAGCCCGTAAGAATTCTGAAAAGAATCGCCAGGCCTGGGTCACGAACAGTGAGATCAGAAGGGCCGTGATGAAAAACTGGTTGAGAAACAGGGCGGTACACACCAGGCCGCAAAGCGAGTAGACCACAGCGGTGATGATCTGAATGGGCAGCACTTTCTGATCCTGGAACCCCGAGGCATAGGAGATCTTTTTGGTGGATCCTGAAAAAATCATGTAAAACTTAGAAAAGAGTGACTGGGTGAACGGGCTGCATTGGTTTAAAGGTTTGCCGTAACAGCAGCCGAAGCTGACGCAGGCCAGGCGGCCCAGGCCCTCTCCAAATGCATATGCAATGCAGATGCAGGAAAGCAGGACCGTGACATTGATATGGAAACTCAATGTTTTCCCCATGGTATTGTTTACCAGGGTTACCAGCCAGGGGGCAACAAGGGTTCCCACAAACACGGCACCGCCAACGGTCAGGGTGCCCTGTTTTTTTTCAACTGCACGTGCAACCAGTTTTGAGGCAGGCAGGCAGACGGCCAAAAGGGTAATAATGATCACACAAAGCCCTTTCATGGGCATATATACTGAAGTGGCCAGGATGAAAAATATAATGACTGCAAATGTGTAGGCGTTGGCACACAACAGTCCGTAATAGGTCAGATTCAGCCCCTTCCACTTGCCGTGGGCGGTCTTCTGTCTGGGAAGAACGGCCATAAATTGCCAGTGTTCCTTGGGCAGGGATCTGAAACCCCACCAGATGGCAAAAAAAATGATCAGTGCCAAGGTGCCGATAAAAAGAATCTGATCCATGGGTGTATCCTTATTTAGAGTTTAGCGTGCCGTTGCCAGGGGTTGCCTGACCTGGATGTCTGTTTCCACTAGGGGTTTTTCAAACCCTTGCGTAAACCGGCTGGATACATCCCGCCGGTTCTGGTTTTTGAGCAGATCAGTCGAAAAATTGATCCGCTGTTTTTCAAATATCAATACCGTGGTTGAACTTCCGGGCCGGAACAGGCTTTTGGGCTGCCCCTTCTCCATGAACAAACCACGCTGAATGTCAAGCTCGGGATGATAGCCGCTGGGGCTGTAGCATTGAACAATGCCGCCGATCATGAGTGCGACGATTTCGACCATGGCCACATGCCCGATATGGGTGCCGCCCGGGACATCTGTATTGATGACCGTTACTGAACGCCGGTTTAATGAATAGGGTGTGACGGCTCTTACCACAGCGCCCGGATTGCAGGAGTGAAAATCGCCGTCAATATCATAGAGGTCTTCCACTACTCCTGAAACGGGTGTGTGATTATAATGATACTTATCCGGTGTCAGCCGGAAAACAGCAAAATCCCCGGATTCAAAGGCCTCCTGCCACTGGCTCTTATCTCTGCCTAAAAGACTTGAAAAATCAAAGAACTTGTTTTTGATAAACAGGGCACTGGTCTGGTCGAATGATCCGGTCAGCACCCTGGAATCGGCCGGGGAAACCACTGTGTCCGCAGATACATTCATCGGCCGTGTTTCCCAGTAACGGATCTGTCTTTCAAAGATTTTGCGATAGGTGTTCAGGCATTCAACCGGCTCGATGGTTTCATCCGGGTCAGCCCCTAAATGTTCAAACACCTCATGGGGAGTCACGCGCCAGTTTTTCAAAAAGAAGTCATAGTTGAAAAATCCAAGCAGGGTGGACGTATGGCTTGAGATCACCCGGTTGAACATGAAGGGGGCGTTTTCCCTAAGGGTTGAGTACAGGAATTGAATGGTCCGGTCAAAAATCAGGGGTTCGGTTTTGACACTGCCGGTGGTTCTGTCGATATATTGATGTTGTGTTTCGGTCATAGGTTTTCAAAGTGTTTTGCATTTCTATGGGTGAAAAGAATGATCAAAAACATGATTCTTCTTAGGTCCCTGTTGCTGATCCGTTGTTCTAGGTATTCATCTCTGGCTTGCTGTGTGAATGTTATCAGGTCCTGCTCTTTGATCACTTTCTGAATGGCTTCTTTTAAGGCAGGATCCCTGAAATTGGCCCAAAGTTCCATATTCTTGAATTCTGATATAAGTATATCAAAACCCTCTTTAATTTGGTGATGCCTCAGCGTGTCGATGTAATATCGCTCAGCGGCACGGTTAAATGTTTCCCCGTCAATTTTCAACGGGTTTTTTCTGTTCTGGGTTTCCATGATATTCCGGGTCAGGACTCCGCTGGTGGAGAACATGCCAGGAGACTGGATCCGGCTTTCCAGGTCGGCTATCACGCCCCTCATTTTGAATGAGTCAATCAGATCCCGGCCGTCGGTTTTGATCATGGAGATCAGTGCCATTTTGAAATCAATGGTACGGATACGGGTATAGCCGGGATAGCGACGGCTCTGGCGTATTTTTGATGAAGGGATCTGGCAGACGATCTGGCTTAAAAATTGATTGCGGGTGTTGGTTTTTACATAGAAGGTGGGCAGGTCTGTGGCCGCACAAAAAAAGATCTGGCGCCGCTCGCTTTCAATATCCGGCGTATCCGGGATCATGGTATGGTCAAGGCGTCCGCTGAGAACGTATTGAAAGGCCAGGGCGGTCAGCAGCGTCTGCAGGTCGGCAGCGCCCGCCATATCGGTCCTCAGGTTATGGAATATACTGTAATAACGGTGCTCGAAACCACTGTATCCCATCTGGTTGAATTTGCGAAGCCGGACCAGCTGATACAGGGGCATGCGATCATCAAATACGCCCATCTGGCTCAGATCAGTTCCGAGGCGCGTGTCATTGTCGAGGGAGCCGTCCAGGGAAGGGCTCTGGTCAGTGCTCATCAAAGAGACCAGGTAGTCCACCAGCCTGAAATCCGGGACCATATCTCCCTTGAGAAAGAAGGCTTTACTGATCAAACGATCCAGCCATACCGGACCGAAGGGGGTCAAGGGCTGGCCCAGGATGCTGATTTTGGCTTTCCGTTTCCACCGCCGCCAGATCATCCTTAAATGAGTATAGTCGATCTCATGGGGTAAAAAACTCAATACCCTTTCCGGGTGGAAATCTTCAAAGTTGAGCCGGTAAGGGGATGCACTGAATGTTCCGGGGAACAGGCAGACAAAATGCTCCACGATTTTTATCACCAGGTCGCCCAGGTATTTTTCATGGGCCGGGGAGAATCCGGAGACACCGTTCTTGATCAGCTGCCCAAGTTTATGACTGCCGATGCTGATATGGGTTCCGTTATTGGCCAGGCTGGTATTTGAGCTGTTGGGCAGGACCACAAGGTTGGAGTTAATAATACCGGCTTCTTTTAATTTGGAAATTGCATTAATCTGGCTTCTGGAAAGAACCTTGTGGCACAGTTTCATGTATTCATACTTCTCTTCGCCCCTGGCCCAGCCGGACAGGCAGGGGCTCATGAACAGGTCACGATAGAATGAGTCTGAAATGCAGTCGTTAAGGCGTTTCTGCATTAACGGCGGAGATGCGGAAAAAAAGATTCTGACCTCCTGGCCGTGTGCTTTAAGCTTGAATCTGTTCTCCGCATAGGTTGCCAGAAGCTGGGTCATCAGAAAGCGTATGGAGGTCTCATGGGCGATTTTACGACCAATACCGGCCGAGGATCCGGATCGGACCGGATGAAAGGAAAATACTTCAGGCGAGGTGTTGTCATTTAAAAAATGACTCATCATCTTTTCGCCAGTGATCCGTATATAAGGGTGTATTCTGCCGGAGGATCCGATGGTGTCTGCCAGGGCAAGTTTGAGCAGGTAGCTCACCGGAATCCGGATAAACGGTTCTCCATTGTGAGTGACAAAAAAACGCTGGGCATCCGAGCGCTGGCCAGAGTCGGGATGGGTTTTATCCGATTTAAGGTCGGAGTTGAATATATGCCGGGCATAGGTGCTCAGTGCTGACTGCGGGAACCTGACCCAGGAGTTTTCCCAGATGTTGTCCTTCTTCTCGTTCAGGTACTTATCCAGGGAAATGACCTGTTTTCGGGAGGTATCACCTGAAGCGGCGCGGCGGACCTGATTTTTATAGTAGTTGGATTCTTCAATCGTAATGGCAAGGTCAAGGTTCTCTTTTTTTCCAAGGACAACGGCCTGAAATTCATTTTCACAACCGGCCGTGACATCCCTGAAGGAAAATGGCAGCGATTCGAGGAACCGTTCCGTCGATCCGGAATCGATCTGAAGTACGTTTTGAAGGTGAGTCAGGTCAAACGTACCGTCTCGGGATGGTTCGGGCCTGTCCATAGACAGGGGGTCATCTGTTTTGAGCCTCGGAATCATTCGTGATCATCTCTGGTTTTGGGTAATAATCAGAAAGCGTAAACTCGATTTTTGCTAAGGAAATATCCATTTGACCGGGTATTATCCCTGAGGTTTATTGGAAAGGTGTTACGGTGGCACTAAATTTTGATTTGAAGCCGTATTTAGGCCTGCATTATCAACAAGGGCCCCGAATTAGTTTTGAATGAGTCAATGAATCCAATATATTTCTAATGATTCTCTAATATAATCCGGCTAAAAATAACTCGGTGCTAACCTGATTGTCCGTGGATGCACATAGCGCTTCATTCCGAAATTAGGAGGGCTGAAAGATGGATCACGCTGTGAAGAACAAGCCGGGTCATATCGCTTCTGACACCCATCGGATTGACTCGTCCGCATGGATCGACGACACCGTTCTGGGTGAACATATCGAAATCGGTCCCTGGGTGAAACTTTCCAAAAGCCGGTTGGATGACTACACCTATGTCATGGATCGATCCGATATCATCTATACACAAACCGGTAAATTCTGTTCCATTGCGTCCCATGTCCGGATCAACCCGGGGCAGCACCCCCTCTCCGGGGCGGCACTTCACCATTTTACCTATCGCAGCAGGCAGTACGGTATGGGGGAGGATGATGCAGACTTCTTCAAGGCGCGTCAGGACAGGCAGGTGACCCTCGGGCATGACGTCTGGATCGGTCACGGCGCGGTCATCATGCCGGGGATAACCATCGGCACCGGTGCGGTCATCGGTTCAAATGCCGTGGTGACAAAAGATGTGCCCGGCTTTGCCATTATGGCTGGTGTACCTGCCAGGATACTCAGGTTCAGGTTTGAAAAGAATGTTCAGGATCAGCTTTTAAAGATCGGATGGTGGCACTGGAGTCATGACCGCATCAGCGCTGCGCTCGAGGATTTTCGGCAGATGTCAGCCCAGGAGTTTGTAATAAAATATAATTCTAACGCGGCCTTAACCCTTTCTTAAAAGTCTGCATGTAATTGTTTTGAGCAACATTAAAATTATATTAAGGATGGGTAAAACGCCTATGAAGTCCTCAACAAAGCAGTTATTCACGATTGATCTGTACAACCGGCCAGGTGTCCATCTTCCTGAAATCGAGCTTGAATCCCTTGTGGCTGATATCCAGTTCATCGCCGGTCAGTGTTTTGATGAAATGCCGTCGTACCAGGCCATGATCGGTACACGGGAGGCCCTTTCCGACAAACTGATCACCCTGGCCCGGGATGAGGATCAGAATGCGGTAGGGTTCTGTTCCATGGTGTTTCTGCCCATCGAGGGGGTGGGAGATGTGCTTCATCTCGGATTGACCTGTGTCAGCCCTGTGGCAAGGAAAAACCGCCTCACCCACTTGTTGGTTAAAAAGGCCATTGCCGGATATATGATCAAGCAGAACCCGTTTGGAAAGGTCTGGATCAGCAATTGTGCTTCGGTAATGAGCAGCCTGGGCAATGTTGCCATGCACTTTGAGAATGTATACCCGTCTCCATTTTTAAAGAAAAAGCCCGGAAAAACCCATGTGATGATCGCCCAGGCCATTGATAGATATTACCGGGGCAAGATGTATGTCCTGCCTGATGCCGTATTGGATTTGGATGATTTTGTTTTTCGCGGAAGTGTGAAAGACACCGTGTTTCATAAAGATAAGTCAGATGTTCAGTACTATCACCGTAAAGGGTATCTGAACCAGTTTTACGCCCATCTCCTGAATTTTGAACAGGGTGATGAGGTGCTTCAGATCGGGTATTTCAGGATGGCATCTGTGTTGAAATACTATCTGCGCCAGTACAAGATGAAAAAACTTAATCGGATTGAAGGGCCGGCCATTGAGGCATACTAGATCCCTGGCGGGCCGATGGGTCGCTTTGGTGCTTCCCCTTTACCGTCTGATCGCGGTCTTGCTGATCACTGTGTTTTGTGTCTGCCGCCTGATTGTTGCATGTTTGATCAAAGGGTGGACCCCCCAGCGGGTTTCCCATCATGCCAGTTGCTGGGCATCCGTGCTGGTCCGGCACCTGAATATCGATGTTACTGTAAATGGAACGGTTCCGGAAAACGGGGTCATGATTGTTGCCAACCACAGATCCTATCTGGATATCGTCGTGATCCTGTCACAGGTCCAGGCCGCCTTTCTGGCAAAACAAGAGCTTCGCTCGTGGCCGGTGTTCGGATACGCGGCCATGAAGGGAAACACCGTGTTTGTTGACAGATCCAGTAGAACCAGTCGCGAAACGTCCAGGCACGAACTTCTGAAGCGGTTGCAACAGGGCATCTGTGTGGTGGTATTCCCGGAAGGCACTACATCTGAGGGGCCGGGTTTACTGGATTTTCACAAGGGCGTATTCCATCTTGCTGCCCAGCAGGGCGTGCACACGGTTCCGGCGGCCGTGTGTTACGAAAACAGGGAAGCGGCATGGATCGGGGACGATACGTTTGTGCCTCATTTCCTAAGAATTTTCAGGAATCGTCGTCTTAACGCAGACCTGACATTCGGTCCGGTTTTTTCAGAGCAGCCGGCGGATATCCTGCGCGAGGACTGCCACCGGACCATTCACGATGCCTTGCTGCGCAGGGAAAGCATGGAAGCGGCATAGCTTTTCTGCTGACGGATATTACGATTCAGGTCAAACCGTGACAATCGTTTAGGGTCGGGTGCAGATCGGCCGTTAAACAAGGTGCAGGCACGATAGTAGCGGATATCATTCTGCCATAGTGAGAAATACGCCGGGTCCTGTATAAATCTTCGGACCAGTCCGCCAGGGCGGTTGAACAGGTCCAGAAACGGTGCAAATAGTTCCGAGGGATCCCGGAAACACTCCCAGTCACACTTCCTGCACTCGGCCCGGGGGTCAATCCGGGGCAGGTCTATATCAGCGAAACTTCCCATGTTTTCATTTCCCCGGTATCCACAGGGAAAGACATGGCCATTTTCAGAGTCCATGAAGAAGAAGTCAATACCGCCCCTGCAGCCGACCTCCATATGGGATGACCGGACCTGGTCCGTGTCGTACTGCCGTGCCAGCATGTACAGTGATGACAGGGGGGTAAAGATTCTCAGGCGATGTCGGTGGTGGGGAATGACATCCATCAGCGCGCGATAGAGTGCGCTCTTTTCCCTTTTGGAAAAGCGGACCACATTATCCACAGCAGTAGCCGCATACACCGCACTCAATCCCAGGTCCTGCTCCTGGTCCCCCATGCTCATGGGGTAGCAGGTGTTGACGATGGTGAATCCCAGGTTGGCCGCCTGACGGTAAAACTGGTCAAACGCCCGCCTGAATGCAGCGTAAAACGCATGGATGTATCTATCCTCGCTGGTGTAGGCATGCCGGCCCAACAGCCGTGTGGGATCACCTCCAACCAGACGGTTGATGCCGAGATTCACCGATGGATATAATCCATTTGAGTGGAAAATGGGCAGCGCTTTTTCAATCCCTCTGACAACACCGTCCAAGCCTCTCATCTGCTCATGGACGCTGGGAATTGCAGAATCCAGGCTGATCCAGAAATTTCGCAACGGGGTATCAGCGAGTTTTTCAGCAAGTGTTTTGACCCGGTCTTCAAATCCGGGACGATGGCTGCTTTTGAACAGGAAACCATTGGTGCCGGTACGGATATATTCAATACCGGCTTTTCCGGCATGTCTGATCAGCTCGGTCAGGAGATCGAGGTGAAGGAGCGGCTCTCCGCCTGTGAATGACACGGCCTGGACGCCCTTGGCAGCTGCAGCATCAAGGGTGCGTTTGATGGTATCGATATCCAGAGTGGATCTCGGAATCTTGGCGGTCACCCGCATACCGCACTGAGGGCATTGTGCATTACACTGATTGGTGATCTGGATCACCAGCTGCGGTGGGATCCGGTCGCGGTAAATCGGTTTGATGTTCTTAAGCAATGGGGTCATAGGCTAATTCCGTATCTCTTCAAGGGATTCAAGGGCTTCAATGGACAGAGTGGCACAGGGCATGGCCTCAAGACGCTTGATGCCGATTTTCTTCCCGGTAAATTCGCAGTATCCAAAGGTGCCGTCTTCGATTCTTTCAAGTGCCTTTTCAATCTCTTTGATCAGCAGGGAGTGGCGTTCAAACACAGTGATTTCCGCCTCTATATCGATCCAGGAATTACTCCGGTCAATAATATCGGCATGGGCATACTTGAGGTTTTTAATCTTTTCCATCCGGTGGCCGGTTTTTTCGACCAGTTCGATTTTCTGCTGGATGAGCTTGTTTTTAAAATACTTAAGCTGATCGCCGTTCATATACGGCTCGTCTGTGGACGGTCTGTAATTGAACGGGTCAAACGGTTGATCGATCACTTTCTCCATAATTCACCTCCAATTCGCATAAATTCTATTGAGTCCAGGCCTGGTTGACCAACTCCCTGGTGTTGTCCCAGCTGCCTTTAACAATCCATCTGGCGATCAGGTCCGCCACATTGGGGTAATGGGTTTTTATGAAAGATTCAGTAGTCAACCAGGATTTAAGAACGGACGAATCCAGAAAATCCATGGTTGTACCGAGTTTAAGCCATTCTAATGCTTTAGCATTGGATGCCTGTTCAAATTGCCCGATCAGTGGTTTGGCAAGGATTTTCTTGCCCAGGTGAAGCGCTTCACTGGGCAGTTCGAATCCTGCATTGCAGATGACGCCGGAGCAAACCGAAAGGTGTTCATAAAAGGATTTTTTTGAAAAGGGATGCCAGGTAATATGTCCCTCTTTCCTGATGCCCTTACCGGAGTGGCCTGAATATACAGCAAATTTGAATGTGTCGGCTTTTTGTAAAAATGCAGAGATTTCTTTGTCGCTTTCAAAAGGAAGGTATACCAGAACCAGGTTATCAACGATTTCTGAAGAGATATGTACGTTGGCATTGATAACCGGCGGGGCAATGGGCTGGTTGAAATGGTGCCAGTGCAGGCCGATACTGACATCGGCAGATGCGAAATATTTCATGATTGCCCGGTCGATATGGCCCGAAGCGGCCATGGGGATATCATGCAGGAATGCATACTGGTGCCCGATGCCGATGCTGGGGATGTTGTGCCGTTTTGAAATCAATGAAGTCAAGGGCTCAAAATCGGTCACCACAAGATCATACCCCTTTGGGTCAAAGGTCAGGGCATTTTTCAAAAAGCGGTATATGGAAAGATTCCTCAATGTATCCATGGTGCTGATCCGGCCGTTGCGATAGTTAAAGGTAAACCCTTTGAAAAATCTGCAGGAGTCGATAATTGTTCGGTCAAACACCTTGTCCTCGTCGCAGCCGCTGAATAGGACGTCCACATGGGCACCCAGGGCTTTCAGATGATGAATGATCTGTGTCGACCGGCTGACATGGCCGTTTCCGGTCCCCTGGATGCCGAAAAGAATATTCATTGCTAATAGCGGGTCAAGATCAGGCGGCCACCCGTTTATCTTTATTCTTCTCTTTGATGATGGGTTCCCCGATGATATCGGACAGCGCATCATTCCAGTCGTATTTCTGGCGGATACGATCCCGGCATTCCTCTTTCAAGGCCATGAATTTTTCCGGGTGTTTGACCCTCATGGTGTGAATCTCCATCACCCTGTCGACCCAGGAAATCGGATCAGACAGCTTCAGGACATGCCCTGTCCGGCCGTCCTCAATAATCTCCTGGGGCCCGCCAACATCGGTAACCAGGGCGGGCAGGCCGCATGCCTGGGCTTCGAGGATCACCATGCCAAATGTGTCGGTGGTGCTTGGAAAAACAAAGATATCGGCGAATTCGTAGTAGGTCTGCAGTTCCTCTGTCTGAAGATATCCGGTGAACAGGATCCGGTCATATGCACGGTATTTGTCCTTAAAATACTCAAGATCAGGACCATCACCGCAGAAGATCAGGTTCAGTTCGGGAACCTTTTCAAGGGACTGTGTGTAGATATCCATGAGAAACTGAATGTTTTTGTCCTTACTGACCCTGCCGGCCCACAAGAGTGTGGTCCCCGGTTTGATGCCGCTGCGGTTTTTAAAATTGTCGATCCATGCCGGAGACACCTGGAGGGGGTCCACATTGAATCCGCGTTTGAAAATGCTCATTTTTTCGCTGTTGTAATTTTGCTCTTCCAAGATACGTATGTATTCCCTGGTGGGGACTTTAATATGGCTTGAGAATGAATAGAACCGGTTGAGTGAGGACTGGATGAGACCTGCAACCGCCTCATCTCCAAAAATCAATCCGGCCTGTGCACCAAAATCAGTATGATAGATCGATACACACTCTATTCCCAGTATACCGGCCATGAGCATTCCTAACATACCTACAGGGCCCGGTGTGGATACGATGATCCGCTCCGGCCGGTATTTGTAGATCATCTCAATGGAAGCCAGAAGTGACGGGAAGTTCAATGTATAGGAATGGTAAAACTCAGGGGTGATAGAGTAAATGCAGGGCAGGTACATCAGGTTGGGTTCATTGGCATTCAGCCTTGCCTGATCATTGGTGCACCCGACAAATGTCAGGTTCATGTTGCGGTCAACCGCCTCTTTTCTAAATTTGCCCAGGGTTACGGATACCCCGTTCAGGTCGTGCAGGGTATCTGAAAACCAGAGAATTTTCTTGCTGTTTATACTGCCTTTCCCAACATATTTGTGTTTCAGTTCGATAATGGTGTCACGGTCCTGAGACAGGTGGCGAAGGGATGAAAAAAACGGCACGGAGATAAAAAACGCAGGCAACGCTGAAGCCAGATTTCTGAAAAGCTTTCCGATGTCTCCCTTTGAAAGGTCGTTCACAAAGGAATCGATGAGCAATTTGAAAAATTCATCCAGCAACAGCCCCATGCTCTTGTAGATCCCGTCCATTTTGGCCTCAGTATCCGCGGCATTGATCATGTCTGACCAATTGTATACATCCTCAAAAAATTTCAGGATGATTTTATCCTTGACCTTGCGGCCCTTTTTGGCTTTTCTAAGGGTGACCCATCGTTTCAGGCGGCTTTGTTTATCTTCGAACACCACCTCATTGATAAAGGCGAGAATACCGCCGGGGGCATTTTTCCGGGCCGTAGCAGAATAATCGCAGAATATTTTATATATGGAAAATGCAAAGGACTTGTAATCATTGCATCGTCCCTGGCTCGTTGTGTGTTTGTCTCTGATGCTGTTGATGAATGCATCAAGCTTTGGCTGGCATTTGCTGCATGTATAGGTCTGTGCAATGAACAGTCCGGCATGGTCGTCAGAACCGGCGGTGAACCCTTTGATCCAGGCATCACTGCTCATGGGTTTAATGCCGTACTTTGCCGACAGGGTTTTAATCTGGAGCGGGGTGAGGTTTCTGAGGATATCCTGCCATGATTCATTGTAATACCGGTTCCTGGCACCATTCAGTCCTTCAAAGACATCAAACAGAAGAATCAGCTTTTCAAGGATTTCCATATCCAGCTTGCCGTTGATGCTGTAAAAACCGTGGGCCACAGAGTAGGCAATCCCCTGGGTTTGGATGTATTCTCTTAAAGAGTAGATGTTGTGCCTGAGCGCATCAATTTTTTCAAACTGCTCCGGCGTGATATCGTACACCAATACATGAATTTTACAGCGGTTCTCAGGAAAATAGGTCGTGATTTCAGAGCTGATAAAGGTGTCGCCCGGGTATTTTTCAACCAGTTCAAGTGCACCCTCAATAGTGTTGTGGTCTGTCACCGTTACAAAATCCATACCCCGGGCTTTGGCAGTATCATATAAGGTGTCGATACGGGTATAGGACTCTCTGGCGCCTACTTTCTGGAGAAACCATTCTGATGGTCTTTTTGAAGCTTCCGAGTGGACATGAAGGTCAGCACGAATCACAACCTCTCCTCCCCTGTTCAAGTGGTTTTTGTTGCCCTCTATTTAGGGGAGACGTATGAGATTTGAATTAGAAACTGATGTTGAATCGGTAAAATATGCCCTGGGCAGCCAATACGGTTATGGAAACTATTTTGTCATAATGGTTATTATTGGTCTGTTGGGGTTTGTTTGGAAAAAATACTATTTTCATATTGACTGAAACGGACATAGGCGGTAAAAAATGTCCATGAAAATTGACTGTTTGACGCGTGTGAGGAGGGTATTGTTTGACATATTTAATGGCCATCGATGACACAGATATGCCGGATACCCCTGGCACGGGCTGGCTGGTTCAGGAGTTGACCGAGATTTTTACACGAAATGGATGGGCAGCCTGCTCCACCATTTCCCGGCACCAGTTATATGTCCATGAGGATGTACCATACACCTCACATAACTCTGCCATGTGTTTTGAGCTGAGCCTGCTGGGGTGTGATGAGCAAAAGCTGGTTGACTACACCTGCAGTTTTCTCGAAGAACGTCATGTCAGGGGATCAGACCCAGGGTTCTGCCTGGCGGTCAAGGAGGATGCGAATGCAGGGCAGTTGCTCATGGCATTTGGTTCCCGGGCGAAGTCAGAGGTGATTCCGATATCTGACGCCTATGATACGGCAGAGGCGGCCGGGGTTCATCTGTCCGAACACGGTGGAACCGGGCAGGGGGTGATCGGGGCACTGGCTGCAATCGGATTGCGGTTGAACGGAAATGACGGTCGATATCGCGGGTGGTATCATTTTGGCCGACCCGGTGATATCGTGACGGTCAGCGATCTGTGTGGCCATGATTTTGTCGATGTGGTGGCCACCCCGGACGGTGAAGTCCTGAGCGTGCAGGAGCCGGTGTCCATCGGTTCGGAAAAGACCAAGACGGTCCGCATCGGTCATCGTCAGGTGATCCTGGCAGTGACGCAAGGCTGCAACGGTACCCCGCACCAAACCCGGTACCGGACAATCACTCAGGTGGAGGCAAAGTCTTACTGAGGCCTTTCCTCGATTTTACTGGATTTTCCCATTATTATTTCTTATGATTCTGGCTTGAACTGAAGCACAGGGTCTTACAACAATCTTTTACCTGACAGCGGGTCGGTTTATGAATGACTTAAATATCCAGCCAATCGGTGTGATTGAAACCCCATTTGAAAACCCGGAAGGAATGCCGATACAGCCTGAAGGGGCCTTAGGAGTTGAAGGCAGGCTGATTATTGATCCGGTGTTTGAAGAGGGTCTAAATGATATTGATGGTTTTTCTCACCTGATTTTATTGTACTATTTCCATCGATCAAGCGGCTACGATCTGATGGTCACGCCCTTTATGGACAACACCCAAAGAGGGGTGTTTTCCACCCGGGCACCCCGGCGTCCGAGTCAGATCGGATTCTCGGTGGTCAGGCTTTTGAAGCGGGAGGGGCCGATACTCTTTATACGGGGTATAGATGTTCTTTGCGGGACACCCCTGCTAGATATCAAGCCCTACGTGCCGAAGTTTGATGCAAAAGACGCGGAGGCTGTCGGCTGGCTGGAAACTCATCAGCACAAGGTTGCTCGTATAACATCTGATAGCCGCTTTTCTAATCAAAGTCAAAAAACGGATAATCAATAATCTTACTGGAGGATGATATGGGAAAGCTGATAAAGGAAGAGGATTCAAAGGGAAGGCTTCATATTGATACGCCTTTGTTGGGGGAATCTCTGGTGAGCAAGGAGTTTCTGCAGAAAACAGAGTCTGATGAATACTTCAGAATGCATCCGGATATAAACGTGTTGAAGATCGGCGGTCAGAGTATTATGGATCGGGGGGCCAAGGCAATTCTTCCGATCCTTGACGAGTTGATCAAGCTCAAGGATGAGTATAAGCTTCTTCTGATGACCGGGGGCGGTACCCGGGCCCGGCATGTCTATAATATCGGGGTGGATCTTGGAATGCCCACCGGTGTGCTGTCCAAGCTTGGGGATAAGGTGTCATGGCAAAATGCAGAGATGCTGTCTGTCTTGCTGGCCAAGCACGGCGGTGTCAAGATCGGCCACGGGGATCACCTGGAGCAGTTGACCATGTTCTGCCGCCAGGGATACCTGCCGATTACCTTCGGGGTTCCGCCGTATGGATTTTTTGAGCACCCGGCTGAATACGGATCGATTCCTCCCCACCGGACGGACTGCGGTGCATTTCTGCTGGCAGAAAACATCGGGGCGCGCTCGCTGATTTATCTGAAGGATGAAACCGGTCTTTATGATATGGACCCCAAAAAGGCCAAGGGCAGTGCGGATTCCCTCACGTTCTATGACAAGATCTCTGTGGATGAGTTGATCGAGCTGGATCTGGATGATCTGATTATTGAACGGCCCATTCTCAAGATGCTCAAGCAGGCCAAGTGTCTCAAGGAGCTCCAGGTGATCGATGCATTGAATAAACCGGAGCTGATCAAGGATGCCCTTGACGGCAAGCATGTCGGTACAATTATCTATAAGTAGATCAAATAAAATCTTGCCCGGCGTGACCGGATGGCAGCACCCGGCAAGTCATTGAACAAGGGACAGCATGGATATGCTGCCCCTTGTTGATTTTTTAAATAACGGTCTTACATTACCCCGTTTTTGTTTCCTGTACCGTGCGCAGGCAGGTAAATCACCTCAGCCCCGGTTTCCTTGGCAATCACCTCGAGCTCTGTTTTTCGAATGTGGTCAGCATAGATTTTAACATCACTGCCGCTGACACCGACGACCCTGAAGCGGGGCTTTTTTTCCCCCTTCTCCATTTTACGCCTCTCCCTGACAAATATTTTGCTCATGGCATCCCTCCTGTTGTTGGATGGTCGAACCTGTTGTATAATCAACAATTATTGTTAATCAATATATATCCTTCAAGGATATATGTCAAGGTGGTTATATATGGACAAAAAGAATATGCCCGGCTCCGGCCGGCAGGAGAGGTATGTTCAGGCCTCTATTTTGCTGGGGCTTTTTTCAAAGCCATCCTACGGATATGAACTGATCAATACGATCCAGTCATTTGGTTTTATTGAGGGTGCCGCACCACCGGGTATGGTCTACCGGCATCTCAGGCAAATGGAGGAGGACAATATGGTCAAGTCAGAATGGGAAACCCAGGATGCCGGTGCGGCCAAACGGATCTACACAATTACGGCAGAGGGTTTGGAGGTGCTGCATTTATGGGTGCGGTTCATGGAGTCCAAGGCGGCGAAGCTCAATGAGTTTGTCGTCAAGTTTAGGGAAGCCGATGAAAGCCGGGGATGACTCGGTATGCCATTCCCCCAAAAATCAGTGAAAAATCGGGTTTGAAAATCATGGATAGCGAGGTGGAATGGGATCGCTTTACAAAATGAACGAAAGAAAATTAACAGTTCATTATGCTGTATATACGATGTCTATAATGTGGTTGAATTTAGTAAAATTTCATAAGAGTTTGAAATTATATAAATAAATAATATTATGTCTGACGACCAAATTGTTCTCTATGACGAACAATTATAAATGAACGTCATTCATAAAATAATTTTTGTAAAGAAAATACATTTTTTCAAGCGCATGTTTTTATTGACATGGCCCGGCTTAAAATGGTAGCTCCCAATAAAGGAATCGTTTTAAACAATCCAAAGGAGGCCATGCATGCTTTTACCAAGATTTGATTTTCATGATCCGGCTTCAGTCCAGGAGGCGCTGGATCTCAAGAAAACATATCGTGAGAACGCCAGGATACTTGCCGGGGGGACCGATCTTCTGGTTCATCTGAAAAAAGACCTGGTCAGTGTTGAACATCTGATCAGTGTAACCAAAATCGACGAGTTGCTCAAAATAGAAGAGAAGGGTGGCGATATCACCATTGGTGCCTGTGTGACCATGGCATCCCTTGCTGCTTCAGGGCTGATCGGTGAAAAGCTACCCGCCTTGAAACAGGGCGCCCAAAGCCTGGGTAATCATCTGATTCGCAACAAGGCCACCATCGGCGGGAATGCCTGCAATGCCAGCCCTGCCGGAGACACCCTTTGCGCACTTTTAATCTATGATGCAGCAGTCATCCTTCAAAACAGCGAGGGCGCAAGGGAAGTTCCCGTTTCTGATTTTTTTGTCGGGCCGGGTAAGAGCTGCATCAACGACGATGAACTCCTGACCGGTTTCAGAATAGCGGTCCCGCCCGCCGGTTCAGGAGCCGATTATATTCAGCTGGGCAAGCGTAAATCTTCGGAGATCAATGTGGTCAATGTGGCATCATACATTGAGATTGACCCGGCAAACCAAAATATCCTCAACGCTCGAATCGCCCTGGGTTCGGTCGCCCCGACACCGATTCGCGGTGCCAAGGCCGAGCAGGTGCTGGCAGGCAAAACAGCGGATGATACCGTGTTCTTTGAGGCGGCAGAAGCGGCAAGAAGAGATGACTGTAAGCCTATTGATGATTTCAGGGGCACTGCCGGTTACCGTCAGGCCATGATTGGTGTTTTAACCCGTCGAACGCTTGCGGCTGCCCTGGCGCAGGCGCAAGGCAAGTAAACCGATCCATCATCAGATGTTTAAGATATAGGAGAAACACCATGAAAAAGATCATCAGTGTAACCATAAACAACGAGATATATGAAATTGCGGTTGAACCGAATCAAACCCTGGCAGATCTTCTCAGGTATGATCTGGGGCTGACCGGAACCAAAAAAGGCTGCGACACCGGTGACTGTGGTGCATGTACGGTTATCCTGGACGGAGACGTCGTAAACTCATGCCTGGTTTTGGCCATCCAGACGGATGGATCTGTTGTGGATACCATAGAGGGGCTTGCCACAGAAGAGGGACTTCACCCGATTCAGGAGGCCTTTGTAGAAAAGGGTGCGATTCAGTGCGGGTACTGCTCCCCCGGTATGATCATGTCTGCCAAAAATCTTCTGGATAAGAATACGAATCCCACAGAACAGGAAATAAGAGAAGGTATCTCAGGCAACCTGTGCCGGTGTACCGGTTACCAGAAAATTATCGAAGCCATTGACTCCCAGAAATCTTAAATTCTTGTTCCAATCAAGGAGGAACCATGAAAGACTTTGATGTAATCAGAACCCGCGCCCACCGGCTGGATACTCCGGACAAGGCCACCGGTAAAGCTGTTTATGTAGATGATATTGACAAACCCGGCATGCTTTACGGTGCGTTGCTGCAGAGCCCGCACGCCCATGCCAATATTATATCCATTGATACATCCAAAGCAGAGGCACTGCCGGGTGTAAAGGCTGTAGTAACCTCAAAGGAAGCCGGCTCAATCAAATACGGGGTCAGCCCGGCCAGATATGATGAGACGGTTTTTGCCATTGACAAGGTCAGGTATGTCGGGGATGAGATTGCAGCAGTTGCAGCCATATCCCTCGAAATCGCCCAGAAAGCCGTGGCGCTGATTGAAGTGGAATACGAGATCCTGCCGGCGGTATTTACCATTGAGGATGCCATGAAAGACGGCGCCCCGCAGCTGCATGAGGATTTTCCTAAAAACCTGTGCGCCGAGGTGCATCATGAATTCGGTGATGTGGAAAAGGCCCTGGCAGAAAGTGATATCGTTAAAACCACGACCGTAAAAAACAAACGCCAGGATGGGGCCTGTATCGAAATGCAGGGTTGCATTGCGGAATTTGACCGCAGAGGGACCCTGACCCTGGTCAGTGGGACCCAGGTTCCCCATTACGTCCAGCGGACCGTTGCTATGGTCCTGGGGATGGATATCGGCAAGGTCCGTGTGAAAAAACCGTATGTGGGTGCAGGCTTCGGGATCAAGGCATCGGCCAATCCCATGGAGCTGGCCTGCTGCATCCTGGCACGGGAGACCAATAAACCCGTCAAAATGAACTACACCAGGGACCAGGTGTTCAAGCTGGCCAGGGCCCGGCACGGATTCACCCATACCATCACCACAGGGGCAAAAAAGGACGGCACCCTCATGGCCCTGAAGCACGAGTGCTGGCTGGATGGCGGGGCATATTCCAGTTTTGGCATTGCAACGGTGTACTATGCCGGGTCACTCCTGGGAGGTCCATACAAGCTGCCCAATATGAAGTACGACGGTTACCGGGTGTACAACAACAAACCCACCTGTGGTGCCCAGCGCGGACATGGTGCAGTGATTGCCAGGGCCACCTTTGAACAGCAGTTGGATATGATTGCTGGGGATCTGGGTATGGATCCCCTTGAATTGCGGGTTAAAAATATGATGGAGGCCGGTGATACCACCTGCAACGACCTGAATATGAGCTCATTCGGTATGGCCGAATGTATTGATGCGGTGCGCAACGGATCCGGCTGGGATGAGAAAAAGGGTAAGATGCCGAATGGCAAAGGCATCGGCATGGCGTGCGGCTTCTTTGTATCGGGTGCAGGCTACCCCATCTACCGCTCAGATACCTATCACGGCACGGTCATTGTCAAGCTGACGGAAGATGGTGGCACGGCTCTGGTATACACGGCCTCTGCCGAAATCGGGCAGGGATCGGACACCGCCTTCGCCATGATCGCGGCCGAAGCCTTGGGCATCCCTCTGGAAAATGTCCGTCTCGAGTCGGGCGATACGGATATGGGTGTGGACCTTGGTGCATACTCCAGCCGCCAGACGCTCATGACCGGACATGCCACCAAAGAGGCGGCAGAGCATGCCAAAGCCCAGGTGTTAGAGGTGTTGTCCGGGTTGCTCAATGTGCCGGTGGAGGAGATGGACATCAAGAACGGGTTCATCGAGTTTAAAAATGAAACCCCGGATATTACAGATATCAGAACCCGGTATATCAAGGAACACAGAGGCTGGATCGATAACCCGGACTCGGAAAAACTGACCTTTAAAGAGGCCTCCAGGATGGCGTTTCTTGAAAAGGGATCCATCGTCGGCACCGGAAAGTACAAACCTCATCTGCTGGGCGGTAAATTCAAGGGTGCGGCTGTGGGAACCTCTCCGGCCTATGGGTGTTCCGCCCAGGTTGCTGAGGTCAGCGTTGATGTGGAAACCGGACAGATCACCATCGAGCGGATAACCGATGCCCATGACTGTGGCAAGGCGATCAACATGACATCCGTGGAAGGCCAGATGGAAGGGTCGGTTTCCATGGGAATCGGCGAGGCCATGCACGAAGAGGTGATGTTTGACGACAAAGGCAATGTCCTGAACAATGATCTGGCTGAATACAAGATCGTTACCTCCATGGATATGCCCCAGGTGGATGCCGTGGTGGTGGAAAGTGATGAGCCCAACGGACCATTCGGGGCCAAAGAGGTGGGTGAAGGGGCAATCATGCCGACCATCCCTGCCATTTTGAATGCCGTGTATGATGCGATCGGTGTCAGGGTTTTCGAACTGCCTCTGACTCCTGAGCGGGTGTACTGGGCGATCCAGGAATACCAGAAAAAGGCGGGCTGATACCCGCAGTACAGGTTATTTAATGCCCCAAACCCGAGATCGATACGCGCGGCAAATCAAGCTGCCGCAGATCGGACCCCGAGGCCAGGCGATGCTGGCTAACACCAGTATCCTGGTTGCCGGGGCGGGCGGGCTGGGTTCCTTGTCCTCCATGTACCTGGCTGCGGCCGGTGTCGGCCGGATTGTTATTGTTGACGATGATGTGGTGGAACCCAGCAACCTGAACCGGCAGATTCTGCATGGGGAGCAGGGCCTGGGAAAGGACAAGGTGCTTTCTGCTGCCGGCAGGCTGAGTGATCTGAATTCGGGTGTCACGGTTGTGCCGGTAAAATTAAGAATAACAGATGATACCATTGATCATATTCTGGATGGGATTGACCTGATCATGGACGGCACCGATAATTATGATACCCGGGTTGTCCTGAACCGGGCCGCCTTGAAAATCGGGCTGTCCTGGATATTTGGAGGGGTCAGCGGGTTTGACGGGATGGCATCGCTGTTTTCGCCCAAAGGAAAACCCTGTTTTGAATGTGTGTTCCCTCCTCCCGGAGCAAAAGAGGATCCCGGTCCGGGAATTATCGGGCCGGCCGCAGGCATGATTGCATCGATCCAGTCCATGGAAGCGGTCAAAGAGATCCTGGGAATCGGCAAAGGGCTTACCGGCCGACTGCTCAGGTTGTCGGGAATGGATATGAGAATCAATGTTTCCACACTGCCGCCCAATCCCGAATGCAGGACCTGTGGCCGGCAGTTACGTAAAGGGTCACGTCCATGAAAATTATATTAAACGGGGTAGAAGAAATTATCCCCGACGGACTCTCCATCACCGATCTGATTGAGTGGGTGAAAGAGGGCGACCCGCATCTGATGGTCGAGGTCAACAATACATATATCTATCCAAAGGAATATGATAGAGTATGGGTTCGTGAAAATGACAGGATTGAGATGATCAATCCCAATCTTGGAGGGTAGAAACACGTATGAAATATTATGAGAAGGATAAGCTTGCAGCGGTTCCGGTAAAGGAAGCCGTGGGCAAGATGCTGCTGCACGATGTGACCCGGATCGTACCGGACCTGTTCAAGGGTCCCCATTTTAAAAAGGGGCACATCATTACCGAGGCAGATGTGGATCAACTGCTGGATCTGGGGAAACAGCATATATACGTGGCCTGCCTGAACGGTGAAATCCATGAGAACGATGCCGCTCTCCGCATTGCCCGTGCGGCGGTAGGACCAGGGATTGAGCTGGGTGATCCCAGAGAGGGAAAGGTGTCATTGACCGCCACCCAAAAAGGGCTGCTCACCGTGGATGTCGACCGGTTGACAGAGATCAACGGCTTGACAGATGTTATTTTTGCGACCCTCCACACCCATCAGCAGGTGGAACCGGATCAGGAAGTTGCCGGCACACGGGTCATTCCGCTTTCCGTTGATGAAAATATCGTGATACAGGCGGAAACACTGTGCGGGCATGATCCTGTGATCAGGGTCAAACCGTTTGCCAGTCTTGATGTGGGTATGGTGATCACCGGCTCGGAAGTGTTTGCCGGCCGGATCAGGGATGGGTTCGGCCCGGTGGTACAGAAAAAATTTGAACAGCTGGGCAGCAGGATTATGGGAAAAGAGATTGTCTCAGATGATATGGAGATGACCGTGTCGGCCATCAGGCGCCTGGTCGGCCAGGGTGCCGGAATGATTGCCGTGACCGGAGGGATGTCCGTGGATCCCGATGATCTGACGCCGGCATCCATCCGGGCGGCTGGAGGCGAGATTGTATCCTATGGCGCACCGGTATTGCCCGGTGCCATGTTCATGCTGGCCTATATCCATGATGTCCCGGTGATCGGTCTGCCAGGATGTGTCATGTACCATAAAACGTCGATTTTTGACCTGGTGGTCCCCCGTCTTCTCGCAGGAGAGCGGGTCACCAAGTCAGATATCATCCGCATGGGGCATGGTGGATTGTGCTCGGGGTGCCCCACCTGTAATTACCCCCGCTGCAGCTATGGAAAATAATTTCCAAAGGAAAATCAGTGTCCCTATCAATGCGGCATAAAGAGATTCTGGCGTGCCTTGAAGAAAAAGCAGGATTTGCCGTCGCCACCGTCATGAAGAGCAGCGGCTCCACCCCGAGAACTTCGGGCACCCGGATGCTGGTCAGACAAGACGGGTCCATTATCGGCACCATCGGCGGTGGACAGATTGAAGCGCGGGTGATCAAGGCCTGCCTGGAATTGACAGAGCAAAAAACATCCAGGATACAACGCTTCATTCTCAATGCGGAACACAAGGATGATCTGGATATGATCTGCGGTGGCGACATGACCGTGATGATGGAGAGCATTCACTATTCACCCTCTTTATATAAGCTGTTTGAACACCTGCTGCAGCAGGTATCAAAGGGGGAACAACCGCTTCTGGTATCCCGGGTTATCGGGAATACCCAGACGGATTTTACCCTGAAGAAATCGGTATGTATCCATGGGAAGGTCGCAGCAGGGGATCCGTTGCCGGAATCATTGCTGTCGGTTCTCAGGAGTAGACGGTTTTCAGGTAGAGTCCCGCTGATTCATAATCAGGGGCTTGAGGAATTTGTGATCGAACCGGTGGTGAAAAGGGATACCCTCTTTATTTTCGGTGCCGGGCATGTGGGCTTCAAACTGGCCCAGATGGCTCATCTGGTAGAGTTCAACACCGTTGTGACGGATGACCGGAAAGAGTTTGCCAACCCCGAGCGTTTTCCGGATTCGGACACGATCCGGGTGGTTGATCATTTTTCACAATCTTTTGATGGTCTTTCCATTGACCCGTCGTCCTATATCGTTATCCTGACCCGGGGCCATCTTCATGATCAGACCGTCCTGGAGAAGGCGCTGGCCACAACACCGGCATACATCGGCATGATCGGCAGCCGTACCAAAAGGGATGCCATTTACGCCAATTTGATGGAAAAAGGGGTTTCCAAACAACGGCTCGATGCCGTGTATTCCCCCATCGGTCTGGATATCCATTCTGAAACCCCGGCTGAAATTGCAGTCAGTATCATCGGGCAGATCATACAGGTCAGGGCCGAAACCGGTAACCAGACCGGCCGGACCCAGATCTCCCCTTAAGAGGAGAAGGTGTTGGCGTCATCCTTGGCAGCGGTTATTTTGGCAGCCGGGTTCTCATCCCGGATGGGGGCCTTTAAGCCGCTTCTTCCCTTTGGGGATTCTACGGTGATCGAAGAGGTCGTCCGCCTGTTTAGTAAATGTGGGATCCGCACCATCCGGGTCATCACCGGTCACAATCATCACATTCTTGAAGATGTCATTCGCCGCTGCGGGGCAATTCCGGTGTTTAACCCGGACTATGAAACCGGCATGCTCTCGTCGATACAGGCCGGGTTTCGATGCATGGATGCCAATACGGATGGTGCGTTTCTTCTACCCGTGGATATACCGGCGATCCGCCAATTCACCCTGCAGATGCTGATGGATGAGCGAAAAGGCCATGAGGATCACATCATCATGCCCTGCTTTCAAGGGTTTACAGGGCACCCACCGCTTATCCCCATGACGCTTAAGGATCAGATATTGGCCCTGGGCCCGGACCAGAGCCTGCGGGATCTGTTTGAATCGGATGGGGTCAGGATAAAAACGGTAGATACCTTTGACAGGGGCATCCTCATGGATGCTGATGACCCGGACGGGTATGAAAGGATTCGGAAAAAGAAGCTGGGCATATCATTTCCGGAAAGGGATGAATGCGAGGAGATACTGAACCGGTTTCTATCCGGAAAGGATCATATCAAGGCACATGCCCGACAGGTGGCAACGGCTGCCGAAACAATCGCCGCTGCCCTTCCTTGTATACTGGATCCTCGGCTGATTGTGTCCGCTGCCCTTTTGCATGATATCTGCCGTGACCAGCCGCAGCATGCACAAAAAGGCGCCAAACTGGTCAGGCAGTTCGGATTTGACCGGGTGGCTGATGTGATTTCCCATCATATGGATATGCCCGGGAGCAGCCCGTTGGACCACTCATCAGAGCATTTAACCGAAAAAGAGATTGTCTATTTTGCAGATAAGGTGTGCAAACAAGACCGAATTGATTTAAACTACCACGATCGATTTGCTGAAAAAATAACACAGTATCCCCATAAGGAACATCAGATTACCCGGCGATATGAAATTGCTCGGCACATTCAAACCCGGATTGAAACCCTGGCCGGACAACCCGTTGACCAAATACTTGGGTGAGCCCGGTCTATTGATGGTCCTGCGGCACGGTCAGATCCAGGGCCATGATATCAGGCGGTTCATCGGTACAACCGATGCCGAACTGGATGACACCGGTGTCGGGCAGGCAGAATCCTGGCATGGGATATTATCCGGTTTTTCATTCAAAGCGGTTTACTCAAGTCCCTTGAAACGGTGCCTGAATACCGCAGCACAGATCTGCCCGTGCAGTCAGCCGATCATGGATGACCGGTTGACGGAGATTCATATGGGCGCCTGGGAAAACCTTTCCTTTGACTCGGTTAAGAAAGCCCACCCAGAAGCATTTGAAAGGCGGGGCAGGCATATGGATACATTTACGCCTCCTGGCGGTGAAAGTTTCAGCCGTGTCAGCGAGCGGGCCTGGAATTTTTTTTCGAGCAACAAGGGGCCATTATCCGGCCCCATTCTGGTTGTCACCCATGCCGGTGTGATCCGAACACTTCTGTGCCGTATTTACGAGGTCCCGTTAACGGAACTGTTCACTTTCAAACCGTCATACGGGGAACTGTTTTTAATTTCCGCCACAAACTGAACCATTGACCCGGAGGATGAGATGGAAAAGCATACCTTGGTATTACTGAATCACTGGCATGATGAGGATGGCAGCGGACCGTTCTACTGTCCGGACTGTGCCAGTGTGGAGGGCTTTTTACGATATGCCCCTGACATTGAAAACCATATCAATGTTATCCGCGTGGATTTTCAACGACCCCGGCAGCAGATTATCGACCTGGTGGGCAGCAGCAACCAGGGCAGCCCGGTGCTGGTGTTTGCTCATGGGGCAACGGTTCCCTTGGCAGCCAAAACCAGCCTTGAAACCGGTCGGGCATTTGTCACCGAGGTATTTGATATTTGTGACTGTCTTGCCCGTGAGTTCGGCTGTGTCAGGCCGCACCCCTGAGGTTCATCCGGGGCTGTCTGATCTGATCCTTCCTCACAGCGCCCTGCGGATTGAAACCTCTGAATGTTTGGTTCCTGTGCAGACTAACCCGGTTCAAGTAAATCAAGGACAAGAAAAATCGGGGGCAGTACAAACTGTCCCGTGGGCGGAGGCGGCGGGGGCGGCGCAATTTCAGGGATGACTACGGACACCCCGACATGGGCCATGCTGTTGTAGGCATCCCCCCAGGTCATGGTGTGCTGAAGGTGGTCCCAGGTGTCGTGGATATACACCAGATCACTGCTGTCATCATATCCGGTACCCACAACTGTATGTCCGCTCAGGTGAATCAGAACCGGGTGACCGGTATCGATCTGCGTCTTGTACTGGTTATAGGTAAACCCTTTGGTATTTCCGTTATACCCCATGATATACTGGTTGTACGCTTCATTGACCACATATCCCCGGGATTCATAGAACTCCTTGATGCCGTACATGCCGCTTTTCCCGTAAAAAAAAGGGCCTGAGGCAAAAATATCATCAGCCGTGATCGGGTCACCATATTTGCCGAAAAAAAAGTGAGTGGTCCCGTCTGCATTTCCCATGGGGTATGAAGACTGGTTGGATCCCATGAAATCTCCAAGGCAGTCACCGGCGGTGTGCTGGGTCCAGCCGTTGGTGATAAAGGGATCATTGGCTGTACTGTTCTCGCTGATCCAGTAATCATCCACATGGCCGGTTGTGGCTCTTCCGTCAAGGCCCATCTGGGTGGCGCTCAAGGGACAGCGGTTCAGCTCTGCGCCTGATCCGTCAATCCAGGTGGTCCAGTATGCATCGTTATCCAGCGGCATGATCCCGCCATTGGCAGGACCGGTATACATGTCAGGCAAACCGTTCCGGTCGTAGTATCCGGCAATCATGGCTGCGGATGTGGGCGCACTGCCAAAACTCCAGGTAAAGGCCGGAACATCGGAAATAATGGTGATGGCCTGAGTCCCGTCCGGCACATTTTGCTGGACAATCGACCCCGGATCATTGGGGCCATGCGGGGGGGAACTGTTGATAATTAACTCTTCCAATTCCGGTTTGGCATGAGCCGGGGTGGGGCTCTTCGGTAAAAGGGAATCATTTGCCATCGTTTTGGCAGGAATAACATTAAAATGAATAAGAAGGGTCAATACAAAGATTAATCCGATTCTGCAAGAAGATTCTGTAATGGAAATCATACCAAGGATACTCTATATTCCGGGTTAAGGTGATTACTCATTGTATAGAAGCAGTGTGCTGGGTGCGGTGATTACGGGTGGTGCAGGTGCAGGGCCGAGTTTGACAATGGTGACGCCCACATGGGCCATGGGTGGATTGGTTCCATATGTGCCGCCCCACTCCATGAAATGCCCCTCATGATCCCAGGTGTCAAAAAGATAGATCCAGTTGGACATGTCATTGTACCCGAAGCCCACCATGGTGTGGCCCTCCACATGGATCATGACCGGTCGTCCCGCATCGATTTCCGCCTTGTACTGGGCATAGGTGAACCCTAAGGTGTTGCCGTCGTATCCCAGGATATACTGGTTAAAGGCCTCAACCACGGCATATCCCCTGGATTCATAGAATTCCTTGATGCCGTACATGCCGCTGGAGTTGTAATAGGCAGCGCCTGCTGCAAAAATCGCCTCGGCAGTCGTCTTGGCACCATTGGAATTGTACCAGAAGGTGGTGGCCCCGTCCCGGTTATTCATGGGAGATGAGGACTGGTTGGTTCCCATATAATCGGCCGTGCATCCGCCCAGGGGATGCTGCGCCCATCCGTTTGTGATGAAGGGATCTGCTACCGCGCTGTCATAGGACACCCAGAAATCATCCACATGTCCCCGTGTTGACCTGCCGTCGAGTCCCAGCTGGGTGGCACTCAACGGGCACCGGTGGCGGGTATCACCGGCACCATCAACCCATGTGGACCAGTAATCGTCATTGTTCAGGGGCATGACCCCGCCATTGGCCGGGCCGGTATACATGTTCCGGTAGCCGTTTCGGTCGTAGTATGCCGCTATCATGGCAGCCGAGGTGGCGGAGCATCCGAAACACCAGGTGTAGTATGGGACGTCAGGGACGGCATTGGCTGCGGACGGGAGGTCCAACGGCAAGGCCACAGCAGGGCGTGAAGATCCGTCCGGTGGCGCAGGCGGACCATTGATAATGGTCTTGTCAAACAGACTTCCGTCAGACTGGCTAACGGTTTCAACAGAATAATACGGGTTGACGATCTGCTTTTCAGCAAGCAGCACCGGCAGACAGAAAAAAAACTGGATAATAAAGGTACCAATGAATAAAACCATGGGCTGAAAAGAAGACTTCTTGATCGTAATCATTTGGGGTCCTCCTTCTCAAGGTGTTTACAAAACTCACCATTCAAAATGTGTCTTAGTGTATCCTAATTCCGACATTTATTGAAATCAATTTTTTTTGGAAAGGCAAACAGTGAATGATCCGGAGGGGTGAAGATCTCCCATGCAGGCCCAAGGCGGTTTAATAGCCCGGCATGGGAGATGCGTGAGCGCTATTCATTTTTACCGATCGGGCAGGGTTCTCCGGCTTCGGCAAATGCAGAACAGGCCATGGTCTGCTCAAAGCTTTCCTTTGAGGGGGTTGTTTTTTGATTTGCACTATTGTCTTGACCCCCTATGGGACAGGGTTCTCCGGCTTCGGCATATGCACTGCATGCCAGTGTATCCTGTACGGATTTGATAAATTTAACCATGACGACCTCCTCATGTGGTTTAGGATATTAAAATCTGAAGCCACGATAAAAGTTAGTTTTGGCTAAAATTATAAGATGGGTGGTGGTTTTGTCAAGGTTCCAACTAAAAAAAACCTTTTCCCCTGGTACGCACATGGTCACCGATTCGCTGAATCCGTTCCAGTTGACCGGGATCAATATCCGGATGTTCAATAACCGTGAGTGCCTCCTCCATCTGCTGTTGGTTTTTCGGGCCGCATAAGCAGACATGAATAGAGGGATTGGCCAGGGCAAACCGGTAGCAGTCCGGGGCCGATAGCGGTGCCTCTCCTGGCGGCATATGCTTGGGATTCAACAGGTGTGCCCAACGGGTGGCTGTGTAGCTGACAATTCCCGGCCCATCCTGTTGGGGGAGATAGGGAAAGCAATCACTTTCAGCGCCCCGATGGGCAGCATTGTATCGGATATGAAACAGGTCAAATGCATGGGCCAGTTCGGGGAACAGGGAACGATTGTGGCCGGTCATGCCAATGAACCGGGCCAGTCCCTTTTCTTTGATTTTAACGGCAGTATCCATGAGCATGGATGCCGGTGATTTATTGTGCCATCCCAGGATAAAGATATCTGCATGGTCGATGCCCAGGGATTGCAGACTGCGTTTATACCAGAATTCAGTTAAAACCCCCAGGCGGGCGTATGATTGGACGGCAATCACCATCTGGTCTCGTTTTCCCTGTTGAACCAGGTTTCGGACCGCTTCCTTCATCCCCTTCCGGTGTCGTCCGGACCCGAGATAGAAGTAATTACATCCCATTTCAAATGCTTTTTCAAACGCGGCGGCAGGCGCTCCGTAGCTCGCGGCAAGCCCAATGCGTCCTACGTTTAGACCGGTTTTTCCCAGGATTGTCTTCATGATATCCTCCGGCTGGTGTGTTGTACTTTTAAAGCGGTGTTACCACACGAATGCTGTCGCACGATTCTGCGACTATACCAGGGCATTGCTGATGATTCTGAGCCCGTCCAGTGTCAGGTCGGGTTCCACCTGATCAACGGCTTCTGCCAGACCGGAGATCAGCGGGGCAAGCCCCCCTGTAGCCAGTACTTTTGGGATGCTGTCCATCTCCTTTTTAATCCGAAGGACCATACCATCTATCATGGCGGCATTCCCGTGGATAAGTCCCGATTTGATACTGTCCAGCGTGTGTGTGCCGATGACCCGCTCCGGTGCCTTGAATATTTCAACTCGCGGGAGCCTTGAAGCCCTCTGAAAAAGGGCTTCGGCAGATATCATGATGCCCGGAACAATAGCTCCGCCCAGGTATTCCCCCTGGCTTGAGATGACATCAAACGTGGTGGCGGTTCCAAAATCCACAATGATCAGTGCGCATCGGTATTTGGAATAGGCGGCGATTGCATTGACAATACGGTCTGCACCGACTTCAGCCGGATTGTCATATAGGATGGGCATCAGCTTTTTGACGGATTCCGGGTTTATCCACACAGGGGTAAGGTTGAGATATCTCTCACAGAAGGCATTCAAAATCGGCACAGCGCTGGGCACCACCGAGGAGATGACTGTGTCGGATATATCTGACGCAGATATTCCCCCATCTGAGAGCAGTGCATTGGCCAGGACATTAAACTCATCTGCCGTCGTATCCCGGATGGTTCTGATCCGCCAGTCCATCTTCAGTTCATCATTGTGATATACACCCAAGACCGTGTTGGTGTTCCCCACATCTATCACCAGAAGCATACCCACCTCCTCTATTCGATTTTTACAGTAAACACTTCAGGGTTCGCATCAGTCATGATCAGGCCAACCGGAATGTTGATACATGCATTTCTGGCATACACACCGGGTTTTAACCCGCTAAGATCAATATATGAGTAGACTTTTTCCTCAACCAGTTTACCGGTCACGTCATCATAGGGGCCCTTAATCTCCACGGTAATCACATTGGGAGTGATGGTGGGTTTCCCCTTACAGTTCAGGGCGTTGATGGGAATATGCTCTAGCTTTCTTGCGACCAGCTTCCGCTTGATCTGTATGGATGCGGTAATCACCGGATCCGAGGGGGTGATGGGCAGGGACCGCTCGATATCCAGGGGCAGCTCCTTTTTGAAGCTTTCCGTGACGCCGTTCAGGTCCAACGGTTTGGTCTTCAACGTTTTAATGGCATGAATGACCGATTCAGCACCAGTCAGCAGAACAGTGGTTGGCGTGGTTTTGGCTTCAATGGCAATATAACCCGTGGCCGGTTTTCCGGTGTAGGGTACCATGACATTAAATTTCTTCGAGACCCTGTTTTCCAGTTTAACACTCAGGTAGGTGGGGTTCAAGTCAAGGATTTCTATGGCCGGGTTAATGGGTATGCGTTTCTTGATCAGGGGAATGAGATAAACCCCGGGTTCAATGGAATCGGATGCGCCGGCCGGATCCAGTTCAATGTCGGTATAGAGGTCCACCGGGTACTCAATGTTCTCCTGGTTGATCTGTTGGATCAGGCGGGGATCGCCTTTGATTTTAATCTCGATATTACCGGTATAAAATGAGGTGAGCACAAACCCGTTGGGTACCGATGAAAAATTGACCGGCAGAAGAAGCCGCTCTTCAACAGGTACGGGGGAACAACCGTTAACAAGTACACACCAGATCCCCAACAGCAAAAAAGCGAATATCGGTGAAAGGGATCTGGGTAATTTATACATTCTGTATGGAATCGATAATATTCAAAAACGGCCGCACCTTTTCCACATCATGGACCCGGACGATATGCGACCCGTAAAACACGCCGGCAGCCACGGCAGCCAGGGTGCCGTATTCGGTTCTCGGGCTGTCAGGACCTGCGGGCTTATGCTCCATGTCAGTCAACACATTCTGTATAAACGATTTTCTCGACGGGCCGAGCAATATGGGAAATCCCAAGGCGGCAAGTCTATCAAGGCGGCGGATCAGGATGAGATTGTGTTCAACGGTTTTACCAAACCCGATTCCCGGATCCAGTATGATATTTTCCTTTCGGACACCCCGGCTCAGGGCAAACTCTACCCGGGAAGCCAGGTAATCCGTGATTTCCGCCATGAGATCATCGTAATCCGGATCAATCTGCATGGTCTGGGGCGTCCCCTTCATGTGCATCAGGATGACCGGCACATCTCTTTGGGCGGCAAGATCGGCCATGCCGGGATCTTTTTCAAAAGCGGATATATCATTAATGATGGCAGCTCCTGCATCCAGTGCCGCTTGGGCCACTCCGGGTTTAACCGTGTCAATAGATATGGGAACATCGATTTTGGTTGCCAGTGCTTTGATCACGGGAACCACCCGCTGCTTTTCCTCTTCTTCTGATACCGGTTCGGCAAATGGTCTTGAAGATTCACCACCGATATCCAGGATAGCCGCACCATCCTCTACCAGTTTAAGACCTTGGACCACGGCCGTATCCAGGCAGTCAAACTGCCCGCCGTCTGAGAAGGAATCCGGTGTGGTATTCAGAATACCCATGATACAGGTCTTTTCCGACAGATCCAGGGTAACGGCGCCGCAACGGATTCTAAACCCGTGCATCTATGCCTCCCTGTCCTTATCAGTTTCCGGATCTTCAAGGGTGTCTCCACCTTCATCGGTTTGGGCGTCCCCGGTATCTTGGGCAGAGATGTCAACAATATCCTCATCCGCGTGATCGCCATCATGGTCAGGCGAAGGCGCCGCAGGTTCAGGAGATGCCTTTGCGTCTGATTCATCGGGAGTAAATCCCACGTTTCGCTTGCCGAAGAAATCAAAGTCCGGTCGCATGGAAGCGATCAGGTCGTCCAGTTCAGGCCCGAGAACCGTTTCCTTTTCAATCAGAAGCTCGGTCAGGGCATGGAGAATGTCAAGGTTTTCCTCAAGGATGGTCTTGGCCGTCGTGTACGCACGGTCTACAAAAAGGGCGACCTCGGCATCGATCTTCCGGGCGGTTTCTTCGGAGTAGGCCTTGGCCTGGGTCATCTCCCTGCCGATGAAAATGTTGTCATCATGGTTTTCATAGGAGAGCGGTGCCAGGTTGTCACTCATGCCGAATACCCGGACCATCTTGTTGGCCAGGTTGGTGGCCTGCTTGTAATCATTGGAAGCACCGGTACTGATACGGTTGAAAATGATCTCTTCAGCCACACGACCGCCAAATGAGATGGCCAGGCGGGCTTCAAGCTGATCCTTGTATTTAAAATCCTCCTCATCCGGAAGAAACCATGTCACACCGGCCGCGCGCCCTCTGGGGATAATTGTGATTTTATTCACCGCATCGGTATTGGGCAGGAAGCGGGCAACCAGGGCATGACCGCCTTCATGATATGCAGTGGTCTTTTTCTCTTCGTCGGATATGATTTTCGACTTTCTTTCAAGACCCATGTAGACTTTGTCCTTTGAGTCTTCAAAATCCTTCATGGTCAGTTTTTCATGGTTGCGCTTGGCAGCCAGGAGGGCCGCTTCATTGACCAGGTTCTCAAGATCCGCACCTGAGAATCCCGGGGTCCCCTTGGCAAGGAGCAGGGGATCAACGTCATTTGCCAGAGGTGTTTTCTTCATGTGGACCTTTAAAATTCCTTCCCGGCCCTTGATGTCCGGCATATCTACCACCACCTGACGGTCAAATCGTCCGGGCCTGAGCAACGCCGGATCCAGGACATCGGCACGGTTGGTTGCCGCCATGAGAATCACGCCTTCATTGGATTCAAAACCATCCATTTCAACCAGAAGCTGGTTCAGGGTCTGTTCTCTTTCATCGTGTCCGCCGCCGAGGCCGGCGCCTCTCTGCCGGCCGACTGCGTCAATCTCATCAATGAAGATGATGCAGGGGGCATTTTTTTTGCCTTGGGCAAAAAGATCCCTGACCCGCGATGCACCGACACCCACGAACATCTCCACAAAATCTGAACCCGAAATCGTAAAAAAAGGAACCCCGGCTTCACCGGCAACAGCTCTGGAAAGAAGGGTCTTGCCGGTTCCGGGGGCCCCGACCAGCAGGACCCCTTTGGGAATCCTGCCGCCCAGGCGGGTGTACTTTGCAGGATTTTTTAGAAAATCCACCACCTCGGTCAGCTCTTCTTTGGCTTCATTAATGCCTTGAACATTATCAAATGTCACCTTTTCCTTTTGATCGTCAATCAGGCGGGCTCGGCTTTTACCAAACGATAGCGCTTTTCCGCCTCCGGCACCGCCCTGCATCTGACGCATGAAAAATATCCATACCCCGATGAGCACGATCATGGGCAGCCAGGAGATGACAATATTCATAAACCAGGACGATTCCGCGGGTGGCCGGGCATTAATCGATACGCCACTGGCCCTCAAAGACTTGATCAGGTCTGCATCTTCCGGTGGCGCGTAGCTTTTTAACCGGTTCCCCGCATCATCTTCAATGAGTAAATCCTGTCCCTGGATTGTCACTTTTTGTATCCGGCCATCCTCAACCATTGTGAGAAATTCTGTATAGGTGATCTCCACCTGGCCGACTTGCTGATTATTGAAAATATTGTAGAGCATGACCATCATGAGAACGATGACCAGCCACAGGGACAAATTCTTATAAAACTGGTTCAAGGCTTTTCCTTTCTCGATTTAGATTTTTATAATGACAGTTTAAATCAAAGCTCTATCCAATAATAAACATGAAATTTTATTATACAAGAATAAGATTGCATTAAGCCCTATTTGCGGTTTAACTGCCTGAGCGGCACGGATTCCTTTTTAAAACACAGGCATCCTTTATCGATAAATATCCGGATCCTGTCGGGCAGATCCAGGCTTTTCCCGCCAACACCTCCCGCGGCCAGAGCAATCACATCCTCCACATGGGCAAGGGTGATCCGTTTGAGGTTGCGTTTAATTTTTAAAATGGCATGCCGGATAATTCTGCGCTTTACAGCGTCATGCAACTTTATGAACGGGGATGCGCCGAACCGGATCTGGTCCGGCTCAACCTTTAAGTTATCAAGAGATTCAAAGATCTGTTCCGTGAGGGTGTTTGCCCATTCATCCTCCTGACGGACCACGTCGCTTAACCGGTTGAGGGTGTTACAAATCTCAGGGTTATACGCATCCCGGAGCAGGGGGATGAGTTGGAGACGGATCTTATTTCTAAGAAACCGGGTATCCTGATTGGAGGCATCCTCCATGAATGGCTGGTCGATCCGGTCCAGAAATGACCGGATATCTGATTTGCTCTGACGGATCAGCGGTCGGATAATCCCGTGTTCCCTGATCGGCGGGATTCCTGACAGACCGGTGATGCCGGCCCCCCTGAGCAGGTTCATCAGCACCTGCTCCGCATTGTCATCCCGGTGATGACCCAGGGCAATTTTTGAATAGCTGTGGGTTTGGGATACGGATTCCAGGAAGTCGTGGCGCAGGATTCTTCCGGCCTCTTCAATTGATCGTTTTTCCCGGGCAGCATAGGCGTGGGTATCTGCGGTTTGGGTGTGGTATTCAATCCGGTGTTTTTCTGAAAATGACTTTACAAATGCCTGATCCCGTTGAGCATCATCCGGCCTGAGGCCGTGGTTGAGGTGGGCGATGCCGATACCGAATGCCATCTCCTGTGTCAGTCTTAGCAGGCATTGTACCAGTGCCATGGAATCGGAACCGCCGGAAACCCCGACCAGCACGCGGTCTTTCGGGCGAATCATGTCGAAATCGGTCACCGTTTGCCTGACAGATAAAATAAAGTCGTCGAACCGGGTGGGAGGGGCTGCCATGGTCAGTCAGCCACAAAGGAAAGATCTGGCAGGGGAGAAATTCCGGATTGCCGGGCCCGTTCAAAAAAATGCACAATGGCCTGCCTCCCTTGTTCACCCAGATCCCTTGAGAAATGGTTGACATAGAGTTCAATATGCTGCCGGATCACATCCTGAGCCATCTCCTGGGCATATTGCCGGATATACTCATCGCCGGCGCCCGGGTTCTCAAGCGCATGGTCGATGCTCTCCCGGATCAGGGATTGGATGGTTCGCGCAAGGCCGGGATCCATATCTTTTTTGACGGCAATACACCCCAGCGGTATGGGCATGCCTGTTGTATTTTCCCACCACTCCCCCAGATCTGCGATCATTTCAAGACCGAAATTCTGGTAGACAAAACGCCCTTCATGAATGATCACGCCAAACTCTGCGTTTCCTTCAAGAACTGCCGGCATCACCCGTTCAAATGTCATGGGCGTGACTGCCGGGTGGTGCCCGGGAAAGCGGTCTGCCATAAAAAATCGAAACAGGTGGTTGGCCGTGGTTCCCAGGCCGGGTACCGCCACGGAGGGAAATGGCGTGTCAGCCAAAGCGCTGCCGGGCAGTGAAATGATCAGAGGGCCGCAGCCGTTTCCAAGGGCAGCGCCGGTCTGGAGCATGCTGTAGGTATCGGATAGCCTGCCAAAAGCGGCCACAGAAAGCTTGGTGACATCATAGGCACCTTGACGGGCTTTCTGGTTCAAGGTTTCCACATCATCGATCGTAATCTCAAAATCGATCCCGCCAAGGTCGATCATTTTTTTAGCAATGGCCTTGAAGATAAACGTATCATTGGGGCAGCTGGAATAGGCCAGCCGTATTTTCGGGGTATGGGACATGCTGATCTAGTACCAGATAAGGCCCTTTAAAATCAATAAAAGAATAGATGCAGGCATGGGGTGAAAAGGGATCTTTACCCGGCTGAGGATGCGGATGGACGCGAATAGGGCAGGTGAATGATGAAGCTGCTTCCCCGGCCTGGCTCGGAAACAGCCTTGAGGGTCCCGCCGTGGTTTTTGGTAATGATAAAGTAAGCGATCGAAAGCCCTAAACCGGTACCGGTCTGGGCAGGTTTTGTTGTAAAGAACGGCTCAAATATTTTATCCAGTGTGCCCGCGTCCATACCGGTGCCGTTGTCCGTGATCTCAATTCTCAGCATGTTTTTGGCTGTATCATGAGTAAGCCGGATGATGAACGTGGATTGAAATGTTTCATCGGCTTTCTCTTTTTCAAACATGGCATGGGCACCATTATTTAAGATGTTGAACAGCACCTGTTGAATCGCACCGCTCTCACACGCGATCATGGGCAGATCGGGCTCATATTCCTTCTTGATGGCAATGGATTTAAAATCATACTGCTTTTTCAAGTCATAGTCCGAAGATGCCAGTTCAAGGGTATTATCCATCAGCAGTGCCGGGTTGTAGGTGGAAAACGAAGTCTCATTTTTACGGGCAAAGTTCAGCATATTTTCCACGATCCTGGCCATTCGTGTGCCGGCGTCATTAATGGCATCAAGCATGTGGGGGATCCCCCTGGATTTCATATAGCGATGGATGGCCTCCATGGAGGTCCCAGCGGCCTCAGCCTTTTCAATGTTTGCGGGCATGGTTTTATCCGTGAGCCGGTTGGTCAGTACACTGGCATTCTGCATCACGCCGGCCAGCGGGTTGTTGATCTCATGGGCCATCCCCGCAGCCAGGCCGCCGACAGTCATCATTTTTTCGGATTGAATCAAGACCGCTTCTGTCTTTTTCCGGTCAGAGATATCCCGAACGGTTGCCTGGACCATTTTTTGATCTGCGATCATTGCGGCGGTCAGAAGGACATTGGCATCAAACGTCTCTCCGTCAACTCGCTGGTGCGTCCATTCAAAAAAATGTGACCCTGTTTTCAGTGCTTTTTTGATCATCCGGCCGGCCAGTTCCTTGGAGGATGAGCCATCTGGTTGTGTTTTCGGGGACAGCAGTGCCGGGCCGAGTGTTAAAAACTCGGCTTTGGATTTGACGTTGAACAGTTTTAGCGCGGCCCGGTTGCAGTCGGTATATTTCTGGTCCTTACTGATCAGCATGATGGCATCCATGGATGATTCAAAGAGATGCAGATACTTTTTCCGGCTGATTTTTACCTTTTGAGATTCTGTTTTAACAATGGAGAGGAGCATATCACTGTCCCTTTTAACGAGCAGGGCAATGACCAGAAAGGTCGAAAAAATCAACAGGTTTTCCAACTGGAGTTCAGACCGGATCTGCAGGTGTTTATTGATGTTGACTACAGGGGCAATAACCTGTGATAAAAGTATAACACCGCCCAGAAGACATATCTGGGAGATGTGGGTTGACACCAGAAGGCCGTCAAGAAGAAAGATGAAAGAGATGCAGATAAATGTCAGTGTATCTGTATATGAATCGCTGATGAACATGTGCAGAAACACCATCAGATAGGATGCAAAAAACAGGTGCACAGTGGCTGCCATGTTCAGGCGTCCGGTCCGCAGCAGGAAGGTGGATGCCTGGAAGCCGCCAATGGCGCAGCCGACCACAATTAAAAGCAGCCAGATTTCATCCAGAGAAAAGGGTACAAACAAAAGGCAGATCAATGACATGATCAGGTTTGAAAAGAAGATCCGCCTGGCCTTTACTGCCTGCTCTAAACCTGAATTCTCATATGGGAGAAAAAATTTTGATAACATATCCGGCTTCTGTGCCTGCGTGAAGGAGCGAATCATTAACCCGCGATTGATCCGGGTTGCGACAATATCATTTTTTGGAAAATGTTGTATCTGTTTGTTATTGCACCAAGAATATCAATAGGAAACAGAGAAGATCAAGTGATTTTTTCTGAGAGGGGCAGTCGTTTCCCCGACGCCGGATCAAACAGGTGAAAGCGGTCCGGGGAAAAGCCGGCATAGACTTCATCATGGATCTGTAACGGCAGATTTAAGTGGGTTTTGATCGTGAGCCGCCGGTCATGGGATAGATCTATATAGTACAGCGTATCGGAGCCCAGGCGTTCGATCAACTGGATTCTGCCCTTGATGCCGGCCTGGCCTGAATCGAGGGCACCATGGAGGGTGATGTGCTCGGGCCGTATGCCGCAGATGAGATTTTCCGTATTCGATAATTCGATGTCAGGGGCTGGAAATGAAATCCCCTGGTCTTTAATGTCGAATACCAGGGTCTGATCCACAATTCTTGCCTTGATGAAATTCATTTCAGGAGATCCGATAAACTGGGCGGTAAATATGGTTTCAGGCCGCTCATAGAGCACGTCAGGCGTTCCGACCTGCTCGATCTGTCCCTCATTGAGAACCATGATCCGGTCTGCCAGGGTCATGGCCTCCACCTGGTCATGGGTCACATAGACCATGGTGGTTTTAAGACGGGTATGAAGCCCTTTGAGCTCGACCCGCATACTTTGCCTGAGCTTGGCATCCAGATTGGACAGCGGTTCGTCAAACAGGAACACGGATGGTTTTCTGATAATCGCGCGCCCCATGGCGACGCGTTGGCGCTGACCGCCGGACAGTTCCTTTGGTTTTCGATCCAGAAGATGGCCGATCTGGAGCAGATCCGCGCACTCACGGACCCGTGTCTGAATTTCCGGTTTGGTCATTTTTCGCAGTTTCAAGCCATAGGCCATGTTGTTGAACACGGTCATGTGGGGATAGAGCGCATAATTCTGGAATACCATGGCAATATCGCGGTCCTTGGGTTCGATCCGGTTCACACATTGTCCGTTGATCCGGATATTTCCGCGGGTCACGGTTTCAAGGCCGGCGATCATTCTCAGCAGGGTTGATTTTCCGCATCCCGAAGGGCCGACAATGACCATGAACTCCCCCGGTTTGATATGACAGGAAATTCTGTGGATCGCCTCATGGTCACCATAGGTTTTCACAAGATCTTCAAGAAGGATGTCTGCCATGTTTTATTTCTCCGTTTCAGTCAGGCCTTTTACAAAAAGGCGCTGCATGGTCAGTACCACCATGATTGGGGGAATTTGGGCCAGAAGAGCCGTCATCATGATCAGGTGCCATTCCGGTGCTTCTTCAACCGCTTCAAGCATCTGCTTGATTCCCATGACAATGGTGTACATATCCCGGTCTGTGGTTATCAAAAGCGGCCACAAATACTGATTCCATCCATAGATAAACAGAATGACAAACAATGCCGCGATATTGGTTCTTGACATGGGCAGGAGAATATCCCAGAAAAACCGGATCGGTCCGGCACCATCCATGCGGGCGGCCTCCAGCATTTCATCCGGGATGGTTAGAAAAACCTGCCTGAACATGAATGTGGCCGTGGCTGAGGCGATCAGGGGTATGCTCAGGCCATAATAGGAGTTCAGCATCCCCAGGTTGGCCACCACCTCATACGTGGGCAATATCCTGACCTCCACCGGCAGCATCAGGGTGATAAAGATCATCCAGAAAAAACACATCCTGAACCTGAAATCAAAGTAAACAATAGCAAATGCAGACAATATGGAGATGCAAATCTTCCCAACAGCGATGCTCATTGCCATGACCAGGCTGTTGACCAGCATCAGCCACACCGGTTGTTCTTTTGCATTTCCCACACCGTCAAACAGGACCGTATGAATATTCTCAAATAAGCGGTCGCCGGGAAGCAGCGGCAGAGGAGCCTGGGTCATTCGGACGGCATCGTGGGTGGCTGCAACAAAGGTGATCCATAAAGGAAAGCAGATCACGATAATACCGAGGATAATCACGGCGTGATTAAAAAAGAAAGCCGCATTCTTTTGTTCGACCATGGCTAATATTCCACCCGGCGTTCAATATATTTGAACTGGATTATGGTCAGTGCAATCACGATGATCATCAGGATCACCGACTGGGCGGCAGAGCCTCCCAGATCCAGACCGATGAATCCGTCATTGTACACTTTATACACGAGAATTTTGGTTGCCCCGGCCGGCCCCCCTTTGGTGACGGCATGAACGATGCCGAAGGTATCAAAAAAGGTATACACCACATTGACCACCAGAAGAAAAAAGGTGGTAGGGGACAATAGGGGGAAAACAATGCTCCAGAACTGTCTGGTCCTTCCTGCACCGTCAATGGCTGCCGCCTCGATCAGTGATTTGGGGATCGCCTGCAGTCCGGCAATGAAAAACAGGAAATTATAAGAGATCTGCTTCCAGGATGCGGCAAAGATAATCAACAGCATGGCCTGGTTTCCATTCATCCGGTGGTTCCAGGAGATCCCTGCGGTTTTCAGCCACCAGGCCGCAAGTCCCAGGGTCGGGTCAAACATGAACATCCAGAGGGTGCCGGCAACTACCGGAGCAACCGCATATGGCCAGATGAGCAACGCTCTGTAGGGGGTGGCAAACCGGATCACCCGATCGGTTTTAACCGCCAGCATCAGGGAAAATCCCATGGACAAACTCGCTGTGGCCATCGAGAAGAAAAATGTACGTAAAAATGAATTAAGATAGTCAGGATCTGAAAACAGTGCAGTGAAATTGTCAAGCCACACAAATTCTGAACTCAGTCCAAAGGCATCCTCAACGAGAAATGACTGGTACAGTGCCTGGCTGGCCGGCCAGATAAAAAACACCAGTGTGATGATGATCTGTGGGAACACCAGCAGGTATGGAAGAATTGAGGATTTGAAATGGACCGGTTTAAGCATGAATTAAGGCAGCGATGGTATGGCACCAGGGAGCCCTGGCGCCATACGCGTCAGGGTTAATGGTTTGCCTTTTCAAATTTCCTGAGCAGTACATTGCCTTTTTCAACGGCAGTATCCAGGGCAGCGGAAGCCGTCTTTGATCCGTTCCATATCGCTTCCATCTCTTCGTTGATAATGTCTCTGACCTGGACAAAATTACCGAACCGGATCCCTCTGGAGTTGGGTGTCGGGGTGTTCAGACTCAACTGCTTGATCGCGGTATCTGTTCCGGGATTTTTTTCATAGAAACCCTGGGCCAATGACAGTTTATACGCCGCTTTAGTGATGGGCACATACCCGGTTTCCTGGTGCCACCAGGCCTGAACTTCAGGGGAGGACAGGTAGTTCATGAAAAGTGCGACCCCTTTGTAATCCTTTTTGTCATGGCCTTTCAGGGTCCAGAGTGTTGCGCCGCCAATAATTGAATTCTGTGGCCCGCCGGCCACTTCCGGATGATAGGGCAGCATGGCCTGGCCAAACTCGAATTTGGCCTGTTTTTTAATTCCGCCGTAGTAGGCTGAAGAGTTCAGCCACATGGCGCATTTTTCATTGATAAACATGGGGAGGCTGTCCCCTCGGCGCCCACCGTACTGAAACAGGTTTTCCTTCTGCCAGTCGGCAACATTCCCCAGGATCTTTTTCACACCTGAATTATTAAAGGTAAACTCCGTATCAATTCCGGCAAACCCGTTTTCTTTGGATCCAACGGCAAGGTTGTGCCATGCACTGAAGTTTTCCACCATGACCCAGGACTGCCAGCCAAAGGAAAACCCGCTTTCATAGCCGGCGTTGACCAGTTTTCTGGACGCCTCGGCCACCTCGGGCCACGTCGTGGGAGCCTGTGTGATTCCCGCTTCTTTAAACGCATCCTTGTTATACCAGAGTACAGGTGTTGAGCTGTTGAACGGCATGGACAGCAGTCGCCCTTCCGGGGTCTGATAGTAAGAGATCACTGCCGGCAGAAATCCGGATTTGTCCAGGGGAAGTCCTGCATCACTCATCAGTTCTTCAATCGGGTATACTGCGCCTTTTGCGGCCATCATGGTGGCAGTGCCTACCTCAAATACCTGCACGATGTGGGGCTGCTGCTTTGCCCTGAACGCGGCAATGGCAGCGGTCATGGTTTCCGTATAGTTGCCTTTGTATGCAGGCATCACTTTAAAATCGGTCTGTGTGGCATTGAAATCATCTGCGATCTTGTTGACCCGTTCACCGTTCAGACCGCCCATGGCATGCCACCATTGAATTTCAACAGCAGCAAAGGATGTTCCGAAAGACATTACGGTCAGTAAAATTACTGCTGCAGTAACTAAACCTTTCTGAAAAGAACTCATGATTCATTTCTCCTTAAAATAAACTGATATTGTTTAAATGTTGAATCTACTCAAGCACGGTTTCTGAAAGTGCATGATAGCGCTGCAACTGGATGCTTCTCATGATGAGTGAAGCATTGGGGCAGAAATGTCTGCCTCAGCCATTCAGAGCCTGGCGTAAAATTACAGACCCACGTTTGATGAAGGTTATGAACAGGTGTGTTTTTTGTTTGGGCGGTGGCCCTGAAAAACTCTGGATCGGGGCATGGTTTGGGATTAAAAACATAATCTAACCCGAAGGTAACACCCTGCTAACGCAGCTTCAATAAGTTTCTAAAAAAGTGGCGGGCAATTTAAAAAGATGTTGTCTTGCCTGGTGGGTTTGATACAGTAACTTTGAGCTGAAAAGCGCCAAACTCTCAACTAAAGTCAGGAGATGCGTATGGAAAAAAAATTTATCCTGGACACCAATGTAATTTTACATGACAGCAGTTGTATTCACCAGTTTGAGGATAATCATGTACTGATTCCCATAACGGTGATCGAAGAGCTGGACCGCTTTAAAAAGGGGAACAGCGTCATCAACGCTAATGCCAGGGATTTTTTACGCTCAGTGGATGCCTTGTCCAGTGATAAGGTCGACAAGGTGCTCAACGGCGGCGCTCGCCTCAAGGAGGGAAAGGGCAAAGTCTCCATCTGTCTTGAAAAGGAGATCGACCCGGAAATCAAACAGAATTTCAAGGATATCGGCGCGGACCTGCGGATACTGAACACCGCATACCTCATTGCCAAGGAAAACCAGTTTAAACATGTGACGCTGGTCACCAAGGATGTGAATTTAAGGCTCAAGGCCCGGTCTGTGGGCATTCATGCTGAGAATTACCATTCAAAATACGTTGAAAACCTTTCAGATATGTATACCGGTGTCCGGGTAATTGATAATACCCCGGATCAGGTGTTTGATGAAATCCATGCCAGGCCGTACCAGGTAGAGCTGGCGAAGTTGAACGGGTCCTGCGAACCGCTGGCCAATGAGAACATTGTCCTGAAAAACGGTTCCAGGTCTGCACTGGCATGCTTTAACAAGAGGACGCAAACCGTAAACCGTATTACCACCAAATCCTGTTACGGTGTGACACCGAGAAACTCGGAACAGATTTTCGCGCTCAATGCCATGCTGGACCCGGATATCCCTCTGGTGACCGTATCGGGCAAGGCCGGTACCGGAAAGACGCTTCTGGCCCTTGCGGCGGCCCTTGAAAATAAAAAACTGTATCGCCAGATATTTATTGCCCGTCCAGTGGTGCCTCTGAGTAACAAAGATCTGGGTTACCTGCCCGGAGATATCAGTTCAAAACTTGACCCTTACATGCAGCCCCTGTATGACAACCTGTCCGTCATACAAAATGCCTTTTCGGATAATGGCACTCATTCCAAGCGCATTCAGGAGTTGATCGAAGAGGAAAAGATCGTCATCACCCCGATTTCCTTTATCCGCGGGCGCAGTATTGTCAAGGTGTTTTTTATTGTGGATGAAGCACAGAATCTTACCCCCCATGAGGTGAAAACCATCATCACGAGAGCCGGGGAGGGCACCAAGATTGTGTTCACCGGCGATATCTTTCAGATCGATCATCCCTACCTGGATTCCCAGACCAACGGGCTGGCCTTCATTATCGAAAAGATGAAGAATGAGCCCCTTTATGCCCATATCAACCTGGAGAAAGGAGAGCGTTCGGAGTTGGCCGAACTGGCGTCAAAGGTTCTCTGATCAGGTTTCAACAATCGCAAAAAAAAAGCCGGTTCTTCCTTTTGAGAAAGGAAGAACCGGCTGAGAAGTGATCTGTATTTAAAAGGGATTACAGCCGTTCAAATATAGCTGCAGCACCCATGCCACCCCCGATGCACATGGAAACAATCCCGTATTTTCCATTCACTTCCTTGAGATTGGCCAGGCAGGTGGCAGTCAGTTTGGCACCGGTGCAGCCCAGGGGATGACCCAGTGCAATGGCACCGCCGTGAATATTGATACGGTCCATGTAGTTGTCGAGACCGATTTCACGGATACTGTACAGCGCCTGCGAAGCAAATGCTTCATTGATTTCATAAATATCGATATCATCAATTGAAAGACCGGCTGTCTCCAATGCTTTGGGGATGGCATACCGGGGGCCGACGCCCATTTCATCCGATTTGCACCCGATGGTCGTGTAGTTGACCAGCTTGGCAATGGGTTTCAGGCCGAGTTCATCACATTTTGCCTTGGACGCGATAATAGTGGCTGCCGCACCGTCCGTGGTCTGGGACGAGTTGCCTGCTGTCACGCTACCGCCGGCAGCAAAAACCGCCCGGAGTTTGCCCAGTCCTTCTGCTGTGGATTCACGGATACCGTCGTCATGTTCCACCATGAACGTTTCCTTGGCATAGGTGCCGTCCGCCTGTTTCACATACGTGTAAGCGGGGGTAGGAACGATTTCAGTAAACAGGCCGTTGTCACGGGCTTTGGCTGCTTTTGCCTGGGAATTGGCTGCGAATTTGTCCTGGTCCTCTCTGGACACGTTGTAACGATTGGCTACGTTTTCAGCAGTGATTCCCATTGATACGTACATTTCCGGGTTGGTCTTGGAATATTCCGGATGGGGGCGGGGGTGGTTGCCGCCCATGGGAACAAAGGTCATGGACTCGACACCGGCGCCGATGGCCACGTCAGACCAGCCCATCTGGACACGCATGGACGCCAGGGCAATGGCTTCCAGGCCTGATGCGCAGAACCGGTTAACGGTGGCACCGGATACTGAATCGGGAAATCCGGCCATTTTGGGGGCAATCCGGCCCAGGTTGAGGCCCTGTTCCGCTTCAGGGAATGCACAGCCCAGCATGACATCATCGATGTGTCCGGGTTCAAGGCCGTCAGTCTTTTCTACGGCTGCCTTCAGGATGAAAGAGATCAGCTCTTCCGGTCTTGTCTCCTTGAAATGACCCCGTTTCTGCTTGCAGCCGGGGGTTCTGACAGATTGTACGATATATGCATCTTGCATGATGGGATCCTCCTTTAGTTTCTGAGCGGTTTGCCGGTGTTCAGCATGTGATCAATCCGGGCAATGGTTTTCTCTTCTTTGGTAAAATCAACAAAGGCCTCCCTTTCCAGTTTCAGGATGGTGTCTTCATCAACTTCACTGTTCTTCTTAACATCGCCGCCGCTCATCACATAGGCAATGCGTTTGGCCAAAAAGGCATCATAGTCAGACATGAACTTGCCGTTGAGCATATTGTAGATTTCAGCATTAACCATGCCCTGACCGGCGTCACCCATCACTTTCAAGGGCCGTTTTGCAGGCGGTGCATATCCGTCATCCACCATTTTGAGGACCTCTTTTTTGGCTTCACCCACCAGGTTGTCCCGGTTGAATACGATACGGTCAGCCAGTCCGATATATCCGTTGGATTTGGCCTGGGCAGCAGACATGGATACTTTGGCCATGGCCACATTCATGAAAGCCGGTATAAACAGCTTTGCATAATCGGTATCTTTGGCAACGCCAGCGGGCAGGGCATCAATAAACTTCTTCCAGATGTTCATGGTTCCACCGCCTGCAGGCAGCAGGCCGACACCAATCTCAACAAGGCCCATGAAGAGTTCGCTGTGGGCTACGATCCGGTCGGCACCGAGGCAGGTTTCACAACCGCCGCCGAGGACCATGCCGTAAGGGGCTGCAACAACAGGGAAGGGGGCATATTTAGCAGCCTGGATGCCGTCCTGGGCTTTTTTAAGGAACGCATCGATTTCTGCGTATTTTTTATCATGGCAGAGCTTGGAGATGAAAGAGAGGTCTGCGCCGGCAGAAAAGGCACCGGGCATGCCGCCGGCTTCATTTCCAATCACAAGACCGGCACCGTTCTGATCGACATGATCCAGGGCCTGTCCGATGGAGTCAACAATTTCTGCATTGATGGCGTTCATCTTGGTATGGAACTCGATGCAGAATACGTCGTCTCCAATGTCCACGAGAGAGGCTGAACTGTTGGAGAATACGGTTTTGTCATTACCTTTGGCAGCGGCAATGGAAACCATGGATTCTGACATCGGAACCGCTTTGTATTCACCGGATGCAAAGTCGAAAAAGTATTTGATACCGTTTTCAAGTTTGTAGAAAGTGGACACACCCTTTGCCAGCATATCAGTGATATTTGCAGGCACGTCAAGCCCTTCAGATTTCATTCTCTCAACGGCATCTGCAACCCCGTAGGCATCCCAGGCTTCAAACGGACCCATCTCAAAGTTGTAACCCCACTTCATGGAGTTGTCGATTTCAACGATGGTATCGGCAATCTCAGGAATCCGGCTGCCGGCATACTGGAAAGCGTTTGCCATGCATTTCCAGGCAAATTTTGCCCCTTTGTCCTCACCCTTGAGCACACAGGCCATTTTTTCAGGCAGAGTGGCTTTTTTCTTGGCTTCTTCAAGGCAGGGGAATGAGGGTCTTTCCAGGTCCTCGTATTCCATGGTTTCAATATTCAGGACTTTTCTGAGTTTCTTCCATTCCGGCGTCAGTTCTGTTTTGTAGAAACCGCCCTGGGTCTTATTCCCCAGCATGTTCTTTTCAAGCATCTGAGCGATAAAGGGGGGCAGGTCCATGGTGTCTCTCTGCTCATCATTCGGGCAGAGATCATAGGAGTTCTTGGCTACATGAGCCATGGTGTCAAGGCCGACCAGGTCAGTGGTCTTGAAAATCGCGGTTTTGGGGCGGCCCAAGGCGGGGCCGAACAAGGCATCCACCTCGGGAACCGTCATGCCGTCTTCAAGCATGAATTTCATGCAGGCACCGATGCCCTGTACACCGATTCTGTTACCAACGAAGTTGGGGGTATCCTTGGCCCAGACAATCCCTTTTCCCAGGTTTTTTTCACCGAAGGTGGCAATGAACTCAAGAATTTCGGGTTTAGTATCGGCACCGGGAATCAATTCCAGGAGATGCATGTAACGAACCGGATTGAAAAAGTGGGTGCCCATGAAATGCTCTTTGAATTCCTGGGGGAACCCGTCACAAATATCTTTCAGGGGGATACCGGAGGTGTTGGTGGTAATAATGGAGCCAGGTTTGCGAATCTTTTCAACCTTCTTGAAAAGTTCCTGCTTGATTTTGAGGTTTTCAACGACCACCTCAACGATCCAGTCGCAATCTGCCAGCTGATCAATATCGTCATCCAGATTGCCGATGGAGATCAGGTCTGCATCTTTTTTGGTAAAAAAGAGAGAAGGGCTTGAGGCCAGGGCTGTATCCAGTCCGCCTTTAACAATTCGGTTACGGGCAACCGGATCATTTTTTTCGTCATCGGTCAGATCAAAGGGCACGATGTCCAGGAGCAGGACTTTGACTCCTGCACCGGCAAGAAGAGCAGCAATTCCGCCTCCCATGATGCCGGATCCGATTACGGCCGCCTTTCTGATTTTTCTCGTCATGGTTTCCTCCCTATATCAATGGATTGAATTACAAATAATGAATGAACATTCATTTTTGAATATCAGAATAAAACCCGGCATGTCAAGAAAAAAAAGCAGAAATTCAGGGGATTTTGTCGGTATATAATTTTATTTTATTTCAATGTGTTATTAATTGATTAGGTTTTCAAAGGTATGCAGGATAGCAAGCTTTAATGTCCATAGGTGATAGATGAATTTTCATTCATGATATAAACTGACATTGGCTTGTTTTTTATCAAAGGGTTTGCTATGCTTGCCGGGTCTTATAAATAAGGCGGATAATCTCTGGAGAATGATGCATGACAAGAATTAAATCTGAAATTTCCCTGGGCTCGGCCCTGAACATAGCTTCAGTTGCGCAGTTGATTGCATCCCTGCAGCGCCCGGATGGGGATATCCCATGGCATGTGGAAGGAAAGACCGACCCCTGGGATCTGGTCGAATCGATCATGGGGTTGAATATCGGCGGGTACACTCAGGAGTCCTACCGCGCGTTCGAGTGGCTCCGGGCCCGGCAGAATGCCGATGGATCCTGGTATTCCTCCTATGTAAACAGTGTCCCCAAGGATCGCACCAGTGAAACTCATATGGCCGCGTATATTGCCGTGGGTCTGCTTCACACATGGTTGATCACACGGGATAAACATCTTTTGGAAAAGATGTTTCCGGTCATGGAAAAGGGGATCGAGTTTGCGTTGAGCCTTCAGACGGATGGGGGTGAGATATTCTGGGCAAAAAGCCCGGAGGGGAAAACAGACCCCATGTCCCTGCTGGCCGGATCCAGTTCCATATACATGAGCCTGAAATGTGCACTGGCCGTTGCAAGGATACTGGGGAAAACCAGACCGGACTGGGCACATGGTTTCAATAAACTGGAGGCGTCACTGCAGAATAATATCCAGATCTATAATATTTCAAAATCCCGGTATTCCATGTACTGGTTCTACCCGGTTCTTTGCGGTGCAATTACGGCTGAGGCGGGCGAGCAGCGAATCGAAAAGTTCTGGAACAAATATATGATTGAGGGCCAGGGGGCCCGGTGTGTGTCAGACCAGCCATGGGTCACCATTGCCGAAACCTCTGAACTGGTGCTGGCCCTGACGGCCCTCGGGAAAATGGAAAGGGCCCAGATCGTTTTTTCGTGGATCGTGGACCGGACATTTGAGGACGATACCTTCTGGTGCGGATATACTTATCCGGACATGGTGATCTGGCCTGAAGAAAAAATATCCTGGACCAATGCCGTGGTGCTCATGGCCGCAGATGCGCTCTACGGGATTACCCCGGCATCGGGTCTGTTCAGCCATGAGCTCTGGGATGGATTTGAGTTTAAAGGATAGCACCGCTTGGACAGGGATTATCGGCCATATTACCTGAAAAAGGCATGGTACCGGTTTCAGAATTTTTATACCCGCCATTGGCTGGCCCCCCAGTTGTCACATCTCGGGGATCACGGGTTTATCATCAAGCCATGGCATACCGAAGTGTTTGGCAAGCCGATCAGCATCGGTGATCATATATCACTGATCGCCAGTCCCGATAAAAAGATTCGCCTGACAGTCTGGACCGATGCCGAACGGGTTGACGGAATCAGGATCGGCAGTCATGTGCTTATTTCTCCCGGGGTGCGTATTTCGGCGGCCAACAGCATCACAATCAAAGACTCATGTATGATTGCCTCTCATGCCTATATTACCGATTCAGACTGGCATGGAATTTATGACCGTAGCCTGCCGCCGGCAGTAAAAAGCCGGGTCGTGCTTGAAGAGAACGTTTGGATCGGGGACTCCGCCATTGTCTGCAAGGGTGTGACCATCGGGGAGAACAGCATTATCGGCGCCGGGAGTGTCGTGACCCATGACATCCCCCCCAATGTGATCGCTGCGGGTAATCCGGCAAAGGTGATCAAGCCCCTGGATCCCGGGCGGGAAATCATTACCCGGAAGCAGCGGTTCTCAGACACGGAAAAGATGACCCGGGTGCTTGAGGATTCTGAAAAAGCCTTTTTAGCCGGCAATACCCTGGCCGGATGGCTGCGCCATATCATTTTTCCGAAAAAAGTATAAGCAATAGGGCAGTATCCCATCTTGTTTTTATTCGCTGTTACCGTCTTTTAGTCTTTCAGGTCCTCCTCTGAAAACGTGCTGGAACACTGGGTGCAAAAGTAGACCATTTTCTGCTTTTTTAAGATCAGGAATGCCAGGATGGGTGCGGCAGCAAAAAACAGGTAAAGGACAGGTATGATCCAGTGAGCAGGGCTGATGACCAGAATTCCGAAAATAACAGAGAGCAAGATCGCGGCAGCCGTCAGCCGGATATTGTTTTTTTTAAGGATATGGCCGCACTTGGTGCAGGTGTGGGTCATGATCAGGTCCCTTGAATAACCGGATTGGCGTCAGGGTCAAACGGATTTTTCCGGATGGCCAGTGAGAACAGGTAGGGATAGTGGACTTTCAGGTGCCTGAGATATTCAATCCATTGCAGGGTCAAATGCTTGTAGGCACGCGTCATATCATTGGTGAGGTGATTGATGTCAGCCTGCGGAAGCCGGGCAAAGTCTTCCCGGGCCTGAAGTTCGTCCGACAGGTGGAAAATGGCCAAAAGGGTTTCACTCAGGGATTCATGCTCCACCAGCACCGGGTTTTCGATCAGGTTGATGAGAAACCCCCGGCGCTTGGATAAGAACTGGCTGAACCGGTTCAATTCCGCAGGGCTGACCTGGATCTGGAAGCTCTGGGCGGCCAGGCCACGGGATGCGGTTGTAAACTTGTCGTTGTCCCAGTTGGGCTGGATGCACAAATCGCATTGAAATTGGCTGATGGTGCCGTCATTTCCAGCAAACATATCCAATAGTGTGTATCCGATTTCACTGAAAAATGCGCCGAGGACCATGTTGATTTTCCGCATTCTGTTAGAGGTTTCCCGCCTGAGGATAATGATCTCTGTTGCGTTGGCAATGACCCCTAGAAAGGAGGCGCCTCCCATGACAATGATCAGGACCGCAAACCACCTGCTGGCGTCATTGGTGGGATGGATATCGCCATACCCGACCGTGGACATGGTCACAATATTGTAGTACAGCGCCTGGGTAACTGACAGGTTTTCAAGCATCATAAACCCCAGGGTGCCGGCAATCGTGACCATTGCGAAAAGGAACAGGAATATCTGGAGGCGTCTTTTCAGGTTTTCCATGGTTTTATCCGGGCATCATGCTCGAAGGCATCTTGACGGCCACCACCTCGCCTTTGGCGCAGATCTCATCATTCGCCAGGACCGTGCAGGTGACCACTACTTTTTTTTCCTTGAGTTCCTTGATGCTCCCCCGGACCTCCAGTTCTGTGTTCAGGGGGGTAGGCCTGAGGTAATCGACATGGAGGGATGCCGTGACAAACCTCAGCGGGGGCTCGGAGTCCATGGGACGCTGTTCAGCCCGATAGGCAGCAGCTGCTGCGGTGCCGGTGCCGTGACAATCGATCAAGGATGCCAAAAGCCCCCCGTATACAAAACCTGGAATGGCGATGTGGTAGGGCGCGGGTGTGAAGTGCATGACCGAGTCATCGCCATCCCAGTAACTCTTTATCTGATGGCCGTGGGGGTTTCGGGTGCCGCAGCCGTAGCACTGGCTGATCTCTTCAGGGTAATACTCTTGAAAGGCTTTTTGTGTCATTGTCCATGCTCTCCTGTGAAATGATCGGGTTGTAGAATCAGGATTGGCTCATATCCGAGATAACTCAAAATGCCAAATAAATGTCAAGTCTTTTTGCAATTGGCGGGATTAAAAAGGCTTTTACAAGTGGGGCAATATCACATATATTATGAGAACATCTGGAAACGACGACTCAAACGATTGAGGATAGACCCCATGCTGCCACATCTGTTCAGCCCCATCCAAATTGGAAATATGTCTGTTAAAAACCGCTTGATGATGTCCGCTATGAGTATCAATTTTGGTGTGGATGGCCAATGCCATGTGACGGATCAGCTTGTTGAGTATTTTGTGGAGCGGGCCAGGGGTGGAGTGGGGATGATGCTGGTCGGGGGCGGTAGTGTTCATCCGGGTGGCCAGGAGCTTCCTGATCTCCCCCAGATGTACGATGATTCGTGTATCCCCTCCCTGACAGATATGGTCCGACGGGTCAAGGCATATGATGTCAAATTCGGTGTCCAGCTCATGCATGGCGGGCGGCAGTCCTACCTGCCATCCAAGGTGGCCCCGTCGGCCATTCCGGCTCCGGCAGTGGTCAAAGGAGAGGTGCGGGCCCTGGGGATCGATGAGATTGGCGAGCTGGTGGGGTGCTTCGGAGACGCAGCCCGCCGGTGCCAGGCGGCAGGATTTGATTTCATTGAGATCCACGCAGCTCACGGATATTTGATCAATCAGTTTCTTTCACCCAACTCCAATATCAGGGAGGATGATTACGGCGGCAGTTTTGAGAACCGTACCCGCTTTTTGGTGGACATTATAAATGATATTCAGGATAAAGTCGGCCCCCATTTTCCCGTGGGGATCCGTATAAACGGCAACGATTATATTGAAAACGGATGGCGGATTGAAGATACGGCCCGGCTCGCGCCGATTCTGGAGCAGTTGGGTGCGGCTTACCTGCATGTGTCCGGCGGGGTTTACGGATCAACAGAGTTGACGATTCCCTCCATGTATACCCCCCACGGATGTTTTGTTCACCTGGCAGAAGAGGTGAAAAAACATGTTGGGATACCGGTGGTCACCGTGGGTCGCATCAAGGACCCTCTCCATGCGGAAGAGATTCTTAAAGCAGGCCAGGCGGATATGATTGCCCTGGGGCGGTCCCTTCTGGCCGACCCCTTCTACCCCCAGAAAGCCAGGGAGGCTGAATATGATTCCATCCGGCCGTGTGTGGGGTGCTGCCTGGGATGTATTCATGCGGTTCTGGATAAGGAACCCGGATCCTGTGTGGTAAACCCTGAGGTGGGGCGGGAGTACAAAATGCGAAGCCTGGAGGCACCTGAGAAGAAAAAGGTTCTGATCGCCGGTGCTGGCCCGGCCGGCCTGGCTGCTGCCAGAGCATTTGCAGTCAAGGGGCATGACACCGTCCTGTGTGAGAAATCACCAGGACCCGGAGGGGTGCTGGCACTGGCATCCAAAGCCCCCGGCCGTGGGGAACTCGAAGATATTCTCTCATTTTTTAACCATGAGATTCAACGGCTGGGGGTCAGGGTCCATTACAATACCGAGCTGACGGCTGGGTTTATTGATCAGGTCCGACCGGAAAAGGTGATCCTTGCAACGGGCGCCATGCCCGATATGCCGGTTGTCAAGGGGTTGTTTCAAACCCGGATGGTACTGACCACCAGTGTGGATGTGATGGCAGGAACCGTGGAAACCGGGGGGCGGGTGATTGTATTGGGTGGCGGGATGTCCGGTTTGATCGTGGCAGACTATCTTGCCAGCCAGGGTAAGGATGTCCTGGTGTTGAACCGGAAAAGCAGTTTTGCCACAGAAATGTCATCCAATGATCGGTATTATTTGAGGGAGCGGTTGAAGAAAAATCGGGTAACGCTTCAAAAAAACGTGACGATACGGTCGGTTTCCAATGACGGGATCACGATCAAGGTGAATTCAGAAGTACAGACACTGAACGGATTTGACACGATTGTCATCAGTGAAAAGTATGTGTCCATTACAGAGGCCAGGGAGATTGAAAAAGAGACGGGAGTGCCGTTTGTTCTGATTGGTGATGCAAAATCACCCAGGCATCTGATGTACTGCATCAGCGAGGCTGAAGAGTTGGCAAATGAATAGTATTAGGTGACAGCATGAGTGATAAACCGACATATGAAGAGCTTGAGTTTCATGTCCAGGAATTGAAAAATGAACTCACACGGTTGAGGAATTCTGAAGAGCGCCTGCGTTTGGCCATAGATGCGGTCAATGACGGAATCTTTGATTATGATCTGGAAAGCAGGGCCACCTATTTCAGCCCGCGGTATTATACCATGCTGGGATATGAGCCCTATGAACTTCCGGCAACCCGGGAGACATGGGTCAACCTGCTCCACCCGGATGACCGGGACCGGACCATTGCCTATGTTGATGAGAAGATCAGGAAGCGGAAAAACTGGAGTATAGAGTTCCGGTTAAGGGCTAAGGACGGCAGTTACCGCTGGATCCTGGGCCGAGGGAGGGTGTTTGCCTGGGACGAAAATGCCAATCCCATCCGCAGGATCGGAACCCATAAGGATATTACCGATCGTAAAATGATCGAATTCGAGCGGGAGGAATTGATCCAGAAACTCAACAAGGCACTAAAGGATGTGAAAACCCTTGGGGGGTTGATACCCATCTGTTCCTCCTGCAAAAAGATCAGGGATGATAAAGGGTACTGGAACCAACTTGAGGCCTATTTTGAGCAACATTCGACTGCGCTGTTCAGTCATAGCCTCTGTCCCCATTGTATGGATGAGATATATGGGAATGATGACTGGTATATCGAGCTGAAACAGCAGAATAAATCCCAGGACGAACCTGATGAATAAGAGGTCCGGGATGGTGTCATCCCAGACCCTTTAGATGGTCAGGTGTTATTCGATTTCAAATGCGCGTTCGCCATGGATCGCGTTGTCCAGGCCAGAACGTTCATCCTCTGCATCCACCCGGAGCCCGCCGCTGAGAAGCCCGGTGATCCAGATGACAATCAGTGTGGCAACGCCGGAGAAAGCAATGGTGGCAACAATGGAGACCAGTTGGATCATCACCTGTCCGGGATTGCCGTAGAAAAGGCCGGCTGCCCCTTCGGTCACTGATGGAGATGCAAACAGGCCGGTAGCTACGGCCCCCCATATCCCGCAGATGCCATGGATACCAAAGGCATCCAGCGAGTCGTCATATCCCAGTTTGAGCTTGAGTACGGCAACGCCCCAGTATCCGAGCAGGCCAGCACCGGCGCCGATGATGAGTGCGCCGGCCAGTGTTACGAACCCGGCGGCCGGTGTTATGCCGACAAGCCCTGCAATGACGCCGGATGCCAGTCCCAGCACCGTTGGTTTCCGGCTCAGCTTCCACTCAATGAAGAGCCATGCCAGTCCACCGGCAGCTGCTGCAGTATTGGTGACCAGGAATGCTGATGCGGCAACACCGTCAGCTGCCAGCTGGCTGCCGGCATTGAACCCGAACCAGCCGAACCAGAGCAGGCCGGCGCCCAGGGCGGTAAAGGTTACACTCGAGGGAAACATGGCCTCTTTGCCAAAGCCCAGCCGTTTGCCCAGGACCAGGGCAAGGACCAATCCGGACACTCCGGCATTGATATGAACCACATTGCCGCCGGCAAAGTCAAGCGCGCCCATTTTATGCATCCATCCGCCACCCCACACCCAGTTGCATACCGGTGCATACACCAGGGTCACCCATAAGACGGTGAAGATAATCCAGGCGGAAAATTTCATTCGGTCGACCACCGATCCCAGGATCAGGGCGATGCTGATGCAGGCAAACGTCATCTGGAACAAAACAAAGATGTAGGTGGGGATGGTGCCGGAGACGGATTGAGGAGTGATGCCGTTCAGAAAAAGGTGTTTGAGGTTGCCGATGATCATATTTGTACTTTCGCCAAAGGCCAGGGAGTAACCCCAGCAGACCCAGACCAGACTGGCCAGGCAGTATGCAACGAGGGTCATGGCAAAGGTGTTGAGTATGTTTTTATACCGGGACATGCCGCCGTAAAACAGGGCCAGGCCGGCAGGGGTCATCATCATGACAAGGGCGGCTGACATGGTTACCCAGGCCGTATCTCCGGAATTAATCCCGGGGTCGGCTGCCAATGCTGAGGCAGGGCAGGTCAACAGGATCGAGAGGGGGATGGTAAAAACTGTTTTTCTCATTTGAATCACTCCGTTTAGATTAGCAGTTGGATTCAAGGGATTGCAATCCATATGCCACAATGGTGTTTCCGCGTATGGGTGGTGGTTAACTGTCTGAACTGAAAGGTAGAGTGCGCATTTGTGCCTGAAAATATTTTAGTGAGAAGTTATCTCAAATCAATATAGTTACAATATTGAAATAAATTGCTGGAAATAGATTACAAATTTGATATTTATTCGAGCTAAGACCTCTTCTTGTGCAAATATCTCAAATTTGTAATATTTTTAATCCCTGGCAAAGATGCGTTGCCGTCTGAGTCAGGGATGGTTGATCTGGGCTGCGCTGAGGTGGTGATTTTACAAGGTAATATTTCAAAATTGTAATTTTATGGTTAAATCTGCGTTGTCTGGACAAATTTCGGGTTGTCAATCGTAACCATTTGTTCTATAAGGGGGTTTGCAAGTGAGAACCTGCTCGATTGAACAGTGACAGTTAATAAATAAGCCTGGAACAAACCCTGACCATTCTGATCCGATCTTAGTGGCCTGATCTTTTCCCTGAATATCTTTTGGGAAAGGCTTGATCCAAAAAATCCGGTATGTAAAGCGTTGAAGCGTTTCACTATCATCTCGTTAACTGTTGCAACAGAGGAAAACAGCATGGAACTATCAGTAGCGGATATGTCAAATTATCTGGGGGTTACCCCGGATACCATCAAGCGGTGGCTTAAACAGGGCAAATTGCCGGTGTCTAAAAAGGGGCAGACCATAACCTTTCGCCGGAAAGATCTTGAAAACTGGGCCAGAAAAAACCAGATCAAGCTGGATTTTTCCAAAGCTGCCGTTAAGACCGAAGAGGCAAATCCCCGTGGTGAAAATGAACTGGTTTCTCTTGTGCAGGCCGTTGAGCGGGCAGGGGTCTTTCCCGGTATTCCCGGAAACGATACGTCTGAGGTGTTCGAGTCTGCCATCGCCGGAATGGGGTTTGTCCCGGAGACATTTAAGTCTGATCTGCTTTCCCGTCTGCTTGAACGGGAGGCCGCACTTTCAACCGGAATCGGGAACGGAATTGCCATTCCCCATCCAAGGGTGCAGCCCGAATATATCGAATCACCCGCGGTTCTGATCGGTTATCCCCGGGAACCATTGGCGTATAATGCATTGGATGGTAAGGCGGTTTCCGTCTTGTTCTTCCTGTTGTGCCCGGATCTGAAGAATCATCTGCATCTGCTTTCCGTGATATCTTTCTGTCTGAGGAATGACAGTTTTGTTTCCTTTTTAAAGTCAGGGCCTAAAACAGCAGACCTGCTGGAGAAAGTCGGTTTGCTGGAACAGACCTATTCGATTTGATATCATAAATACCCTTTACCCTCGAGAGATTGGACAGATGACCCTCATACGAAACACTTACCAGGAGATCATACACAGACTATTCCGTGGTGATGACCGCCTGCTGCTGATTATCGCCGGTTCCATTGCCGGGGTCTGCAGTGGTATTGCTGCCGTGGTGCTCCGGTTGTCACTGGAGGCGGTGCTTGAGTGGCTGCACCATTTCAGGCATTTCTGGTGGGCGTTTGCCCTTCCTGCGGTGGGCGCGGTGGCATCCAGTTTCTTTTTAAACAAGGTGGTCAAAGAGGGCGCCGGGCACGGGGTGCCCGAGGTGATCTATGCGGTGTCACGGTACGGCGGGTTGTTACGGTTTCGATCCAGTTTTTCAAGATTGATTTCCAGTTTTTTGACCATTGGCAGCGGCGGATCGGCCGGCCCGGAGGCACCGGTTGTCATGAGCGGATCTGCCATAGGATCAAATATTGCGAAATTTTTCCATCTCAATGACCGTCAGCGGATTACCCTGGTGGGTTGCGGTACAGCCGGCGCCATCGCATCCATCTTCAATGCACCGATTGCCGGGCTGGTATTTTCCATAGAGGTGATATTGGGGGAATGGAAATTTGTGAACATCATTCCCATTGCCATTGCTGCAGTGGCCGGAGCCGAAGTGAGCCATGCCATTATACCGGAACAGGTGATCTTCAACCATCAGCCCTTTGAGACCGGATTCAATGATATCTGGGGAAGTATCTGCCTTGCACTTTTTGCCGCAATGATCTCGGTTTTTTTTACGCGGGTGCTGAGACAATCGGGAAAACTGGCGAAGCGCATTGAACTGCCTTTGTGGATAAAGGCGGCCATCGGCGGGTGCACTGTCGGCTTGATCTCAATGGGGATGCCTGTCGTGCTTGGAGAGGGTTACCACTATATTCAGATGATGATATCCGAGGAATTTTCGCTGAGCATTTTTCTGGTTCTTGTTGCAGTCCTGGCAAAAATTGTTGCCACCTCCCTGACACTGGGATGGGGCGGGTCAGGCGGCATTTTTGCGCCCTGCCTGGTCATCGGGAGCCTGACCGGTGTATTGTTCCATAAGGGCCTGATGGCCTTGTTTCCCGGGGCGGGTTGTGCCAGTGAAGGCGCCTATGCCCTCCTGGGGATGACCGGCCTGATCAGCGGTGTTATGCAGGCACCCTTGACCGGCATTTTTCTGATCGTTGAAATTACAGGGGGGTATGAAGCGATACTTCCGTTGATACTGGTCTCCTCTATCGCATCAACCCTGAGCCATTACATCGAGCCGGCCTCTTTTTATTTCAAGGAATTGATTGAAAGAGGGCAGTTTCTCAGGCCTGGCACCGATGCCAGAATTCTGTCGGATCTGAATATCAGTGAACTGATCGAAACCGACATGATCACGGTCACTGACAATCGAATGTTCAGGGATCTGATTGACATCCTTAAAACCACGGAACAGGACGTCTTCCCGGTGATCGGCAGTCAAAGTGGAAATTATGAGGGCCTGATTCAGATCAGTGCCATTCGTAAGTTTGCGCTGGATCCGGGCATGTACGATATGATTTTTGTCAGCCAGGTCATGGATTCAACACTTCAGACCGCATCACTGGAAAATGATATCCAGGAGATTATCGATATGATGAACACCAATCGGGTTGACCATATTCCTGTTGTTGAAAATGACCGGTTCATCGGAATGATAAAGAAAACAAAAATACTTGATCTGTACCGCCAGGAACTGATCATGCAGACCATAAGTCATTAAGGATCTTTTGCATAGGATCTCGATTTAGAAAGGAGATGAAAGTGAATTACAAATTGCTCCATATTTTCAGAAATACCCCGTTTGGCAGGGAAACCTTTTTGCAGTCCCTCTATTTTTGCAAGATGATCAATGCATACCCTGTGGTGTATATTCCAAAGAGTGATAAATTCCTGTTTTATTTTTCCAATGATGCCGTCCAGGTGGATCTGGACAGTTCCTACCTCTCCTCTCCCGATACGGCCAGAGGTCATGTAGAGGCACTGTTTGAAGAGATGGCGTTGAGTCCCAGGTTTTATGAGCCGAAGAATTTTACCGCCTCCTCATTGCCGGATGTCTCCACCCAGTTTGACTATTTTGCCTGTCCCCGGTCGGTCAGCGACATGTCTTCCAAAATCGGCCTGGGCCATATCGGGCCTAAAGTCCGGAGAATTGTCAAGCATGCCACGTTCCCCGTCCTGATGACCAGCCCGGTATTCAAGCCATGGAAAAGCATCTCCGTGTTTTTCGGCGGATCAAGAAACGCCATGACCGCGCTCAAGGCCGGGGTCAAAATCGCCATGGCATCCGGACTCCCGCTTGATCTTTATACACTCAAGGAAAATCAGGGTGAAGACCATTACCGGGATCTGGTGGCCAAAGAGGAGATCGGTGAATATGCCAGCGATCTGCTGCGGCAGTGGCATTTTTATGAAAAAGCCGATTTTGATGCCATGCTGTATGACGTGCCCCACAACTCACTGATTGTGCTCGGCGCCTACGGGCATGGCGTGATCAAGGATATTCTTCTGGGCAGCAAGCTCGAGCAGATCCAGTCCACCGTGACCAATAACCTGCTGATCACCGGACCTCACTGTTCCGTTACCTTGTAGCAGTTTGTCATCGTTGGGATGCGATACGGGGGTGTATGCCGCCGGGTGTTGTGTCAGGACAGCCGTTCTTTCAACGGTGAGCGTCACGGCGCCCCATTCCGATTCCACCTTGCCGTGAAGGATATAAGGCCTTCCTCTGTCCAGCATGTGACAGAAGCGGGCATAGGCTCGGGGGAAGAAGACCGTTTCAACCAGCCCGGTTTCATCTTCAAAGGTGAGAAACTTCATGGGGTCCCCATGCTTGGTCTTGACGGATTTCCCTGTGAGCAGCCATCCGGCAAACCGGATCTGTCGTCCGACATAGCCGGGAATATCTGCGGCCTTGACGGTATGCTGTGCCCAAACAGTCTCTTTGTACAGCACGATGGGGTGATGGGCGCATAAAAAGCCAAGTGCGGCGTATTCCCGTCGAAGCCGTTCGATCCCTGGCTCCGGCGGCAGGATCAGGGCCGGGGCCGGTGTCAGACCGGATGGCGGGGCAGATCCCGCCTCGTCAAACAGGCCGGGGTGATCTGATATGCGCCGTCGGCTGCGCTGCCAGCACGCGAACTGCCAGGACAGCAGTGACCGCCTTGGCGTGGGGTCTGCCTCTGCTGACTGATGCGCCGAACCGCTAGTATTAAGCGAATCGCTATTATTAAAGGTATCGAGACTGCCGCTGTGAATCAATGCCCGGGCTTCATCCTCCTGGGGGTGTACCCGTGTTAAAAAGTCATGAATATCCAGGAATCCGGCGGCCTTCCGCTCATTGATGATGGTGGCCATGGTCCTGCCGGACAACCCCTTGATGGCCATCAGGCCACACCTTAGCTGCCGGTCCTTTCCGCTCCAGGCAATGTTGCTTTGGGTGACATCGGGCGGCAGGATATCAAGTCCCATCCGCCGAGCCTCGGATACATAGGCAAAAGTTGAATAGAATCCGCCTTGATTGCTGATGACGCCCGCCATGAATTCCGCCGGGTAGTGGGTCTTCAGGAATGCGGCCTGGAAAGATACCCGTGCATAGGATGCACTGTGGGGCTTGCAGAACGAGTATCCTGAAAAACTGATAATCATATCCCAGATCGCATTAATGTCTCTTTGGGCAACGCCCCTGGCTTTAGCGCCCTGCCGGAAACGCTCATAGTAATCTTTGAGCGCATACTCCTTGTCTTTTTTGGACATGATTTTTCGCAGTCCGTCTGCCTGCTCGTGGGAAAACCCGGCCAGTTTAACCGCTACCCGGGAGACATCCTCCTGGTAGACCATGATACCGAAGGTCTCGTTCAGTACATTTTCCAGCAGGGGATGGATCGGTTTCCAGACACCCGTGTGGAGGCGCTGGATGTATTCCCTGATGAATTCGTTGGCCGCAGGCCGGATGATGCTCGAGTGAATCACCACATGTTCAAAATCGCCCACCCTGGATTTTTTCTGCAGCAGGCGCATGGCCGGGCTTTCAATATAGAAACACCCCATGGTATTGCCCTGGGCTACATTCTGCTGGGTGTCGGGGTCGTCTTCAGGATCGATGTCAAATACATTCTCGATCCCGGTGTTCTGCCTCACGCTTTCAACGGCATCCCTTATCACACCCAGGCTCCGGTTTCCCAGAAGATCGATTTTCACAAGGCCTGCATCTTCCACCGAGTCCTTTTCCCACTGCATCAGGGGAACCCCTTTGGGGGCCTTTTCAACCGGTACATAGGTGTCGATGGGTTCCGGTGTGATCACCACACCGCCGGGATGGACCGACAGGTATCTGGGGGTGCCGATGATCCGTTCGGCACAGGCCATGATCTCGGGCCACGGTTTTGGAAAATCCATAAATCTGAATTCCGGGCGCTGTTTGATCCTGTCCAGCAGTCCCGGGTCGGTGTCGCTTAATTTCCAGAACCAGGGCAGGCGTTTGGATATCCGTCCGATCTCTCCATCGGGCAGCCCGAATACCTTGGCGACCTCCCGGACGGCCATTCTGGGCTGAAACAGGACATGGCTGGATACCATGGCGGCGTGGTGCTTGAACTTCTCAAGAACAAACTCCAGGATGTCATCCCGTTCATCCCAGGCAAAATCGATGTCGATGTCCGGTGGATCTTTTCGTCCCGGGTTTAAAAAGCGTTCAAAGTAGAGGTTGTGCTTGACTGGGCAGACATTGGTGATGCCCAGGCAATACGCAACAATGGAAGCGGCGCCCGAGCCCCGGCCGCAGATCCTGCTGCTTCTTGCGACAATATCCTGTACAGCGAGAAAATATTCGCAGAATCGTTTTTCCTCAATGATCCCAAGCTCATAATGGATCCGTTTCCTGACCCGGTTCGGCAGGGGGGTCTCATACCGCTTGTGTGCACCGGCCAAGGTCCGTTCCAGTAAAAGAGCGGTCGGGGATTGATCGCTTTGGGCGGTCATCGGCGGCATGACGATACCGAATTCAGGTCCTTGGAATTCAAGTTTCTCCGCGATATACTCGGAATTTAACACGGCGTCCGGCATGGTGGCAAACCGTTGTTTATAATGGCAGGGCGATTGTAAGAGCGCGTCTGTCGGCGCCATATCCCTGGCGGACAGCCGGGACAGAGCAGTGTTGTTGTCAATGGCCCGCAGGATCTGGTGGATAAAATGGTCCTTGCTGTCCAAAAAGAAGCTGCCGGGGGTGGCCACCAGCGGCCTGCGGCACTGCCGGGCTGCAGTCACCAGGGGATGGTTTCTGTGCAGCGGTTTTCTGGGAAGCGCTGCAGCGACATCCACGCCCTGCCCATGCCAGGTGCCAAGCAGGTCCGGGTTCTGGGTCAGTACCACAAGCCCTTTTGCAAATTCAGGCAGCCGGGCGGAAAGGGAAAACGCCGCTTCGGTATGCCGGCGTGAAATCAACTGGCACAGGTTGGCATAACCTTCAGGGGTCTTGACCAGGCAGACCGCCCGCAACGGCGTCACAGGATCGGTTAGTTCCGCCCCGATAATGGGCTCAAGACCCATTCGCCTGCAAGTGTTGATAAAGGGCCATAACCCATAAAGATTGTCCGTGTCGGTCAGGGCCATCCGTTTGTAGCCCAGGCGCCTGGCCTGGCGGCACAGTGTCTTGACAGACGGAATACCCCACATGAGCGAATAGTGGGATCTGACGGTCAGTGGGATCATTGGGGTATCAGGCCGGAAGGGCCAGGGCCGGCATGACGGCGTTGTCACCGAAGCGGTCCCGGATGCGGTCCATGGCAGCGATCAGTCCCTGTTGCCGGGCGGGTTTGGGATCTGCCGGGAACAGGGACATCTGGGTCTGACAGGGAGTGGTCCGGGTACAGATCAGACGCATGTGGCGGATCCGGGTGCGCCGTTTCCAGGTTTTTGCCAATAAGACCTGGCAGGCTTCAAACATCTGCATATCGGTGTCAGTGGGGGTGTGCAGGCGAAGATTGCCGTCATGGCGGATACCGTCAGTGTAGAACAGGATCAGGCGCATGCCTGCGCTATGGCGCGACATGGATCGAAGCCGCCTGCAGACCCGTTCAATCATGAGGTAGAGGGCCTGCTTCAGAACGCTTGCCCTGTTGGTGTCATCGGCAAACTCATAATCTTCCTGAATCGTTTGATCCTCATGGGCCGTCAGCACCGGGGACCGGTCGACCCCCCGGACCAGTTCGAAAATCAGGGTGGCCCGGGTCGCAAAAACGATCTCCAGCTGGTGGGCATCCAGCGCCCGGACTTGGGATACCCGGGTCAGGTTGAATTCTTTGAACCGGACCAGGTCTTTGGGAGAAAAGCCGGGGATCAGACCCAATGGCAAAGGCGATAAAAAACTTTGCTCTTCGCCGGCCCCCACGATATATTCACCGACAGGCTTGACCAGGCGGGTGGCCACCTTGGCAACAAGTTTATTGGATGCCACCGACCATACCGGGTCCAGGGAAAAATCCTTCTTCATCTCCCGGTTCAGGCGCCAGGCCACATCCACGGGCGGCCCGAACAGACGGCTGGTTCCGGTGACATCCACAAAGAGGTGGCCGTCGTCTGATCCGGATTCCACGCGGGGAGAGTAGGCCAGGGTCCGTTTGATCAGGTCTCTCATGGCCAACTCATACCGCTGGGTCATCGGCGGAAGCACGGTGGCGTCACGGCAGATCCGGGTGGCACGGCCCAGGGGCATGCCTTTGCGGACGCCTTGTTGGAACGCCTCTTCACTCATGTCATACACCACGGCCCTGGCCGCACCTGGAGGGGCGATGATCAAGGGGCGGCGCTTCAGCCCGGGTTGGGCACACCGCTCCACAGCTACGGCAAAATCCGCGATGTTCAGGTGGATGATGGTGCTTTCCATGATCTGTTCTCCGGGTCGATGCCGGGAAGGATTCCGGATGGGAGGTCAGGGCCGGTTTCGGGCGTGGGAGTCTTGCCGGCTTTGACCAGCATGGCAATGAGGCGCAGGGCATTTTTCGGTGCCTGCCCCCGGACATGATTGTTGAAAAAAATGCCCCCGGTCTCGGCTTTCTCGATCATGGGTGTGATGAGCCGCGTGATCCAATCCTCAAGTTCGGTGTCAGCGTAGTCGTAGTCAAACTGTTTCTGCATGTTCCCGGACCGCCAGCCCTTGGCATTCCTGCCGTGGAACCGGACGTAGAACAGGTCCGGGTTGGTAACGGCGTCCAATGCAGGAAACAGGTGGGGCAGGGAGGGCTCATCAACGGCCACGAGGGTGACCTTTCGCCGCTCAAGTTCAGACAGGACCTTGTCACATGCCCAGGAGTCGTGGCGGAACTCCACGGCCAGGGGGAGGTCGGCAAGTTCGTCCAGCAGGGCGGCCAGGTAGCTACGGTGTTCCGGGGTCCTTGTAAAATAGGGCGGCAGCTGGATCAGGACCGTTAGAAGCTGTCCGGAACGGATTAAGGGGGAGATGCCCTGGCGGTACTGGGTCACCTGGGATTTCCATGATTCCGGTTTGATTTCATGGGTCATGGTCCGGGTCAGTTTGGCGGCAAACCGGAAGGTGTGGGGGACGCGGGTGCGCATGCGTTCCACGGCCGGGGCTTTGGGCATCTGATACCAGGTGTAGTTCAGTTCTGTGGCGGTAAAGAAACGGGCGTATTCCGGGAGCATGTTCGAAGAGTGGGTGCCTTTGGGATAAAACCCGGCATCGATCCATTCGGCATATGAGTATCCGCTGGTCCCGGTGAATATACGGCATTCGTTTTCATGCTGCTGTTCCATGGCGTTACAGCTCCCATCCCGGTCCCCGGATGATACCGACCACCTTGCCCTGGATCAGGACCTCGTCAAACCCGTAAACCTGGGGGGCGAAGAGCGGATTCTCCGGGCGCAGTTCAATGTGATTCCGGTGCAGGAAAAACCGTTTAACCGTCGCTTCCTCATGACGGATCAGGGCCACGACAATCTCCTTGTCCCGGGCATACTGGCGGGGCTTACAGATGGCCAGATCCCTGTCCAGGATGCCGGCATCCTTCATGGAGTCGCCCGTGACCTCCAGAGCAAACAGATCATTTCCCTGAAACAGCTGGCCATCCACCACCACGCTGCCGGCCCACTCCTGCTGGGCATACATGGGCAGTCCCGCCGTGATCTGACCGATGATGGGGACACTTTTCTGGCGCTGGGTCCCAGACAACTCTCCGGCCGGATTGAGGATGTGGATGGTCCGGCTGTAGCGGCCGTCTCTCCGGATATAGGATTTGGTTTCAAGGGTTTTCAGGCCCTGGGCCACGGCGGCATGGCTGATATCCAGGGCGGCGGCAACGGTCCTCAGGCTGGGAGACGTACCCGTGGTTTCGATACTGGTTTTTAGAAAATCCAGCAGTTTCTTCTGCTTGTCTGTCAAATGCGGTCTGTTCATATATTCATGATATACCTGCATGTTGTATTAAAGTCAATATAAATGTAAAGGTTTTGTTTCTATAAAGTAAATATTGGTCGAGCAAGGGGTTGTGATGGTTAGACCATTTAAAAAAGTGAATCCCTTTGCCAGGGTTGACTCTGTGTAATTCAGGGCTGTTTCAGGGAATTTTTTTTGGTTGACAATCCACTGCATATGGGCTACAGCAAGCGGTGTTGGGCTGTATTGGCGCGTTTTCAGTATTTTAGCAGGGTTAACCATAAACGGATATAAAAGGGGTATGGCACATTTAGAGCTTAAAAATATCAGTGTTAGATTTGGCGGTCTGCTGGCATTATCCAGCCTGAGTTTCACCATTGGTGACGGCAGGGTCGTTGGGCTGATCGGGCCCAACGGTGCAGGGAAAACGACGGTGTTTAACGTATTGACCGGTGTATACCAGGCATCTGAAGGCGATGTGGTGTTTGACGGGGAAAGTATCTTAGGTAAGCGGCCTTACGTGATATTTGAAAAGGGCATTGCCAGAACCTTTCAGAACATCCGTCTGTTTTCAGCCATGACAGCGGTCGAGAATGCCATGGTGGCCAGGCACTGCAGGTCGGGTAAAGGGGTCGTCGGTTCATTGCTCAGAACCCGTTCTCAGAAACGCGAAGAAGCATTCATCCGTGAAAAGGCACTGGAGGCCCTGGCCTTCATGGGGGTAGATAAGTATGCGGATGATGTGGCCTCCAGCCTGCCGTATGGTTTGCAGCGGCGGCTTGAAATTGCACGTGCCATTGCATCGGAACCGAAGGTGCTGTTGCTGGATGAGCCGGCAGCCGGGATGAACCCTTCGGAATCCTCGGAGTTGATGAAGGATATCTCACGCATATCAGAACTCGGTATAGACGTACTTCTGGTGGAGCATGACATGAAAGTCGTCATGGGAGTGTGTGATCATATTGTATGTGTTGACCACGGCGTCAAGATTGCGGAGGGGGATTCTCAGGAAATTCAAAATAACCCCAAAGTCATCGAGGCGTACCTGGGTCAACCTGCCAACCAATAACTTTTAGGAGGAAAAGATGAGAAAAAAAGCGTTAACAATTTTGGCAATGGGACTCATGATGGTTCCGTTTCTTCTTGGCGCAGTGTCTGCAAAGACCCTGAAAATCGGTTCCATGAGCCCGCTGACAGGACCGTATGCTTCTGATGGTACTGACATTAAAAATGGCGCCCAGACTGCGATTGACGTATTCATGGAGCAGGGCGGCATTCCCGGTTATGACAAAATTGAGCTGTTTGCACAGGATACCGCCTGCGATCCCCGCCAGGCCGTTGCTGCCGCCAACAAGCTGATCAACCTTGAAGTGGTTGGCGTTGTAGGCGCATACTGCTCCTCTTCCACCATCCCCTCATCTGAAGTTCTGGATGAAGAAGACATTATCATGATTACCCCGGCGTCCACCAATGAAAAGGTTACCGACAGAGGCCTGCCTTACATGTTCAGGATGTGCGGACGTGATGATGACCAGGCACCGGCTGCAGCCAAGTTCATGAAAGAATCACTGGGTGCAAAATCTATTTTTATCGTTGATGACAAAACCACCTATTCCCAGGGTCTGGCTGACGGCGTTTCAAAAGCTGCCAAAGCACTGGGCATTGATGTGGTTGCCCACGAGCATGTCAACCAGGGTGACAAGGACTTCTCAGCAGTCCTGACCATGGCGAAACAGAAAAAAGCGGATATCTTCTACATGTCTCTGCAGGGGTACTCTCCGGCAGCCATGATGACGCTCCAGGCCAAACGTCTGGGCATGAATTCCCAGATCGTTACCCAGGACGCGGTTTTCCAGCCCAAGTACATGGAAGTGGCCAAAGACGCTGCCCAGGGCGTATACTTGACCTACGGATACACCGATTCCTCTACACCGGAATACAAAGCGTTTGAGGAAAGATATGTACCCAAGTATGGAAAGATTGCTGCCTATGCCACCTATGCCTATGATGCATGTACCTCTCTGCTGAAAGCGATCAAGGCGGCTGGCTCTACAGACCCGAAAAAGGTTAAGGCTGAGCTGATGAAGCTGGATTACCCGGGCGTTGCCAAGCATGTGAAGTTTAAAGCAAACGGTGATTCCGGTTCTTCCTATATTGCATTCAAGGTTGTTGGTGACCAGTTTGTACCCTACTGGGAGCCCAAGAACGGCCTGATCAAGTAATTTGATTCACTCGTGATGCGGCTGACCTTTACAAAGGTCCGCCGCATCGTTTTATCTACCGAAGGAACGCAGGAAATAAGACAAAATTTATGGAATATTTTATTCAGCAGCTGATAAACGGTTTAACCCTCGGCGGGATGTATGCGCTGATCGCACTGGGCTATACCATGGTATACGGGGTCATCCAGCTGATCAACTTTGCCCACGGTGAGTTTTTTGCCGCTGGCGGCTATATCGGGGCCATTGTTTTGGCCTATTTTGCCGGGGTGGGTTACATGGAATCCCATCCGATAATCTGCCTGACCGCTTCTTTTATGATTGCCATGGCCTATTGTGCCTACCTTGCCATCGGGGTCGAAAAAATTGCCTATAAACCTTTGAGAAAGCAGTCCAGGCTGTCCGCCCTGCTGTCTGCCCTTGGGATGTCCATTTTCCTGTCCAACGGGATGATGCTGACCCAGGGGGTATACGATGCCATCTATCCCAGTGAGTTGTTCCAGGGACGTTTTGATTTTGGCATGATATCCGTCTCCTATCTTCAGGTGACCATCGTTACCCTGACGGCGGCACTCCTGGTGGGCCTGAATATCCTGGTGTTCAAGACCAAAATCGGTATGGCCATGCGGGCCACGGCCCAGGACAAGACCATGTCCGCCCTGGTGGCCATCAGCAGCAACAGGATCATATCACTGACCTTTGCCATTGGTGCCGGACTGGCTGCTTCTGCCGGTATCATGTACGGTCTGTATTACGGATCGGTCAAATATGACATGGGGTTTGTTCCCGGAATCAAGGCCTTTGCAGCCGCGGTACTGGGTGGTATCGGAAATATCACCGGCGCCATGCTGGGCGGGCTGATCATCGGGATGGTGGAGATTTTCGGTGCCGGCTATATTTCAGGTGAATACAAAGATGTATTTGCGTTTATTATCCTCATAGCCGTACTTTATTTTAAACCGACTGGAATTATGGGCGAGAATATCGATGATACAAGAGTTTAAAAAGGTAATCAAATCTTATGTCATAGGGATGCTGTGGCTTCTGGGTCTGTTGTGGCCCATGCTGGGCATTCACCCGGACGGCACCCTTACCTTCCAGAAAACCGTAACGGTCTGGAGTTACATCGTGGCAGGGTCTTTTGTGTGCCTGCTGATTTATGTCATGAAAAACAGCGGGGCGCTGGATTTTGTTGCCAAGCCTCTGGCCGGTGTCTCCTCAAACCTGAAATCCGCTTCCAATACCCTGCCGACATGGGTATGGATTGTTGTCATCCTGGTGGCAGCATGCCTGTATCCCCAGTTTACCAACCGGTATGCCACTGACGTGGCCATTAATGTGCTGTTGTACATCTGTCTGGGCCTTGGGCTCAATGTGGTGGTGGGCCTGGCCGGTATGCTGGATCTGGGGTATATCGCCTTCTACGGGGTTGGGGCGTATACCTATGCACTGCTGAATACGGTGTATGGCGTCGGATTCTGGTTCTCCCTTCCTGCGTGTGCATTGACCGCCTGTATTGCCGGATGTATCGTGGGCTACCCCACCCTTCGGATGAGGGGGGATTACCTGGCCATCGTGACACTGGGGTTCGGGGAGATTATCCGCCTGATCCTCAACAACTGGATGTCCGTGACCAACGGGCCCAACGGTATCCTGGGCATCGACCGCATCAGCTGGTTCCGGTTTGTGTTTGAGGATGGTATGACATTCGAACACATGTGGGTGAAAAAACTTCAGCTCTTTTACTATTTTGCCCTGGGTCTGGCCGTTTTCACAGCCATCGGTGTAAACCGGCTGAATTATTCCAGGGTGGGGCGGGCCTGGGAGTCGATCCGAGAAGATGAAACGGCTGCCGAGCTGATGGGGGTCAATACATTTATTTACAAGCTTCTGGCCTACGCCATGGGAGCGGTGTTTGCCGGTCTTGCCGGTGCTTTCTTTGCGGCCCGCATGAAATTTGTATCTCCGGAAAGTTTTACATTCCTGGAGTCTGCCATGGTCTTATGTATGGTGGTTCTTGGTGGAATGGGTTCCATACCGGGCATCATTCTCGGGGTTATGGCCCTGATTGCCCTGCCCGAGGTGTTCCGTGAGTTTGAGGCCTATCGTATGCTGGTGTTTGGTGCCACCATGATTATCATGATGTTGTTCAGGCCCGCAGGATTGATCCCGGCCAAACGCATGGGTACCCGGTCTGAAGAGAAGGAGGGATAATACAGCCATGACACAACCGATTCTTGAACTGAAAAATATCCACTCCGGCTACGGGTCCATCAAAGCGCTTAAAGGCGTCTCTATCCGGGTGATGCCAGGGGAGGTCGTGGCCATTATCGGGGCAAACGGCGCAGGCAAGTCCACAACGCTGATGACCATCTGCGGTATCATTGCCGCTGAGCAGGGCGAGGTGTGGTATGACGGCCGGATGATCAACAAGGTCTCGCCTGAAAAGCTGCCCACCTTGGGGCTGTGTCAGGTGCCTGAAGGCCGTCGGATTTTCCCCAGGCTTTCCGTGGAGGAAAATCTGATCCTGGGCGCATTTTACCGCAATGACACAGAGGCCATTGCCAAAGATATCCAGCATGCCTATGAAATGTTCCCTATCCTGGGTGAACGCTGTAATCAGGAGGGCGGTACCCTATCCGGCGGAGAACAGCAGATGCTGGCCATTGCAAGGGCGCTCATGACCAAACCCAAAGTGCTGCTCCTGGATGAGCCCTCCCTGGGGCTTGCGCCCATCATCGTACAGCAGATCTTTGATATTATCGAGCGGATCAACAAGGAGGACGGTACGACCATTCTTCTGGTGGAGCAGAATGCCAACCTGGCCCTCCAGGCGGCAGCCCGCGGATATGTCATGGAAACCGGCGAGATCTCTCTTGAGGATGATGCCGATGCCCTGCTGAATAATCCCAAAATCCGGGAGGCCTACCTCGGCGAGTAGCGCTCCATAATCATACTGCTGAATCGCAGGTCCATTTCAGCCGGTTGTCATGACAGATTATGATCATGGCAACCGGCTGTTTTTGTTTTTGAGAGAATTTGATATACTGAGTCATCCCTGAACAATATCCTTAGAGGAGGGCTGTTATGTCAATCGGTCATTTTCTCGAACTAAAAGAACGGCTTGAAATCCAGAAGTATGTGAAACCGATCAATGTCAGCAGGGAGGATATGGTATCCTTTTCCGGATCCCCGCGAAAGCACCCGTATGACCCGAGCCGGGTCATCATTATCGCAGACCCGTTCAGTGAAAATACCTTTTATTACGAGTTCAATATTGATGATATTGTATTTGTGGAAGATCTCTCCAGCATATCCAATCTGGAGGGAGAAACCGTATCCATGGTCCGTGTATGGATACGGAAAAAAAGCATCGCCCTTCGCAGTATCCCTTTTGTGGTGGATACGGTCACCCGGGTATGACAATAAAATCTTTTTAAAATATCCGATACTATGGTGCCGGATCTACTGTATGGGTGATCCGGGGCATTGATATCAATTGACACCGTCGCGCGGGTCCGTGTACAACAGGGTAATCATGAAAAAAACCTGAAACTTATAAAAGGGAGGTGTTATGATCATCATTTCAAATGTGATTTATCCGCCGGAAAGCGCCAAGGAGATCACCCGCAGGTTCCTCCAGGCACCCGTGCTGCCGGATTATATTACCAAAATCGGGCCGTATATCTCCACGGAGCGCAAGGACGGGGTCCACTCCATTACCCTGTACGAGGTGGATAATTCACGCCTGGCAGAAGCGCTGATGGCCGTAGGCGAGAGCCTGGCCATCTATATCGGCGTTCCCGGCTATACCTATGACATCAAGACCTACCTCGAGGTGGAGGAGGGGTTAAAAATCCTGGGTATGTAGGATTTTTCAACAGACCGGTTTTTGCAGTTGACAACCCATTTCGGATATGGTTTAGAAAAGCACTTTGGTGTTGTATTGAACCGTAAATGATTTGTAATGGGTGTGACGGGGTGGTATGGCAAAGACCGGTGAAGTGGGCTTCTTATCTGGCAAATACCTGATTCTTTTAATTGCTTTTTTTACCTGCATCGGTTTGGCCTCCGACGGGCTGGGCAGTACAACCGCCACACGGGTGGATCTGGAGGCACAACATCAAGGCATTGCCTCAAAGGTA